>JAYUVX010000106.1:0-6297 GCA_043753855.1 Myxococcales bacterium | reverse complement strand
CCAGCCCTCCGAAATTCCTACCTTGATCGATCTTCGATCAAATCGCGTAACCCCGCGACATCAGATCAATCTACGAGCGCCGTAATGAACCCTGGCGCACGTCGCGCGCAATTCGCCGTAGTCAGCTCCGTCCATTGACACCGCGGACCGCACGGCTAACGCTTCCACGATGGATCGGTGGGTAGACGCGAACTGGACATATCTGCAAGGCGAGATGGCGCGCGTGATGTTGGCGCTAGATCGCGTGGTCGCAGGTCACCCCGTGACTCCCTGCCCTCCGACCGAGATCTCAGTGGAACTGATCGAGCGCGCCCCCGCGATCATCACGATCGGTCGTGCGTTCGGTCTATCTGCGTTCGAGCGCGACGTCCTACTCGCATGCGCGGCGGCCGAGCTCGAGCCGGACTTCGCGAAACGCACCGGAATGTCCAGGGTCGTGCTGCGACTCGCGCTGAACGCATTCGCCGGCGGCGATCCAATGGTGCTCGGCTCGAGTCGGCCGCTGCGCGCGCATCGTCTGGTCACACCTCTCGACGGCGCCCCCCTGTTTGGAGCACCACTCTTGCTGGACGAGGGTGTGCTGCACGCCATGATGGGGGGAACGATGCTCGATGGCCGGCTCGCTGCGATCGTGCGCGAGCTGCCAGCAACAGACTTCCGGCATGAGGCGATCGATCGGGTCCTCGCGGCGCGCACCCACGCGCCAGACGCGCTCCTCGTGGGATTGGTCGGGAGCTCGGAGGGTGATCGTCAGGCAGTCGCGGCGGCAGTCGGTGCGGCACTGAGCCTCCGCGTGTACCGATTGCGTGCGGCCGACCTGCCGCTCGACCCGTTCGGACGCAATGTCTTGCGCGAGCGGTGGGAGTGCGAACGGCGGATCCATCCCTTCGCGTTGCTCGTCGAGCTCGCTCGGGAATCCGGTCACGAGCTCGTTCGCTCCGCGACCGCGCTGCTCGCCGATCTGGGCGGTCTCGCGTTCGTGTCGAGCCACGAGGCCGTGGCGGTTTCCAACGCGAGCTATACGGCGATCGAGGTCGGTGCGGCGCCGCGCGAGCAACGGCTCGAACGGTTGAAGCGGGCGCTCGGGCCGCACGACGCTGAGCTCGATCCCATCCTCGACCGGATCACCACGCAGTTCGTCCTCGGTGGCGATGCAACCGAGCGCGCTTGCCTTGCGGCCGAGACCGGGCACGGCAGTCGCGCCGAGCGGTTGTGGGAGGCGTGTCGCCTACAAGCGCGACCGCGGCTCGACGATATCGCGCGCCGCATCGAACCGCGCGCGACGTGGGACGATCTCGTGCTGCCGGCATCCTCGGTTGCGCAGCTTCACGAGCTCTCGAATCACATCCAGCACCGCACGCAGGTTCTCGAGCGCTGGGGCTTCGGTGCGCGGACGCATCGCGGGCTCGGAACCGGCGCGCTGTTCGCGGGGCAGAGCGGCACGGGCAAGACGCTCGCCGCTGAGGTACTCGCGCACGAGGCGCGGCTCGACCTCTATCACATCGATCTCAGCCAGCTCGTCAACAAGTACATCGGCGAGACCGAGAAGAACCTTCGCCGGGTGTTCGACGCCGCAGAAGACTCCGGCGCGATCCTGTTGTTCGACGAGGCCGATTCGCTGTTCGGCAAGCGCGGCGAGGTCGACAAGGGCACCGATCGTTACGCAAACCTCGAGGTCAGCTACTTGCTGCAGCGCATGGAGGCGTATCGCGGGCTCGCTATCCTGACGACCAACCAGCGCAACGCGATCGACACTGCGTTCGTGCGGCGTCTGCGCTTCATCATCAACTTCCCGTTCCCCGATCTCGCAGAGCGCCTCGGCATGTGGCAACGCGTGTTCCCCGCAACGGCGCCGACCCACAAGATCGACGCCAGCAAGCTCGCCCGCCTCAAGGTCGCGGGCGGCAACATTCGCAGCATCGCGCTCAACGCCGCCTACCTCGCCGCCAGGTCGGGCGAACCGATCTCGATGCAGCACGTGCTCGCAGCGTCGCGCGCCGAGTACGCCAAGATCGAGCGACCGTTTCCGGAAGCCGATGCCACCGGCTGGTGATCGCGAGGGTGCCAGACGCAGTCTTTCGTACTCGATCATGGCAGGTCGAGCAGCGGAAGCCTCTCGACCGTGCAGGTCGCCGCGCCGACTGGTGCAAACGACCGAGGGTCGGATTCTCATCGAGCGCGCCCGAGCGCCGTGGATGACATACAATAGCGGCGATGCGAGAGGGCTTTGGGCACCCGGGCAAGCAGGCGAAGGCGGCGACGACGACGACGCCCCGGCGCCCGGTGGCCAAGCAGGTCCTCACCGAGCACAGGATCCCGGCGAGCGCCGCCCGGCACGCATCGCCCGTCGATGACCAAAGCGTCGCGTTCCTCGCGGGCCTCAGACAGGCGGTCATCGAGGCCGCCGACGAAGAGCTCGCCGGCACCGGGTGGACCGCCGAACAATGCCCGTGGATCGAGTACTGGTTCTCGTACTACTCGATGCGCAGCGTCACGGACGTGCGCGCTGCACTTCGCAAGTTCGTTCCCGAAGCCCGCGACGCTACGACCGCGGACGAGTACACCGGCCCGCTCACCACGCGCGTACGGGCCGCGATCCACAAGTGGCGCGCCACCGGAGAGGTCGATGCACCCGCCGGCACCGACACGCGGCTCGGTGGCGACGGTGAGCTCGTCGCGATGACCTCGTCGTTGCGCGGGGGCGAACGAGTGACGGTGCCCGAGGCCGTCGCATCAGCGCTCGGTGCGACGGCGCCGGAAGTTCGCCTCCACACCGATGCGACCGCGAATCGCTTCGCCGAGCGAGCTGGCGCGCTCGCGTACACTGTCGGCAATCACATCGTGTACAGCGCATCGGCACCACGGCCGGGCTCGCTGGCCGGCGACGCGCTTCTCGCGCACGAGCTCGCCCACACGCATCAGCAGCGCGGCGTTGCAGGCGGCGCACCCTCCGTCGCAAGCGCCGAGACGAATGCAGATCGCGCAGTCGCCCACGCCGCCGCGGCCCAGCTCGGATTGCGCGGGATGCTCGGTCGCACGTGGAGTGCGGTCGCAGCGCCGCTCGGCCTTCAACGCTGCAAGTCCAAGTCGAAATCGAACGCAGCCGAGATCGCACAGGACCAGCAAGATCTCGCCGACGTCAACAAGATCATCGACACGCCACACATGGAGTTCTCCGCACTCGCCGCGGCGATCACCAAGCGAGAGGCTCTCGTGCACTGGATCTCGACGCTATCCGGCGGCCGTGGAACGCGAACCGGCACCAGCGCTCCGGAGACCGGTGTCGAGGGTTGCAACTGCACGACGTACGTCGTCGTCGTGCTTAGAGAAGCGTTCAAGAAGTCAGGGCGCGAGGCGGACTGGAAGAATGTGCTCGCGCGCACCTACAAGATCAAAGGCAAGAACGAGGTCGATGGCGTGGAGCTCCAAAGCGCCCTACGGAGCGAGCTCGGCTGGAAGGCGATCTTCTGGGCACCGGATCCGCTGTACCCGAGCTACCAGCGTCGACCGCGGCCCTACGACAACGCGCCGCCCGGGACGGAGTTCGTCCACGATACTGAGAACCGGGACCGTTACGCTCTGGCGACGCGCGCAGACAGACCAGTCTACCGGATCCAGCCCGGCACCAAGTCGGACGAGGATCTCCGGATCTCGTATACCGTGACGAACTACGCGCCCGAGACGGCAGGCCGCAGCATTACGATCGCCGGCGGCGATAGCACGACCAAGAAGAACACGACCGGGCTCGAGAGGCTCGCGAGGATTCCGTTCGGTGTTCTGACCGCGCACGGCGGGACCCACATGGCGCTAATCCTGAGCGGTGTGGTCTACGAGGTTCACTGGGACCAGCACAGCGGCTCACCGCACCTGTACGCGAGGACGCCGCTCGAGACTTGGGGCTGGGGATCCGGAATCGTCGTCGCGCCTGCGGACGACGTCGACAAGGCGTTCAAGTGACTCGCAGCATCGCATTCGTGTTCGCTGTGGCCGCGTGCTCGTCGCACAAAATCGAGCCGCCTCCACAGCGCGAGACCACGCCGAAGCCTGCCATGCACGAACAGCGGTGCGGCGCGGTGAAGGCCACGTGGCGCGGCGAGCACGATCCGGGTTACAGCGGCGACCGCTGGGAGTCGCTCACGATCGAGGTCGGTGGCCGCCCCAAGCCATGGACACAGAACCTGCTCGACTTCGCGCCGGAGGCGCGGACCACCGACCTGTTCTCGCCGGATTGTCGCAACGTACTACTGCTGACGAGTCGCGGCGGGCCGTATCACGTCATCCGGACCGAGCGAATCGGCGCCTACCTCGACGGCGCGCATCCGGATCACGTGCTCGACGGAGAGAAGACGCCGCTCCCCGATGGCGAGGGAGTGGTTGGCGCCGGCGTGTTCCGCGGCGGCGCCTGGCTGTCGAACACGACGATCGCGTACACGTGGGGCTGCTGCGATCCGCCAGTCACGACGAATTTCGAGCTGCCGCACTAGGTAGATAGTGACAATCATGGCACGTCCACGCCTTGCAGAGGATCGAACGCCCGGGCGGATGGGCGTAGTCCACACGTCCACGGGCGAACCCCGCGGCCGATCAGCTACCGTGAGCATGCGGGGTTTCGCGATCGGCAGGTCCGGCGTTACGTGGCGAATCCCGACGAGCAGCGCGACCTTCTGCTCGGGACGATGTCGTCGACCCGGGACGGTTGGTCGACGGCCAGCTGAGCGACGCGAGACAGATGGTCCCCCGGCATGGTCTCGAGCGCCGCTTGCGCGGATGCATTGAGTCCCGAAAGCACCTTCTCCTCGAGCGGCGTGAGCCTGGGCGCTCGCGCCACCCAGCCTTCGAACTCTCCGAGCCCCTTCGCGTCTCTTCGCGGTCCCCCGACGTGGCGCAGGAACCGGATCGGTCGCCTCCCGCGATCTACTCCGCGCCGAGAAATGGCACTCCCGTCCACGTCAGCGCGGGGAGCTCATCGACCCGTTCGAACGCGATCGCGACATCCTGATCGTCACCGACGATCCCAGAATTCGTCGGCCGCGTGCCGACAGCAAGCCGATAGAAGCCATCCGCCATCTCGATGCGCTGCGTAGTCGGGCACCCCGGACTCCAGCGCGCGAAGTCGAACAGGTCGCGCACACACACCGAGCGATCGCGAACTTCGAGCGCGAGCCGAATCCACCACGTGTAGCGGGCGAGCATTCCCATGTCGGGCGCGCCGTCGAATAGCTCGACACGATAGGTGCCCGGCGAACCTGTACAGCAACCAGCGAGCCTCCCGGCGCGCACGGCGGCCGCGACGTCGGCGGGCTGAGTGAAGTGTTCGTCTAGGAATCTCGCGCCAGCAGTAGTGCCCGCCATCGCGAATGGTGAGTACACGACGAAGCCCGGGCCTTCGAAGTGCAGCGTGAAGTTCGTGAGGGTGAGCATCAGAAGCCAGCCCATTCTAGCAAGTCTTCGAACGCCTGCCCTGGTGTGACGCCCGACGCGAGCGTCTTCCCACCGGGAATCCGCAGCTCACCCTTGATGCCTCCCAGCGACGCGTCGGAGTAGGCCTTCTTGTAGGCGTTGATGATCGCATCGTCGGTGAGCGGTGAGCTGCCAAGGTTGATCCCTGCTTTTGCCGTCGCATCGTGGATGCGCAGGTGAGCTTGACCGGCGTTCTCCGGCGTACCCGCCGGGAAATAGCGAGGCGTGCCCGGCTGGTCGAACTTCGAGAGCGCGGGACGGCCTTTAACGTTCGAACGTTCGAACAAATGAGCGCCCATCCCGTCGTCGGTGAGTCGCCAGCTGTTTGGCTTCGTGCCGCCCGTGTAAGCCTCGTCGCCCGGCATCTTTAGTGGTTCACCGTTGAGGATCGTCTTGAGCGGGTCGCCGATCTCCTTCGGGTACTTTTGGGCCGCGGCGGAAAGCCGATCGGCGTAGTCGTCGAGGCGTGGTCTCCATTCCTGCCGACCTGCTCGGTCCGCACCCGCGGCGAGATCCTTGTCGATTGCCTGGCCTTCAGCGATCAACTCGTCGAGAAGCGCTCGAGCCTTGGGGGGCGCCGAGGGCGGAAGTTGATCGCGCGTCTGCTTGAGACTGTTCACGACGAAGTCGCAGCTTCGACTGCACATGCGTGCACGCGGGGGCCCACTCGGCTCCCTCGTCGCCACCACTTCATGCTTCTCACCAGCAATGGTGGCTTTCGACTCGGCGATGGCCTCGTTCCCGTTGTGCATGTTCGGGGCGCCTTCCTCCATCGGCTTTGCGGTTGCCTCGGCCTCGCCTGCGGCCGCCTTGCCTTCGCCTGCGGCTGCGCGCGCT
>JAYUVX010000105.1:0-6324 GCA_043753855.1 Myxococcales bacterium | reverse complement strand
CCCGGCCACCTCGCGCTGTGATTTCCGTTGCGAGCTGGAAGCTCGACACGCTCGCGCAGCAATGGGCGGCGACGCGGCCGTTTCCGCATGTCGTGATTGACGACGTGGTGGCCGAGGCCACGCTCGCGACGCTGCTCCAGGCCGTGGCCGGCGAGCCGCACTGGCCGAACCGCGGCGAGATCTACGACTTCATGGCGTCGGCCGAGACCGTCGCGCATCCGACGCTGCTCGCGCTGCAGGACGAGCTCGGCTCGCCCGAGATGCTCGCCGCGATCCGAACGATCAGCGGCCGCCCGGTGACGCGCGCCGATCTACGAAGCTACGTCTACGTCCCGGGCTCGTACCTGTTGCCGCACGCCGACTCGCGCGCCTCGATCGGCCGGATGGTCGCGTTCGCGTACTACATCCACACCCGCGGCTGCGAGGGCGGAGAGCTCGAGCTGTTCGCGTGCGAGATGGCCGGCGATCAGGTCCTCAGCGCGCGCTCCGAGGTCGTGCTCGCGCCGCGCGACAACCGGCTGGTGCTGTTCGACGTCACCCATGCATCGTTGCACCAGGTGCGCGAGGTCCTCGCCGGAAACCGGGTCTCGCTGACCGGCTGGTTCCTCGGATGAGCGATGACCACGAGATCCGCGCGCAGTTCCGCGAGAGCCGCTGCCATCACGTGGTGGTCGCCGGCTTTCTCACGCCGGAGGCGGCCCGCGAGCTTCGCACGCAGATCGATGCGGCCCCGTTCACGCGGTTCGACATCCCGGACCGCGGCCACTACGAGCACACCGACGAGCTCGCCCTGCTCGCACTGTTCGGCGACCTCCGCGCGATCGCCGAACGGATCACCGAGCGCGCGCTTCGCCTCGACCAGGTGCGCTGGTTACGGCTGCGCCACCGCGACTACCAGCTGCTCAAGGACGATGCGTGCGAGCGACCCTCCACCAGCCATGTCGAGCTCACGCTCGATATCTCCGCGAGCACCACCGCTCAGGCCGAGCTGGTCTACACCGATGGCCACGAGAGCTGGGTGGTGCCGCAGGTGGCCGGCGCGCTCGCGATCGTCCTGCGCGAGCCGTGGCTGTATCGCTACGCGCGGTATCTGAACCACGGCGTGGGGGCGGCGGTGATTCACCGCCTGCGGCTCTCTCTGTTTCCCCTCGACCCACCGGCAACCGGGTAGACTGGACGTCTCCGTGGCGCGCGTCTTCCTCGTCAACCCGCCCTCGCCGGAGCCGGTGCAGTCCCCACTGCTCTCGTTCTGTCACCTCGCGGCCTCGCTACGCGCCGCGGGCCACGAGGTGGCGCTGCACGATGCGTCCGCGACCCATGCGCCGCGATCGCACGCCGCGATCATCGCCCGGATCGCCGCGTTCGAGCCCGATGTCGTCGGCCTTCACTTGAAGACGCTCCACGTGCAGCCGGCCTACGCACTCGCCGCGGACCTCGCCGATCGGTTCCCGCTGCTCGCCGGCGGGCCGCACGCGACCATCGTCCCGGCGGAGCCGTTCGCCCACGAGTTTCGCTGGGTGATCCGCGGCGAGGGCGAGGAGGCGCTCGTCGAGCTCGCCGCGGTGATCGATGGCACGCGCGATGCGTCCACGGTCGCGGGTCTGAGCTGGATCGATCGCGGGATGGTCCGCCACAACCCGACGCGCCCATTCGTGACCGAGCTCGACCGGCTCGCGCCACCGCTGTCGGCGCTCGATCTGTTCGATCCGAGCTGGTACGGGCGTGCTCCGATCGCCGGCGGCGTGTTCCCTCCGGTCGGCATCCTGTCCAGCCGCGGCTGCCCGCAGGCCTGCACGTTCTGCTCGAACGACGTCACCGGCCGGAAGTTTCGCTACCGCAGCGCAATGTCGGTGGCGGCAGAGATCGCGACCTTGCGCCAGAGCTACGGCCTCACCGCGCTGAGCTTCTTCGATGACTCGTTCGCGGTCGGCCGCCGGCGAGTGACCGAGCTGTGCGATGCGATCACGGCGCTCGACGAGCCCGTGACCTGGACCTGCACCGCGCATCCGGCGCACCTCGATCGCGCGGTGATCGCCGACATGAAGCGCGCGGGCTGCGCGGGCATCGACATCGGCATGGAGAGCGCGGATCCGGGCGTACTGCTGCGGATCGGCAAGGGCGTCACCGTGGAGCGCGTGCTGGATGTGCTGGGGTGGGCGGCAGAGCTCGACGTCCACACCGTCGTGAACCTGATGTTCGGCTGGCCCGACGAGACCGATGCCGAGCTCGATGCAACGATCAGCTTCATGGATCGCGCGGCGCCGATCGCGGGTGGCTTCAACGCACGCGGCGTCGTGGTTCCCTACCCGGGCACCGAGATCTACGAGCGCAACCACGAGCGGTTCGGCTTCACTGGCTGGTGGCTGCGCGAACCTCCGCTCGACTACGTGCCGTTTCCGACCAGCTGGGACGAGGCCGAGATCGTGCGCGCGTACGCCCATGATCCGGCGCTCGACCGGAACTTCTTCCAGCACCCGCCGCATCGCGTGAGGAAGATCCGCAGCGCCCTGCTCGCGAAGGCCGAGCGCACGATGGCGATCCAGCTGCGCCGCTGCGGGATCGATTCGACCGTGGTGCCCGTCGGCGTGCCGGCCGCCGGTGCGCGCTAACCGCCGGTGATGACGTTGCTCGAGCCGTCGACCATCTTGCCCTGACCGCCGCAGTGCGTATCCGCGTCGCCGAGCCGATGCGCCTTGATGCTGTTGATGAACACGGTGCCGCTGCCATCCTTCGCGGTCCACGTGTTGGTGTTGCAGCAGGCGGCGTGCATGCCCTTGTCACCGACGCGCAGCGCCGGCAGGTCGTTCACCATCACATCCGGCGAGCCCGCGATCGCGGGACCGATCGCCGGGTGTGGACAGGCCGGGCAGCCGTGCGCATCCGCGGGTACCTGGGACTTGTCGCTGACTCGGCACTGAGGGGGCATGGCGCTCCTCAGAGTATACGGTTCTCGTCACGCTAGCTTCCCCGTCCGACCTTCCGGACGCGCAGGTAGTGGGTCTGGTAGCTCACAGCTGACCTGGCATCGCGGCGCAGGCTCCACGGCAAATCGCCGGCGTCCTCGATGTGATAGCGCGATCCGAGACCCTCGCCGGAGGTCAAGATCGCCTGCAGCGCCGCCGCCGGATCGGCGCCTCCCAGCCGCTCGTCCTCCCGCATCACTGAGCTCGCCCAGGCGTAGGGCGAGGCCAGGATCAGCTCGCCGCCCGGCGCGCACAGCCCGTCGATCACCGAGAGCAGCTGACGCGGGCGCGACACCGAGTCGAGCAGGTTCAGCGCGACCACCCGCTGATAGATTTCGGGGATGAGCGGCGGATCGAGCGCATCGCCACACACCAGCAGCCTCCGCGCCTCGGGCACCGTCCTGTCCCCCGGCGTGATCGTCGCACGGTCGTAGTGCCGGCCGACCACCCGGCGTGCGAACGCGAGCGGCTCGCCATCGAGCAACCGCCGCGCGCGGCGCACGGACGCGAACTGCAGATCGAGGCCCACCACTCGATCCGCGCGCGTCGCGAGCTCCGCGAGGACGCGGCCCGTGCTGCAGCCGAGCTCCACGGCGGCCTCGACGCGCGGCAGGCCGGCGAGCTTGTCGATCAGCGCTAGCATCGCGAACCCACGCCCCGGCGGCTCGGTGCGATCGCCCCAGTGCGCATCGAGGTAGGTCGACAGATGCTCGAGCATCCGCGGATACGGCGCATCGTCCGGACCATCGGTGACCAGCAGTGCCGCCACCTCCGGTGCCAGATCGCGCTCGACGATCGCCGTGATCTCGTTGCGCAAGAACCCGGCCGGATCCGCGAGCACGATCGGAACGCCATCGACGATCGGATAGCGCCGCCCGCAGGGACACGCGAGCACCTCGCCGGTTCGCTCGAGCGTTCTGACATCCAGCCGCTCGTCGGTACGCGTGCGACAGCCGGGGCACACGAGCATCAGATCGAGGGTCATGAGGCCTGTGTTAACGTAGCTCACGAGGGCACATGAGGTGGACGTGGGCGCGATGTTCGCCGTGGGCTGCGGAGGGAGCGGAACGGCCTAGTTATCCGACCACGTTGCCTTCGGCGCGGTGAAGTTCAGATAGAACCACCAACCCGAGACGCCATTGTTGATGTCCTTGTCGGTCTGGTTGGCGGGACGGCAGTTCTTGTCGGGTCCCGGCGGGTCGCCACCCGGCAGGATGTAGCTGAGCGCATGACCACCGACGATCGCGAGGTTCGATGGAAGGATCGTCGCGTCCGCATCCGCCTCGGTGACGAAGCCGCGGAGCAGGCCATTGACGACCTGGCTCGCTGGATTACCGACGTAGGTCGCCGCGATCCGCGCATCGTGGAGCGTGATCGCAATGCCCGACAGCGAGACCTGGACGGTCGCCTGGTTCGAGACGAAGCACGGCGCCGAGGTCGAGGTCACGGCCGGCGTGTACGGATGCACCGTGCCGGCGATCGTCGACAGGCACTGCGTACCCTGGTTGGTCGCGGTCAGCACGACCGGCGCCATCGGACCCGGCTTGCACGAGGTGTTCGCGATCGGCGACGTGCAATCGGCGAACTGGAGCTCGAGCGGCGACATCGCGCCGGCCGCCTGATCGAGCGGCCGGAACACCACCGTCGGGGAGTAGTCGAGCTTGCCATCATTGTTCCCATCCATTGTCAGCTGCGCCGCGATCTGCTCGTTGACCGCGTTGCCGAGGAAGCTGTCGGTGATATCGGAGCACGACAAGAACACCTGCGCGAACGCGTGTGGATCGCGGAGCGCGAGCGTGTTGAACCGGAACGCGGTCGGCAGCACGCTGTTCATGCAGTTGTTGGTGCAGGCGTCGTTGTTGACCAGGTTGCCGTCATCGCACTGCTCGGTGCCTTCCTTGACCGCGTTGCCACATCGCGGCGTGCAGTCGGTATCGTTGTTGGCGTTGGCGCCCGCGGGGCAGCAGCTATCGCCGTTGATCGGCGTCGTGATCGCCGGGAACGAACATGCGGCGGTGCAGGTGCCCGCATCGAGCAGGACATCGCGCGTGCACACCATGTTGTCGGTGCACGTGGTGGGGCACCGTCCGTTGCCGTTCGCGATCGCGGTATCGCAGGTCTCGCCCACATCGACCACGCCGTTGCCGCACGATACGAGGCAGTCGTTGTCGTTCGCGGTGGTGGCCCCCGGCGGACAACAGCCATCGTTGTTGGCCGCCGCGGTGATCGGCGTGACCGTGCAGCGTGCCTGGCAGGTGTTCGCGCTGACCAGCTGGTCGGTCGTGCAGCTCTGATTGTCGTTGCAGGTCGATGGGCACGACCCCGCACCGGCGACGATGCCGGTGTCGCACAGCTCACCGGTCTCGAGGATGCCGTTGCCGCACATCGCGGTGCAGTCGCTGTCGGAGTTCGCGTCGGCGCCGGCGGGGCAGCAACCGTCACCATCGGCGGGCGCGGTGATCAGCGACGACAGGCAGGTCGCCGTGCAGTCCGAGCCGCTGAGCACGTCGGAGGTGCAGGCGTCATTATCGTTGCAGGTCGTCGGACACTTGCCCGCGCCGCTCGTGATGCCGGTATCGCAGGCCTCGCCCACGGTGTCGTCGAGCACTCCGTTGCCGCACGAGAAGTGACAGGTCGTATCGCAGACGCTGTCGAGGACGAGGTTGCCGTCGTCGCAGTCCTCGCCGGCTTCGACCTTGAGATTGCCGCACGCCGCGGGCTTGTTGCCATCCTGGACACCGCCGTCGGTCTCCGGGTGGATGTTGTCGCCGCACGCGGCAAGCGCCAGCGTGATGATCGCGAACGCGGTGATGCCCCTCACCGCACGAGGATAGGCACAAGCTCCCGCGCTCGGCTATGGCTCAAAAAGCGAGGTCGCCCATCTTCGCCATGTGCTGGGTCGCGGGCGCGGTCTCGTGGCCGACCACCTTCACGCCCGCGGTTGCCTGCTCGCGCAGCTTCGGCGTGATGCAGTGAGCCTCGTCTGGTTCCGCCCGCCGCGCGAGGACGATCCAGCCGCCGACGCCGGCGAGCAGTGCGGCGGCGCCGGCCGCGATCACCGTGCGCCTGCGCTTCCGGCCGACGCCGATCGAGCAGTCCTTCAGCAGGATCGTACCGTCGGTGCGCTGGAAGTAGCGCACACAAAGCTTGCCCTCCTTCTCGGTCAGCAGCGCCTGGGCCTCGTCCCGCGTGAGATCCGAGAGGTTATAGACGTTCTTGTGACAGTCGCCGCACGCGCGGACCCGCTCGTCACCGGCCATCTGGCTCCAGTCGGCCGAGCACGGCGTGGCGACCCGGATGTTGTCGAGAATCGGCAGCTTCGCCCGGGTCCGCGCCTCGTCGAGCAGGCGCGCGGCATTGG
>JAYUVX010000104.1:0-19232 GCA_043753855.1 Myxococcales bacterium | reverse complement strand
AGGCGAAACCCCGGGAGGCTCACGAGCGCAGCGGCGTTCTCGCGCTTGCGCTCCGCGGAGTACAGGTACGAGTCGAACGAATCGAGCCCCGTCACGCGGTGGCCTGCCGCCGCGAGCCGCTCCGCGGTGTGCGAGCCGATAAAGCCGGCCGCTCCGGTCACGATGACGTGCATCGCGGAAAACGCTAGCACGTCGGGGCTCGAAGGTTCCCAGCGCTCGCACCTGGCTAGCGCGAGCAGCGCCCCTGATCAGTTGACGGTGAAGGCGGCGCTCTCGGCCTGCTTCGCGTACGTATCGTTGAGGAACGCGCGCGCGACGTAACTCCCCGCGCCCAGCGTCCCCTGGAACGAGAAGCTCCCCGCCGCCGCGCCCGCCGTGTAGACGTACTGCGTCACGGTCTGGTCGGACGAGCCATTCGGCGCGATCGCGATCCAATCACGCTGGTTACCGGGAAGCCCTGTCCAGCTCACGGTCACGGTCTGGCCTGTGGTGTAGGACGACGCATCCGTGACAACCGTTGCGGTCGCCCCGGTGGTCACCATGAACACCGCGCTCTCGCCGAGCTTGACGTACGTATCGTTGAGGAACGCCCGCGCGACATAGCTGCCAGCCGACGCCGGTGCGTCGAACGCGTAGCTGCCGGCTGCCGCACCGTTGGTGTAGACCCAGCGCACGAACGTCTGGTCCGAGGAGCCATCCGGCGCGAGTGCGATCCAGTCGTGCTGGTTTCCCGGGAGCCCTGACCAGCTGACGGTCACGGTCTGGACAGTTGTGTACGTGGATGCGTCCGTGGTGACCGTACCCGCGGCGTTCGGCGTCACGGTGAACGGGGGGCTCTCGCCGGAGATGTAATAAGCGTTCGGCGCATATGCGCGCGCGACGTAGGTGCCTGCGCCAACGAGACCTGTTGAAAACACCTGGCTGCCGGCGACCTGACCGCCGGTGTAGAGCCAGCGTGTCACGACGTCATACTTCGATCCGGCAGGAGACAACGCGACCCAGTCCGCCGGGTTGCCAGGAAGATGGGTCCAGCTCACCGTGATCGGCGTGTTGGCGGGATACGTCGATGCGCTCGTCGTCACGGGCGATCCAACGAGGAAGGGCGCGGTCTCCGCGACGCGCGTGTAGGTGTCGTTGAGGTAGAGCCGCGCGACATAATTCGTTCCGCCCGGGTAGCCCTGTTGCGATGCGAACTTCATCCCCTTCGAGAACGACAGGCTCCCGTTCGCCGTTCCACCCGTGTACAGCCACACGGCTTCGACGTTGTCCGGTCGCCCCTGAGGGGCAATCGAAACCCAGTCGAGTGCGTTCGGCGGCATTCCAGTCCACGTCACGACGATCGGCTGCTCGATCGAATAGTCAGTTTGGTCGACGACGAGTGTTGCGGTCGTGTCGCTCACGCTATCGACGTGGAACGGATCGCTCTCGCCCATCAGATTATAGTTGTCGTTGTCGAAGGCGCGGGCGACGTACATGCCACCCGGAACTGGTCCTTCCAGCGATTGGCTTCCGCTCACTGCACCGTTGACGTACGCCCATCGCGTCGTCGTCGTTAGCGGCGAGCCCATTGGGGCGATCGAGATCCAGTCCTTCTGGTTCCCGTTGAGTCCCGACCAGCTGACGCTGATCGAAGTTGCATAGGTGTACGAAGTCGCGTTGGTGGTGACAGTCGCGGGGCCCGTGGCCGCCGCCGTCGTGACCGAGAGATGCGAATCGAAGTCCGCGCAGCCGGTGGCGAGACAGAAGATCGTGACGAGAAACATACGAATCGAGGTCATTCCGCTCCTACCCTTCGGACGTCGATGGACGTCCATCTCGCGTTGTCGCACGTAGCTGCGCTCCACTTCAACATCGATCTCCGACGAGGAACGTGGCGCGGATCACCCGGCGCTCGGTCTAGTACGAACCATGTTAGGTTCGCGACATGGGTTCCTGTGCCAGGCTGCACGGCGTGCTCGGAACGATTCTCATCCTCTGCTGCGGGTGTGGATTCAGCGTTCCGTCGTCGAACTCGCCCACGCCCGACGCACCCGCGGACATGCTGGTCATTCCACCTAAGGCTTACTGGACGATGGCAGCGGTCACGAAGAACGGTGCGTCGTCGGTGGCGATCTATCCGTTCGATGGCACGGCCTTCAAGGCGCCATGCCCCGAGCATCCCACCACACTCGCAGTTCGCGACCTGCTGGCTCACCCGTCCCTGCCGTTTGTGTTCGAGGTGGAGTCCGGCATCCACGCGCTGTCGTTGACCTGCAGTTCGATCACCGAGTCCGGAATGTCCGACGTTGCAGGCGTACGACCGATCCAGCAGATCGGCTTCGATTCCGCGAACAACGTGGGATTTTTCAGCGCCGATGGCGCGCTGGCGATCGGCGTGTACCGTTTCGTCACGTCCGCGGTCAGTGCTGCCCCCATGGTGACTGGGTCGGCCAACGCGCCAAGTAATGCAGGTACGCTCGTGCTCGATGCGCCGGCGCACCTGCTGTTCACGGCCGGCAACGGAATCACTGCGGGTTACGTCCTCGATGCCGCGATGAACTTGCCGATCACCTACACCTCGGCCGCCGGCTGTGGCTTGCCTACGAAGCTATTGCTCTCGGGCAATTATGTGCTCCAGCTGTGCGCCGACGTGCCGGACATCAAGCGGTACACGAAGAGTCCGTTCGTGTTCGACCGTAATGTCGGAGCCATCGGTGCGGTGGATCAGGCCGTCCCTCTGTCCGGAGATCGTGTCGTTGTCGCGCGCGTGTCCCCCACCGACCTCGCCGTGGTCGCGCTTGCGGCCGGGACGCCAACATGGACCGCTGGACCCGCCCTTGCGAGTCGCGCAACGGCCCTCGCGGTCTCGAGCGATGGTGAGATCGTCGCCAGCGGACGTGTGGTGGACGCAACGACCTCGGAGATCGCGCTGTGGAGGCTCTCCGGGAGCTCGCTCACGCTGCTGTCCAGGCAGACAGTGACCGGGTACGTGACAGCATTGGCCGTGACGACTCCCGGTACCTGACCGCTACCGTGTGACTTTCCTCATTTTGTTCTGTAATGAACATTTTGCGCACATGGGCTACTAACCTGGGTCGTTACCGTTGACGGCGTCGAGATGGCGCGTATCATCGCCACGCTAGGATCTAGGAATGACTCGCCTATTGGCTTTCACAGCTGCGCTGCTCGGGTTCGTCCAGACCGCTCACTCGGATGTGCCGTCCGCGGACACACCGATCTCCGCCTTCGATCCCGACGCTGCCGTGGCGCCCATCTCGGTCGTCGAGGGCGCAGGGGTCAAGGTCGGCGAGGGAACCGTCCTCCATCCGGTCTTCGGCATCGAGACCGGATTCGTTTCCAACACCTTCTACGATGATGTCGATCCGAAGCCGGCCGGCCTCCTTCGCCTGCTCGTCCAGATCGGTACCGGATCCCTCACCCCGCAGCGCCTCGCCGCCGCCAACGAGGGGACGGAAGACACCCAAGTCACGAACTCGGGGAGCCTCCAGTACCGCGCCAACCTCCGCGCGTCGTACGACGTGATGCTGTCAGGCAACGACACGGTCGCCGGAACCGGTGGGCTGGGGCTTGGTGCGTCGCTCCACGGCCTGGTCAATCCCGACGGCAATCTCTCATTCGGCTTCGACGAGGATTTTCAGCGGCTGATTCGCGCGGCAAACTTCGAGACGGACGCGAACACCAATCGCGACATCAACAACCTCAAGCTCAGCTTGCTCTATCACCCGAAGGGTCGCTCGGTCAGCGGCGAGCTCTACTACGCGAACACGATCGATGTTTTCGAGCGCTCGGAGCAACGCTTCGCGGATCGTATGCAGCACCGCGTCGGCCTTCGTCCGGCGTGGCAGTGGCGCCCGGTGACCCAGTTCTACGCCGACGTGTCGATGGGTTACACGGCCGGGCTCGGCTCGAGCTCGATGAAGGTGTCCTCGTACCCGCTCGTCGCAAAGGCGGGAATCGCGACGCTGTTAACGCTGAACACCACCGTCAACCTCGAGGCCGGGTATACGAACGGATTCTACTCATCGGGGGCGAGCTTCTCCGCTCCGATGGTCAACGCGTTGGTGGGTTATCGCTACTCGCCGCTCGGTCGCCTTGGCGTTGGATATAGCCTCCTCTACCAAGATTCGATCAACGCGAACTACTACCGCGACCACGTCATCCGCGCGTGGATTCGACAACTGTTTCCGCCGTTCACGGTGATGGTGCAGCCCGAGGTGCACTTCAGGCAGTACAACGGCATCACGCTCGTGACCGGTCCCGCGACGCGGGACGACGTGATCGTGTCCGTGATCGCCGGTGTGAACTACAACATCCGCGACTGGCTTGCAGCCACACTCGGCTACCGGTTCTCGATGGTCCAAACCGACTACCGCTACACGTCCGGCGGGCTCACCGACGACCCTAGCTACGTTCGACACGAGCTACTGCTCGGAATGCGCGCAGCGCTGTAGCTGCAGCCATGCTGGACCGCATCCGCAGGGCAGCACAGCAACTCTCGCATCTCTCCTACGAGGCCAGCGGTATGGTCCACGGCCGATGGTGGCGCTGGGGCGTCCTGGGTTTCTCGGACACGTTCTGGACCGTCGCTTCCTACCGGCTGAACCGCGCTGCCTACCTACTTTTGGGTCGCGGCTGGCCTGCCGTCCGCGTCGCCACCGCACCGCTGCTCTATGCGATGCGCCCTTGGACGGGGACCGGCGAGATCCACTATCTCGCGGACATTGACCGCGGCCTGCGAGTACTGCACCCGTCACTGGGTGTCATCATCTCGGGCAAGACCGTCGCCGGAAGAGAGCTGATCCTCGTGGGCGGAAACTGCATCGGCGGCCGCAAAGCACTCGCTCACGGAGACATCCGGATCGGAAGCAACGTGACGGTCGGCGCGAACGCATGCGTGATGGGACCCGTCGATGTCGGGGACGATGTTCAGATCGGGGCGAGTGCTCTCGTCGTGAAGGACATTCCCGATGGCTCGGTCGTTCTCGCGCCCATCGGACAGCTACGGACTCCCCGAACCTCGCGATAACGTTCGAATACGGGCGTGAACGCGCTCTTGAGCATGTTCGCGGTGTCGGATACAAGTTGGCTCGGGAATGAACCCGAAGGGGTATTCCGGCGACTTACCAGCGCACCACTCTCATGGATATCGAGAATCCCATCGCGGCACCGATCGAAGACGAAGCCGCATTGAGCTTCGACTTCGGTCGCTACATCGAGGCGCTTCGCAAGTATGCGTGGGCGATTCTCGCGATGGTCGGACTCGCGATCACGGGCGCCGTTATCTACACGAACCGGCAACCGAACATCTATGAAGCGCAAGCATCGGTGCAGATCGAGCCGCGCCTCCCCGACCTACTCGGCCAGGGGCAGGATCAGCTGAATCCAGGCGTCGGGGCGACGAGCGAGTATTACAAGCAACAGCGCCAGGTGCTCTCAAGCTACCGGCTCGTTCGCCAAACCGTCGAGCAGCACCGGCTGTACCTGCAGCTCCTCAGCGAGACCGAGCGCGGAGATCGCAAGGTCGCTGACCTGATCGAGACTGCGACGCAACGCATGCGCATGATGCTCACGGTCCGATACCCCGATCAGGATCGGATCATGTACGTCGTCGTACGAAGCCCGAACCCCAGCCTCGCGGCTGACATCGCGAACGCACACATCTCAACATACGAGGATTACGCCAAGGGTTTGCTTTCAACGGACACCAAGAAAGCGAGCGGAGCTTTGTCAACGGAGTTCGACGACGCCGAGACCAAGCTCCGAGAGTCCGAGTCCGCACTGTACAAGTACCAGAAGGACAACGACCTCCTAGCTGTCACCCTTGAGGAGCGGCAAGGCATGGTGTCATCGAGCATCACGGCGTTCACGTCAAAGCTCAACGACGTCCACGGAAATCGCCTCGAGCTCAGCGCCAAGCTAGACCGGATGCGGAAGGCCTCTACGGAGGACGTACTGACCTCGCCGATTCTCCTGATGGGCAACAGCACCTCTTTCGATGCGTTGCGCGCGCAGTACTACACCGAGCGAAACAAGTTCATCGAGCTGGAGAAGCAGATCGGCCCGAAGAACACGCAGTACCAGATGCAGAAGGCGAAGCTCGATGACCTCACCTCGGCGCTATCGACCGAGGCAAAGCGCATGCTCGCGGGTTACGAAGAACAGCTGCGCGCCGTGATCGCGACCGAGAGCGCGCTCAAGGCCGAGGTCGAGAAGGCAACGAAGGAGGCTATCGAGCTTGGCCCCAAGATCGTCGCCTACAACGAGCTCAACCGCCGCAAACACAGCCTCGAGGATCGGTACAATATCCTCCGCAGTCGCCTGTCGACGAGCGAGCTCACGGATCGGATGAACCGAAACATTGACACGAACGTGCGTCCGCTTGATATCGCGCTTGTCCCCACTACGCCGGTAGCTCCTAGCCTTCGCATCAATGTCGCCGTCGCGGGCATGCTGTCGCTGATGCTCGGGCTAGGCCTCGTGCTGCTGATCGTCTTCCTGGATCGGTCGATCAAGACCACCGCGGATGCGCAGCAGGCGACCGGCGCACCGGTACTCGGCATTATCCCGATGCTCGAGGCGTCGGACCTACCGAAGAACGATGACGGGGCGCGGGATCTCTATGTCCATCAGCACCCTACATCTCGCGTCGCCGAATGCTGCCGTTCGCTCCGGACCAACATCCTGTTCTCCGCGGCCGACAAGCCAGCGAAGCTCCTCGCTGTCTCCAGCGCGAACCCGCAGGAAGGCAAGACGACCACCGTCATCTACCTAGGGACGACGATGGCGCAGAGCGGGCAACGCGTCCTGCTAATCGACACGGACATGCGTCGCCCGCGCCTTCACCAGTCGCTCGGCGTCCAGCGTCAGACCGGTCTCTCGAACCTGATCGTCGGTGATCAGGACTACGATTCCGTGATCAAGACCACGCAGATTCCCAATTTGTTCGTTCTGCCGTGTGGCCCTCTCCCGCCGAACCCTGCCGAGCTGCTGATGAGCAAGCGCTTCGAGGCGGTGCTCGAGGAGCTCGGGAAGAGGTTCGATCGGATCATCCTCGACTCTCCACCGCTCCAGGTGGTCACCGACGCCGTGGTGCTCTCCAAGCAAGCCGACGGTGTCATCCTCGTGGTCCGTGCGGACAAGACCCTGCGCGACGATATCAAGCGCTCCGCGAAGCAGATCCGAGGGGTTGGCGGCACGATCCTCGGCACCATCCTCAACGCAATCGAGCCGGACGCGCGCAGCGGCTACTACTACTCGTATTACGGCTACACGGAGAAGACGCCCGAGGCCCAGGAATCCTGAGAAGATTTCGCCCGGGCGGCTCCGATCCTCCTCATTGCCTACCCGGCGGCATCGTGCGACAAGTGGAGTGGTTTCCCAAGGTGCATTCCTGATGAAGACTCTCCTCCGCTCCTTCGCCCTCCTCGGCCTCATCGCGCTCGGCATTGGATGTGTCGATGCACCGGGTCTCGACTCCCATGGAGCGTCCGCTCCGGTCGCGCATGCGGTTGGTCCCGCGACGATCACGACGAACACCGCAGCGTACCCGTACAACTCGAGCGCGATCATCACCTGGGCCGGTCTGAACGGAACGGCCACGGACTGGGTCGCGATCGCGCCCTCGGGGTCGCCACTGACCACGGTCAGCCGCTGGGCCTATACGGGTGGCGGGGCCTCCGGATCGAAGACGCTTGCGAACCCACTGACGGCGGGGACGTACGTCGCACGCGCGTTCGACGCGGACACGTATACGTTGATGGGGGAGAGCGATCCGTTCACCACCTCGGATGCATCTTCGGTGATGGCGACGGTCCGGTCGCAGCAGACGGCATACGGGATGAGCGATCCGATCCTCATCGACTGGACCGGCATGCCCGGAAACGCGCTCGACTGGATCGCGCTCGCTCCTGAGGGCTTTCCGGTCGACAACCAGGCCGACTGGCAGTACACGAACGGCGGCGTCACCGGAACGATGACGTTCATGGACGGCCTGCTGCCGACTGGGTATCCGTCGGGACGATACGTCGCTCGCGCGTACCTGAACGACACCTTCACGAAGGTCGCCGAGAGCCCGGTATTCGTGATCGGCGTCGCCGTCACCACCAACGCGAGCACGTACACAACGTCGGATGCGATCACTGTCACCTGGCAAAATCTCCCTGGCAATCCCAATGACTGGGTGGCGATCGCACCCAGTGGTTCTCCAGCGACCACGGTGACCACGTGGGTCAATGTCGGCCCGCAGCAGAACGGCAGCACCGTGTTCAACGTGGCCGGAAACCTCGCCCCCGGTACGTACGTCGCACGCGCGCTCCTCAATGGCATGTACACGGTCGCCGGCCAGAGCGCTCCGTTCACCGTCACTGCGGCCGCGGCGGCGACCGTTACTACGAACGCTAGCACCTACACCATCAACGATCCGATCACGGTGAGCTGGAGCGGGCTGACGTCAAACCCGAATGACTGGATCGCCTACGCGCCGAGCGGCTCGCCTGACACGACGATCACGCGCTGGGTGTACACGGGTGGCCAGGCGATGGGCAGCTTCGTGTTCGAGCACGCGCTGACCCCCGGCACGTACGTCGCTCGCGCGTTCCTGAACAACTCGTACACCAAGCTCGGAGAGAGCGCGCCATTCACCGTTACGGCGGCAGCAGCTGCAACCGTGGCGGCGAACGCGAGCACGTTCACCGTCGGTCAGCCGATCACCGTGAACTGGACCAGTCTCCCGATGAACGCAAACGACTGGGTCGCCTACGCACCAGCGGGATCACCGGACACCGCCATCACGCAGTGGGTATACACGGGCGGCATGGCGACCGGCAGCCATGTGTTCCCAGGAGCGCTCAGCGCAGGCATGTACGTGGCGCGCGCGTTCCTTGACAACACGTACACCAAGCTCGCTGAGAGCACGGTCTTCGTCGTTCAGTAGCGGGAGATAACTGCGGATTCCGCAGTCCGCTGCGGGATCCGCAGCGCTACCGTATGATTTCATTAATGTTCCTGGACGTTTAGCGATTGGCCTTCGCCATGCACTTCTTCCGGTTCAGGAGAATGCATATGAAGACCAACGGCTTCCTCATCACCGCTCTCGTTCTCGCGTCCAGCTCGGTGGCCATGGCTGATTCGACGTTCACGGTGAGGGCGCGCGCTTCGGTTAACTTCAACGCTGGTAGCTGGCGCGGCCCGTTCATCCGCGATCACCGGACGACGCAGCCGTCACCGCCAGTCTCGTATCCGAGCTGGCAGATGCCGTCGGAGCAGGTTCGCCCGTACCAGTCGATGGACACGGGCCGCTATGAAGATTTCCACTCCGCGGCGCCGCTTCCGGCGGTGACAGGCCCGACGTGGAACTGCCAGAACTGGGACCCGAGCATCGAGCGGTCGTCGATCTGCGCCGCGTACGCTTCGAGCGACGCGGAGCCGCTGCCGGTGAACATGGGTGGCTACACGGCATTCGGCGTTCGCGACTCGGCGGTCCCCGACCATCAGTTCATCACCGTGGGTGCTGGCAAGACGTTCCGGGAGATCGTCATCGAGGGTAACGACGGCGCCCCGCGGCTCACCAAGGTGGCGATCAAGTTCACCGACGGCTCGATCCAGGTGGTGAACACGAGAGCCCGCCTACGCGACGGTCGCAGCATCAGTCTGTTCCTCGATGGTGGCGCGAGGGAGATCAATCAGATGGTGTTCTACACCCCGGCCGGCTCGACTGGTTCGTACTCGGTGCTCGGCCTGTAGGCGTAACTTTCTACTTCCCGTCCTGCGTCACGACTTCTCGCAACTGGCTCGCAGTCGCCCAGAAGAGGCGATTGCCCTGCCATTCGAGAAGCCCCGTGGCGCCGGTCGGCGTTGTGGGCAGGTCGCGAACTTCCTTGCCGATGAGAGTATCTGGATCGAAGCGCCACAGTTTCGACTCGGTGACCATCCAGATCGAGTAGTCCTTCGGGTTCTGGACCAGTGCGGTGACCTCCCCCGGAAGCTTCTTGAAGCCGAGCATCGTCGCGCTCGAAACGTCGTGCCGATACAACACGCGCTCGGACTTGCTGACGCCGAGAACGATGCTTTTGGAGTGGGTCGGGAAGAGCTGGCCCGTATCGGCTAGCCCTGGAATCACGGTCTGGCGCCCCTGTTCCTTGAGGTCGAAATCGAACATTACCAGCTGCGCTGCCGTCTTCGAGTTGGAACGGCCCGAGTATGCGATCAGCTTGAGCGCGCCGAGCACGACGAATCCCTGCGGATCGAGCTCGTCGAGCTTGTCGTGATGGCCGGCGAACACTCCGGTCGAAGGTTCGTAGTAGCCGATGCCGCCGCCGACACCATCGCGCTCGCGGCGGCCAGCAAAGTACAACCGGCCGTTCGGTGCGGGCGCCAGGAAGTATGCGTAGTGCGCTCCCGCTGCCGCGAAGTTGCCGACCAGCGCTGGGTTCGCCTCCTTTGTCGTCTGCTTAGACGCCGTCCATGGCTTGGTCGGATCATAGGCGTACAGGACCCCGTTTGGGTACCCGGCAAAGTACGTCTTGCCACCAACGACGGCGCGTGGTCCGCCGCTGATCCCGAGGGAGCGGTAGCGGCGCGTGGTCCGGTCCTTCGGATTGTACCGGAAGAACCCGTGATACTGCTTCGTGCTGCCCAGGAGTGAGCCATCCGGCAATGCCACGAGCGAATCGATATCGACGGGCGTCGTGTACTTCACCTTGAACCTCGCGTCGGTCCAGGCGCCCGTGGACCCAGCGGGACGCCAGCGCACCAGGCCCGTACCGTCGGCGCCGGGATCGAGATCCGCGAGATCGAGTTGCGGGGGATGTACGATCGGGTTCTCCTTAGGGCCTACTGCGCGGGGACGAAACGGGAGCTTCTTGCCGGGCTCGACCGGGAAGATCTTGCCGTCGGCGCACCACACGAGATCGGTCTTCTGCCCGGGAGTGCGCAGCCCGCTGATCAGCTTCGCCGTGATCCCTTCTTTCCGGACGTCGAACTGCATGAATCCCTCGTTCTTGCGCGTCGCGAGGATTCGCATCTCGCGGGTGTCGATGTTCAGGGCGGCGAGCTCCCAGGGCGACTGACCGACTGCCACATAGACCCACGGGATATCGACTGCGAGGTAGTAGGCGTACGAATACGAGCTTCGGTTGCGACCGACCTTGCCGAGGACCGTGTACTGCAGCGTGTCAGGATCAAGCTGGAAGATCGTCGGTAGCGCGTTGCTCTGCGTGCCAGCGTAGAGCTTGCCGTCGGGTCCGAACACGACGCGAAACACCAGCTTGTCGTTCGAGCCATTGCGCAGCTTGCCGACCTGCTTCACCGATTCGTCTGTCGGGTCGTAGTAGGCGATCTGGTTGTCGATCTCCGGAAAGAAGATCCGGCCGTTTGCGGCGCGGAGCTGTTCGGCGACCTGATAGTTGCTGTTCGCGTAGACCTCAGCCGGGCCGTCGAACACCGACTGCTTCCCCGTCTGAAGATCCAGCACCACGAACTCCGTCGGGGTCTTCGACTCGTACTCGTACGTCTGCGTGATGAAGTTCCAGCCACCGCGTTTGTTCGGCGCGAGCGCGGTGGTCCAGGCCCGCGCAACCCGCATGGGCTCCGAAACCAGTTCACCCGGCGGAGCCACCTGCGATGGGGTGGCCGGGCCTGGCGGAGCCTTGGGCTCGGACGTGCTTCCCGAACAACCCGCGACGAGGGCCAAGACCAACAGCACGGTGGCCGTGAACGTTTGATACATCGGCGCCCTCTAACCGTAGCGCACGTTGCTAAGTGCGCGATACATGCGGTATAGGCAACCCTCGATGGCGACCGTGACGTCCGTTCCCCTCCTCGACCTGGCTGCGCAGAACCATCCGCTCCGCGCAGAGCTGATGGAAGCGATCGGTCGGGTCATCGACGGGGGCAAGTTCATTCTTGGCCCCGAGGTCGAGAAGTTTGAAGCCGCAGTCGCGAACGCGATTGGCGCGAAGCACGTGATCGGCGTGTCCTCGGGCACCGATGCGTTGCTGGTCGCGTTGATGGCGCTCGGCATTGGCCGCGGCGACAACGTGATCACCACACCGTTCTCGTTCTTCGCCACTGCCGGCGCCGTATCGCGCCTTGGCGCCGTGCCGAAATTCGTCGACATCGATCCCGCAACGTTCAACCTGGATCCCGCTGGCGCGGCAGGTGCGGTCGATAGCTCGACCAAGGCGATCATCCCGGTGCACCTGTTCGGAAGAGCTGCGGAGCTGCCGAAGACCGACGTGCCCGTGATCGAGGACGCAGCACAGTCGATCGGTGCCAACAAGCTCGGCGGCATCGCGGGCTGCCTCTCATTCTTCCCCTCTAAGAATTTGGGCGCATTCGGTGACGCGGGTGCGGTCTACACCGACGATGCCAAGTTTGCGGACCGCGTCACGCTGCTGCGCACGCACGGTGGCCGGCCAAAGTACTACCACCAGGCTATCGGCGGAAACTTCCGGATCGATGCACTGCAGGCTGCGATCCTGATGGTCAAGCTGCCAAGGCTCGCCGGCTGGACGGCCGCGCGTCGAGTCAACGCAGACCGCTATCGAGCGATGCTCGCGGCCGCGAAGCTGCCCGCCGAGGTCGTGATCCCGAGCGATGCGCCCGGTCACATTTACAACCAGTTCTCGCTCCGCGTTCCCCGGCGTGACGCGCTTCGCGAGTTCATGACCAAGGCCGGCATCGGCACCGAAATCTACTATCCGGTGCCATTCCACGTGCAGCCGTGCTTCGCGGATCTTGGCTACAAGGCCGGCGCGTTCCCGCACAGCGAACGCGCTGCCGCGGAGGCCCTCGCGCTGCCGATCTACCCCGAGCTGACGTCCGCGCAGCAGGAGTACGTCGTGGCGAAGCTCGCCGAGTTCTACGCGAGCTGACCATGAGCACGCAGCCACACAAGGTCGCGGTCTTCGGCAGCGGATACTGGGGCAAGAACCTCGTCCGCAACTTCAACTCGCTGGGTGCCCTGGCCGCCATCGCCGACGTGTCACCACACGGCCGGGCCACTGCGGCGCAGATCGCTCCCGGCATTCCTGTCCACGAGAGCATCGACGCGATTCTCGCCGATGCTTCGATCTCCGGCATAGTGATCAGCACGCCCGCCGAAACGCATGCGGAGCTCGCGCTCCGCGCGTTGAACTCGGGCAAGCACGTGCTGTGTGAGAAGCCGCTCGCTCTCCGCTACGAGGATGCCAAACGGGTCGTCGACCTTGCGCACGACCGCAAGCTCACGATCATGGTCGGACACATCCTGGAGTACCACCCGGCGATTCGAAAGCTTCAGGCGCTGATCGCCGAGGACCAGCTTGGAAAGATCCGATACATCTATTCCAACCGGACCAACCTCGGAAAGGTGCGACGCGAGGAGAACATTCTCTGGTCGTTCGCGCCGCACGACATTGCCGTGATTCTTCGACTCGTCGGCGCGCTGCCGTTCCAGGTGATCGCCGCCGGCGGGGCGTATGTCCAAGCGAATATCGCGGACGTCACTGTGACCCAGCTGTTGTTCGACAATGGCGTTGCCGCCCACGTGTTCGTGTCGTGGCTCAATCCGTTCAAAGAACAGAAGCTTGTTGTCGTCGGATCCCGCCGTATGGCGACCTTCGATGACGTCCGTCGTGAGCTCGTGCTCCACGAGCAGCACGTCGACCTCAAGGAAGGCGAGCCGATTCCGGTGAAGGGCGAAGGAACGCTCATCCCATACGCCGCCGACGAACCGCTCAAGCTCGAGTGCCAAGCATTCCTCGATTCGATCGCGACCGGCGCTGCGCCGCTGACCGATGGCCTGAGTGCGTTGCGCGTCCTGCGGGTCCTGCAAGCGGCGCAGCGCTCGCTCGCTACGCAGGGCCACCCCGTGATGATGCCGCTGGAGTGAGCATGGAGACTCCGGTCGTCACGCTGGTCGTCGCGATGCGCAATGAAGAGCGCCACATCGTACGATGCGTAGAATCGCTCCTCGCTCAGGAGTATCCGGCCGACAAGCTCGAGGTCCTGTTCATGGACGGGAACTCGACCGATCGCACGCGCGATCTCGTGCGTGAGCGAATCGGAACGCGCAAGGGATTCGAGGTCGTCGGCAACCCGGGACAGATCCAGTCGATCGCGTGGAACCTCGGAATCGAGCGCGCGCGAGGCGAGCTGGTCGGGATCGTCAGCGGGCACAGCGAGCTCGCCCCCGACTACGTTACCCAAGCCGTCGAGACCTTGTTCCGGACGGGGGCCGATCTTGTCGGCGGGCCGGCGCGGGCCGAGAGCGAGACGGTGGTCGGCGAAGCGATCGCGCTGGCGATGAGCACGTGGTTCGGCGTTGGCGGCGCAGAGTTCCGGTACGCCACCGCCGAGAGCGTGGTCGATACGGTCTTCATGGGCGTCTGCAAGCGCTCGCTCTATGAGCGGATCGGCGGGTTCGACGCGGAGATGGTCCGCAATCAGGATGACGAGCTGAGCTACCGGTTGCTGGAGCACGGCGGAAAGATTGTCTGCAACCCGCAGATCAAGAGCGTCTACCGTAGCCGAGCCACGCTTCGCTCGCTGTGGAAGCAGTACTTCGACTACGGCCGATGGAAGGTTCGCGTGATGCAGAAACATCGCGCGCAGATGCGGCCGCGCCACTTCGTGCCGCCGGTGTTCGTGACCACGCTCGGTCTCAGCGCGCTCGTTCCACCCGTGCTCGCGAGCCTGAGTGCGTTGTACGCCGCCGCCACGGTCGCGATCTCCCTCTCGATCGCCACGCGGGAGCGCCGCGTCGACGTCCTCCCGTACATGCCAGCCGCGTTCGCGATCCTGCACGTCGGTTACGGAGCGGGCTTCCTGAAAGGCCTGTTCCAGTTCCGCGATCGGTGGAACGATCGTGAGTCCCGCGCACCCCGTTTCACCAGGGCAGATGTGACTCCATGAGTAATGCCACCCTCAAGCCATTCTGGGTTCACTCCACGGCGCTCGTCGATCCGCCCGCCACGATCGGAGACGGCACCAAGGTGTGGCACTTCGCGCACGTCATGACCGGTGCAAAGATCGGCACAGAGTGCTCGCTCGGGCAGAACGTCTTCGTCGGATCGCGAGGCGTGATCGGCGACCGCTGCAAGATCCAGAACAACGTCTCGATTTATGACGATGTGATCCTCGGCAACGACGTGTTCGTCGGTCCGTCGGCGGTGTTCACGAACGTGGTGAATCCTCGCGCGTTTGTCGTGCGCAAGGACGAGTACCGACGGACCGAAGTCGAGGACGGCGTGAGCATCGGTGCGAACGCGACGATCGTCTGCGGCTATCGGCTCGGCGCCTACGCGTTTGTCGCCGCCGGCGCCGTGGTGGCAAAGGACGTCCCGCCGTACGCGCTGGTCGCGGGCGTACCTGCGAAGCGGATCGCCTGGATCTGCAAGTGCGGCATCACACTCCCCAAGGGAAAGAAGAAGAAGCACGTGACGTGCGCCGCTTGCGGCGAGCGCTACGCGCACATCGGCAAAGGGGACAAGGCTCGGGTCGAGCCGACTCCGGCGAAGCCGCCCCGCGCCTGACCTACGCGTACATCGAGTCGGTGTCGCTATCGATCGCCTGTAGCTCGAGCGGGTTGTGCGCGAGCTGATCGAAGGTTTGCCGGTCGCGACTGAGATATGCGAACCTGAAGCGCTTCTCGAATGGCAGCGAGTGTTCGAGTGCAGCGCCGAGGGTGGCGCTATTCGCCGTGGCCCAGAACAGATCTGCTCCGACGGAAAGCGCCCAGCGACCGATGCCGCGCACGAGCTGGCGGTGTTCTGGAGCATTGCCGGCTGACAGCCAGAGCACGTGCACGCGCCGAACACCGCCGTAGGTGAAGCGACGTGCGATACCGTGCGCGCCGTCGTGCGAGAACGCAGCGTACTCCTCACGGAACGGGCTTTCGTAGAGGCGCCACCGCGCCCAGTCCGCGTCTCGCACCAGCTCGCACGCGCTGCCCGACGAAGAACGAAAGAACGTGGCGAGGATCTCGGGCTGGATTGCGATCGGGGCGAGTCGCGGAGCGCGCTGCCAGCTCGCGTTCGCCCAGAGCCACGGCAGCGGATCGAACAACCGCGATCCGAGCCGAACGCCCATCGATGAGTGACCTGCGAGCATCGCGCCCGGGTGGATCGGTCGCGCGTAGCGAACGCAGTCCTGCCGCTCCAGAAAGCCGTACTTGCGGAATACCCCCATCGACTTGTCGTTGCAATGCGTGATGTATGTCTCGCCGAGCTGCATCCACGCCTGCGTCAATCGCTGGCCGAGCCCTTTGCCCTGGTATTCAGGGAGTACGGCGAAGTCGACGTACCACTGGGCCCGTCGCGGAGTGCCGGCCACGCGCAACAGCGCTGGAATCACGCCCGCTTGTCCGACCACGGCGCCGCTATCCACGGCAAGCAACGGCTCGATCCCCGATTGAAAGCCCGCGCGGTACCACCAGCGCCAGTGCTCCGCGAGTAGCCTCCAGCGATCGGTGAATGTCCGCTGGTAGAATGCGGTTCGCGCCTCGGCCGTCACGCTCGACGACGGAACGATCTCGATGCGGCTCACGCCGTGATCGCTTTCAGTCGCGCGACGTTCCCGGTGTCTCGTCCGTACAGCGGCACGCGCGGTAGCAGCTCCGGTTTCTGGTGACCAACCCGGCCGCGCACCATCGTCACCGCGGAGTCGTAGTGCTTACGCACGATCGTCGGCGCTCGAGGTCCAATACTCTCGATACTGCCATACGGGTAGCAGAAGTGGCGGCAGCGGCGGTTCGTGCGGTCCTCGATCGCGCGCTGGCTGAGCACCACCTCGCGCTCGAGCTCGTCCGCGCCGAGCGCCGTCATCGCCCGGTGCGAGACACCGTGGCTCTCGAATCGGATCAGGGGGTTCTTGCTAAGTGCGGTGAGCTCGTCCCACGAGATCGGTGCAGGTGGGCGAAGCTCGTCCTTCGTCGCGTGACCGTGCTCGACGAGAAATGCGGCAAGCTCGTGCGTCAGAGGCAACAGATTCGCTTCGGGCCGCGTGTACAGGCGCTGCGTCATGTCCGCGACGAACGAATCGCGGGCGGCATGGGTGCGGAGATCGACGACGCGACTCGGTAGTCGGATCTCGATTCTTGGCAACCGCACGCGGACCGCCTCCCACGCCTGGAACGCCAGGGCGTCGGAATTATCGAGGTATCCGGTCGGCACGTAGCACGTCACCGGAACCGTGAGGCCTACCGCCATCTCGGCCACCCTGCGCGTGACGGTGCCTACGCCGTCGTCGAACGTGATCGCGTAGAGACCGGCGGTGGGCCGCCCGCTCGCCAGGCGATCAACGATCTCGCCGAGGTGAACGATCCGGCCCTTGCCAAGCGCCTCGACCTGTTCGACGAAGCTATCGGTGGGGAGGTCGTGGAACGCGAGGATCACGCCGCCGCTGCGAGAGCCGCGCGCGCGATCGAGGAGCTCGAACACCCGATCGCTCGAGCACAACCCGGCGGCCACCAGTTCGCGGGCCCGCGACCCATAGTTGCTCATCCGAGACGCTTACCACGAAGCCTCCCGCTACAGGTCGCGGATGAACTTTTGCGGGGGGCGAGGCAGGGTGCGCAGCTTCGCCTCGAGCCAGCCGGTGCCAAACTTCACGATCTCGCGGTCGTGGAACGGGATCACGTTGTCATCACCGATCACGCGCGGCGAATCACCGAGCGTGATCTGCGGCCGCTCGCAGTTCACCCGCGTGAGTCCGAGCTCGCGACATGCCACGAGGGTCTGCACCGAGTACACGTTGCCCGGAGGCACGAGCGTGGTGATCGGTGTCTTGAAGTAGTTAGTGAGGATGTCTTGCGCGCGGCGCAGGTGTTCGAGCTGCTCGGCGGCCGAGATGTAGTCCCAGAACTCCCGGTGAAACAGCCTGTTGGTGCCATACAGCGGCTTACGCCGATACTTGCCCGCGGCGAGCACGCAGTGGGTAAGCCCGTGATTCGCGATCTCGAGGTAACCCTTCGCGAGGCCCTCGCCGAGCGCCTGAGCTTCGTCGGGAAATTTTTCGGGGAATGGGACGAGCGTGCCGTCGTCCTCGGCCCACGTCGCGGTCACCCCGACGGTGAGCTTCGCGGTGAACCGCTCGAGGACTTTATAGATCTGGTGCCAGTCCGCGGGAGTCATCTCCCGGTACGGAGCCCAGTGCCCGAATGCGCGGCGATCGCGGAGTGGCCCCCAGTTCAGCCACCAGCGCTTGGCGTAGTACAGATGCTGCTTGCTGCTCGCGCCAATGTCGTCGATCCGCAGCGCGAGCTTCTCGTGCTCCGAGGACATCTCCTGCACTGTACCGCGAGGTCTTGCTGTGAGTCCCCGCAAGGTCGCCGAATCGGCACTCTTCGCGATCGGACTTCCTCGAGCAGGTGATAAGACTCTCTCCTCGTGAGAAGAGCGAAGAATGCGCTGCGCTCGCTGATCGCCGCACCCGGGATCCGGAACGGGCTGCGCTGGTTCCTTCAACATCCGATGGTTCCGGAGCCGTGGCGCCGCTTCGCTCATCGCAAGATTGCAAAACGAGCGCGGTTCGATGACCGCACGTTCCGCTACACCACGCCCGAGGGGCGCGAGCTGCAGCTCGCGCATGGCGGTACCGCGAACTACCTCTACTGGTTGAACGAGTACGAGCCCGAGACCACTTCGCTGTGGTGCAACCGTGCCTCCCGCGCGAGCGTGATTCTGGATATCGGCGCCGCCGACGGCCTCTACGCGTTGCTCGCCGCCGCGGCAAACCCCGACGCGCGGATCCTCGCGTTCGAGCCCGGTGATGACGCAGCCGCCGTGTGTGCTCGTAACTTCGAGCTCAACCTTCCGCTGACTCGCAATGTCGAGACCCACCGCTTGGCGCTTGGAGCCGAAGATACCGAGGCGGTGCTGTTCGTGGCGGGCGAGACCGGCGGCACGAGCTCGCTCAACCCGGCATTCCGCGTGGACCGGCGGGAGCAGCGGGTGGTGGTGCGCTCGGGGGACTCGCTCCTTGCCGAGCTGGGGATCGGCCACGTCGACCTGATCAAGCTCGACACCGAGTCGACCGAGCCTGAAGTGCTGCGCGGTTTGCTCGGCACCCTGCGCCGCGATTATCCCGATGTAATCTGCGAGGTGCTCTACGGTCGCACCGAGCAGCAGCTCGCGGACATCCTCGGTCCGCTCGGCTACGCGTTCTACTGGATCAGGGATGGCGGACTCGAGCGCCACGAACACATCGCCGGCGATCCGACGTATCGCCAGCCGAACTACCTGTTCACCGCGCGC
>JAYUVX010000103.1:0-6340 GCA_043753855.1 Myxococcales bacterium | reverse complement strand
GTCACCAGCCGATTGACGCCGATCCCGAGCGGAAACAGCAGCCAGAGGTCGATCGCCTTCGTCCTTGCGACGGCTGCGATGGTCTCCCATTCGACCTGCATGCCGTATGGGTCGAGGAACAGCACCGCGCGGCGATCCGTCCAGTTCTTCGCGCACAGCGCCTGGATCTCTTCATTGGCGTCGCCGCGCGTCACCTTGATGTCCGGGGCGAGGGCGGGGAACTCGGCTTTGAGGTTCTCAAGCTCCTGCACGTGCTTCTTGCGTCGCTCGATGAAGATGTAGCGGTCGAAGCGCGGCTCCACCTTGAGCGCGATCCTGGCCGACCCATCGAGGAGTTGCTGGGGCTCGGACGCGGCGAGGTCGGGCAGCGCGAGGCTCACGGCATTGGTGCCGTCCTCCACGTCATCTGTGTTCGCGTCCGAGAGGGTCCGGTAACCGGTACCGGCGAACGCATCGATGTATGCCTTGATGAACGGCCGCTCGACACTCGGCTTGCCCTGCAACGCCTTGGTGTACGCGGCCAGGTACTTGCCGACGATGTCGAGCTTGATCGTCGTCCAGTCGCCGCCGAATGCGTGCGCCTTGCCCGTGGACGTCCCTCGCCTGCGCGCCATGACCTTCGCCTCCGTGCCCGACTCAGCGTCGAAGGCGCCGCCCGCCTCCCACAACTCGAACCGATGCAGCGTACGCGCGAAGTCTGACATCAATTTTCCACGGGTGGTGGCTCGATGCAGTCGCTGCTGGTGAAACGTGGATCCTTAGGATCGAGGTGGTCCGGAAGCCCGGGACCGCGCACCTTGCGACCTAGTTCCTCGTCTTCGACGACGAGCTGGTTGAGTTCGAGCAGGAACTCGAGGGGATCCTGGTCTACAGGAATGCCGAACGCGTCTCCGACACCGGCGTCGAGCGCTGCTTGGGCATCCTTAAGCGGGTGTGGTCCTTCGACCTCGGCGGCCTGGTAGAGCTGGCGGAGCGACCATTCGTTCTCAGCCATCAACGTGTCGCGCACGCCGCGCAGTAGGCGGCCGGCTGCGGCCACCGCAGCGACCTGTTTGTCGGTGGGATCTTGTGGCCAGGAGAACGTGCGCCAGACTTCAGATGTGTATCGATAGTCGGCCCGAACGCGACCCCCCTTGGCCTTGGTCCACCTCCAATGAAAGGATGATTGGATGATGCCGAAGCTATAATCATCCGCATAGGCGAAGACGTACAGCGTGTCGACCGGCACGAAGCGGGAGGACAGGAAGACAAACACAGGGCGCGCCTGCGGGCTAGAGCACACAATGACGCGGTGCTTTTGTTCGACTCGCGCGAAGAATTCCAGTCTAGGCTTCTGTGCCCGCCACCAGGTCTTTAGCCAAGTTTTATAGTCGTCCGTTTCCTTTCCGCTTTCTGCCCGCTCCCTCACGAGTGTGTAGACGTGCTTCTTTAGGTAATCGAAAGCAGCTCCACCGATGGCCGCCGCATCGCTCTCACTCGCACTCTTCGCAAGCCATATGCAGACAGCCGGGTCGCCAAGGCCACTCAACAAGTCATCGCCTGTCGCCATGGGGCGGATGAAAGATTCTGCGCCAAACGCATCCTTGGCACCGAATCCCTTCTCGCCCGACCTGAATGCAGGGTGGCCAAAGATCGCGCCCATCGACGCGCCGCCATCATTCGCCGCGATTGCGCGCGCGGTACTGAGGTCGACAAACAATTGCAGGTGCGGTGGAATGCGTCCGAGGAGAAACGCTTGGTCGTCGACGACGAGTGAAAATGGCCCTTCGGCCTGCCCGTTGGTCCAATTCACCATCGACACATGAAGGGCTGCGTCCCCAGGCCATGGCCGAGACGAGACCGCATTCGTGATCGTCCCTCCATTCTCTATGATGTAGTCCAGCGCGGCCTCTCTCGCGTTCCCGACTCGGATTCCACTCGTCCCGATGAGCCCGGCGCGACCGTTCGGCAACAAACGATCGTGAGACTTCCGAAACCAGTAGCAACAGAAGTCGCCGCGACCATCAACACCAAAAAAGTGCCCCTGAAGTCGTTGCAGGTATTCCGCCCCCAACTCGCTCCGAATCTTGCGGCCACCTAGCATCGGAGGGTTACCCACGATCGCGTCGACCTCGGGCCAATCCGTGAACAGCGCGTCAGCGCACACGACATTCTTGTCGAGGTTGTCCAGTGGCAGCGATGGATCGACATCCATCTCGACCTGGCCCGCGAGCGCGAACGCCTGCGCCTTGCGCTCATCGAACGCGATCTTCTTCGCGATGTTCAGCGTGACCTTCGCGAGCTCGACGGCGAACGGGTTGATATCGATGCCGAAAAAGTTGGCCGCCGAGATGCCGCCGTTCCACGACAGCTTGCCGTGCGTCGACGGGAACTCGCGCATGCGCGAGAGCAGCTCGGTGTCGAGCCGATACAGCTCGCGGAACGCTACGTAGAGGAAGTTGCCGCTGCCGCACGCGGGGTCGAGCACACGGTACGCGAAGAGCTCCTTGCGCAACTCGGTCAGCTCCTTGAGCGAGCCCGCTACCAGGATGCGCTTGCGCCACGGCTCGACGATCGTCGGGCCGACCACGCGCATGATGTCGTCGTGCGCGGTGTAGTGCGCGCCGCTCGCGTGGCGCTCGGCGTCGTTCATGATGCCCTGGAACACGCTGCCGAAGATGTGCGGGTCGACGTACGCCCAGTTCGCCTCGGCCGCTTTGATGAGCGCGGTCACCTGCGCATCGCCGAGCGACAACGTCGTTGCCTCGGTGAACAGGCCGCCGTTGAAGTACGGGACGACGCGCGGTGCCGGTAGGTCGCGTGTGTTCATCTGCTCGAACAGCTCGCGCAGGCGGTGCTCGACGTCGCCGGCCTTCGCCCCGTTGTAGAGCAGCGAGGTGAAATAGTTCTTCGGCAACATGCCGATGTCCTCGGCGAACATCGCGGTGATGCACTGGAGCGAGAACCGGATGACGTCGCGGTCGCGCGTCGGGTGCGCTGCACGCACGCTGCGATACAGTCGCGCGACGAGGTCGGCGACCTCCGCTGAGACCTTCTCCACGTTGACGATCTTCGGCGTCGCGCCCGGGACCCACTCCTTGGTGAAGAACGGGAACGCCTCGCTATACTTCGGCAGGTCGTCGATCCGGATCGACAACCGTGGCGCCTCGCGATCGCGTGCGAGGTCGTAGAGCTGAAGATCGCGCTGGTTCGTCAGCACGACGTACTGCGGGATCGGGTCGAGCTGAAGACAAACGCGGACCAGATCCTTCCACGCGAAGCCTAGGACCGCATCGTGCGCAGCGACCTCCATCAGTGTGCGTCGTTCGCGCCACCACAGCGCGACCTCACGCTCGACGCGCTGGCCCGCGTCGGCGATCGCGAAATGCTTCGGGATCTCCGCGCCTTCCGGGCGACCATCCTTCCATCCGAAGCACTCGAGGAGATGCGTCGTGAACGCGAGGTGCGCATCGCGGCCCGAGTACCCGCCGGCCGCCCCGAGCGCGAACTGCTGGAGCGCGGCCTTGAGCGTTCCGGCGATCACGGCGTCGGCCTCGGTGACGCCGCCGCGTCGACGCTCGCCCGCCTTCTGGTTGCCCTTGGCTTTCGACCTCGTCGGCTTCGCGGCCGGCACCTCGTCGAGCCCGGGGAGCAACGTGCCGAACGCGGCGCCGCGCTCGGCCGCTGGGCTCGCCTTGGTCGCGGACGGGTCGATCGCGTAGCCAGCGCCGTTTACGGTCTTGCCGGTGCTCGCCGCGAGGATCCGCTCGACGAGCGCCGCTTTCTCCTTGCCCGTGTCGTCGAGCCCGACCGCGCCGCAAATCGCCTTGAGCGCGTCGCGTGACAGCGACTCCTGGACGATCGCGTCCAGCTTCGCTCGCTTGCTCTTGGCGAGCGCGTCGCGAAGCTCCTCCACCCCCATCCGGGTCGTGACGTCGAGCTCGAGGCCACGGCCGATCTCGAGCAAGAGTTCCTTCCCCAGCGCCGACAGCACGCGACGCTTGAAACTCATAGCCCAAGGATCATAGCCGAGCGGGCTGACGAACCCTCGCCGAGCGCTTGGAATCTCCTCGGCTTTCGTCGGAACCGCTGTGCATGGCGCACCGGTTCTGATCACGAGGGATTGTCTTGGCACCGCGAAGACTTTGTTTCGTCGCTCGCTCTCTGCCTCACAAGTGGTTAGCAGCCCGATGCCCTAGGGTTGTCGTCGCAGTCCGGCGTATCACCGCTGCGGAAGCGAAATTGCTCTCCACACTCCTTCGGAGTGGCTCCGCTGCTGCGATAGGCGGCGCACATCATGCGCTTCACCGCAGGCAGACACTGCGAGCGCACCAATGCGTCATCGCGGACGTTGGTCGCGTCATGGCAACGGCCTCCGTCGGTTGCGTCCCAGCATCCGTGATAGGGATCATCGTCGCCGGCCGCCGCACAACGCGTGCACAATTCTGTCTGGGCCACGGCGTAGGCAATACACAGGTCCTTGGTTGCGTTTGTCTTCGCTGGAACGACACGCCCGCGGCGGAGCCACCCGAACCTTCGGGTCCCGTGATTGAAGGTGAGCGTGTCGCCTCCTCCGCCACCTCGCGAAAGCTCTTGGCATCGCGCGGCTGGGGCGATCCAGCCCGTTCCGATCAGAACGCTCGCGGGATCGTAATCGGCGACGTCGGCGCCCTGGAACCAGTCACTCGAGCACCAAAGGAGCTCACGCCCGGTACCGGATGGATCGTTGCGCGTCACGATTGGCGTTCCCCACTTTGTGGTGAGCGCGCGCACGACCTCCTTCGTGAGCTTGTTCCCGCTCACGTTCGCCACATTGCCCGTGCCGTCGCGATTGATCTCCACGGTCGCGATCGTGCCCGGCCGTGTCGCTTCGCACTGCGAAGTTTCAGGGTCGCATGTGAGCTTCACTGCGACGGGTACAGGCTTTCCGAGAATCAAGTCTTCCCATCCCGGGAGGGCGAAGGACGCCATGGGGCCAGCTTCGACCTTGCCGAATAGCTCGATCTCGGAGATCGCGAGATCGTTCCAGCGCGTCCCACGATGGGTATCATCGACGAGGAGCACTACCGAGCGAGTCTTCGACGCGGGAACGTCGGCGAATGTGATGCCACGCGCGTCGGGGGCGTATTCGAGCAAGACCTCCGATCCATCATCGAACCGCAGACGCGCGCGCGCTATGCGACTGTTGAGCACGAATTGATCGCCGACCTTGTCGATCGCCTGAAAACCGTTCGCGATGCCAACTCGGCTGATCGTTACTTCGACGGCAAAGTCTAGCTGAACCTTGGCGCCGCCGTCACCCTTCGCTGGCTGCCAACTCGTTGTGAGGTCGCCATCATCTAGATTGTCGGGGATGAAGCTGTAGCCCGGGACAAGCGGATTCGTCGACGACGCCGTGATCCGCACCGGCCGGAGCGCGCGGTCGGCCTGAATTGCCTTGATGGTCAGACTGCTGTTCGCGACCTTCGCTGCGGCGGACTTGGACTCCGCCTCCCGTCGTGCATCTTCGAGCAGTCGCTTGCAATCCGGCTTCTCGAACGGGACGTTTGACGTCAGGTCTTGCTCGCGGTCCATCACCGCGACCACGATCATCGCGCCGTTGCCGTATGCGGACGTTCGCGCGACCGCGCCTTCCTTGCCGTCGCTCGTACACCACGTGATCAGCGAGTCACCGTGCTGTTTCTTCTCGGAGATCGGAGTTCCCCAGCGCGTGCGCAGTGTGCTGACGGCTGGCAGGTCGACTTCGGCGACCATGACGGTCACACCGAGGTCCGACCGACGCATCACCTCGATCTGACCGATCTCCCCTTTACCGACAGCGCGCGTGCCATTGCAGACGTCGGCCCCGGCGCGGTCCTCATACTTGCACGTCATCTCCTTCGCGGCATTGCCGCCGATTACGACGTCCGACCAGCCGGGAAACGTCAGATGAATCGTGCCTGACGTCGAGCTGTGCTTCTGGCGGAGAAACAGGACGAGAAGGCCAACAACAAGCGCCGCAGTGAGAACGAGAGCGACGAACCATGGCCTCATGCGACATGCCCCTGGGGTTCGACATATCGGTAGTACTGCCGGATGTAACCGTGCGCCCGCTCAAACAGATCGGCGTCATGGCCGAGCGTGACCGGTTCCGCGGGAGCAGGCTGGCTACTCATGGCCATCGCCGAGCAGCAAGCTCTCTCCGCGCTGACGGCACGCGCTGTTCGAAGTTCATAATCTTCGAATCTTATCCCACGCTCTCGATATTAAGACTGCGCGCGGGCGTCACAGCGCGCAGCGACTCTGCCGTCTGGCGCGTGATCGATCTGCTACTTCGCAGACCGGTCGTGAATGCGCGAGCCATCGCGGACGAGCTGGCGCT
>JAYUVX010000102.1:0-19234 GCA_043753855.1 Myxococcales bacterium | reverse complement strand
GCTGGTCGCGCCGCTGCCCCGGGCGATCGCCGCGCACCTCGCGATCGCGCAGCGCTCGCAGCCCTCGCCGTTCCTGCTCGGCACGACGGTCCGCGCGTGGGACGCCGCGCTCTCCGACGGCGCCACTCACAGCTGGCTCGCCCGCCGCGCGCTCGAGCTCGATGCACCGCTCGGCGCCGTGGACCGCGCGCTCCGCGAGATCGCGCTCGTCGTCACCGATGATCTCGCTCGGATCGCCGAGGCGGCTCGCCTTGGCTCCCCGGCCTCGCACGGCCCGATCGGCGATGCGCTCGGCCGCCGCCTTCGCCACGGGCGACTCGACGCGCTCGAGGCCGGATTCAATGCATGGGCCGCACGCAAGGACGACCACACCCACGGACGCAACCCCGGCGCGGTGCGGACGCCGATCGACGAGTGGCGCGAGTTCATCGCGCTGCAGGCGGCCTACACCGCCGCCGTCACCGCCGGTGGAACCGAGCTTCGCCGGCTCGCGTTCCCGCACGCCTTCACCACCGGCAGCAACATGGCCGCCTGGCTGTGGAACCAGTTCCAGGAGTACGCGATGTCGCACGCGATCTCGAAGTGGCTGCTCGACGAGGCGCTCGTCGTCGGCGACAGCGAGGCGATCGAGCTCGGGCACCGCAACTGCGGGCTGCACGTGCGAACGCGCACCAACGACGCGTGAGTCAGTTCTTCACGTAGCTGCCACGCTTCCACACGTAGGTCTCGTCGCGCTCGCTGCTCGAGTCGTGATCGGTCCCATGCTCGCCGGGATACGTGCTGTGCGAGCTCACGCAGTGCACCGCGAGGTCGGGCATGGCCGCGCCGGTGGCCGGCAGCGCGAGCGTGCACACGTCACCGTCTCCGGTCTCGCCCGAGCGGGACGACGACGACAGCTCGAGCAGCTTGGTCAGCTTGCCGGCGCCGATCCGGTAGAGCCGCTGCGTCTCCTGACTCTCGTCGTAGCTGTAGCTGCCCTTGTGCTCGGTCTCCTGGTACCACAACGCGGTCTCGGCGGTGGTCAGAGGAAACGGTGCCAGCGTGACCGTGTGCTCGTCGAGCATCCCGCCGGTCTCGCGCTGGTCGTGGTGGAATCCGACGACCTGTGGCAACCGGGCGACCAGCACCGGCCGCGCACCGCGCCTCACGATCGCGACGTCGATGCTCGCTTCGGCATCACCAACGATCCCGCGCCGCCGGGTCTATCGATGGCGAGCTCCTGAAGTCCGCGGTCCTCCGGATCGAGGGTCCACTCGCGGAGCCGCGACCCATCACGATCCACGGCGACCTTCTTGATCCGCGGGTTCATCTCGAACAGATCGCCGAGCTTTGCATCGACCTTCGTGAACCCGACGGTCAGCTTGATCCGCTTGACCCGCACTGCCGCGGGCAGCCGGAACCCGACCCACGCGCCCACCGGACTTCGAGTTTCACGCGGTATCGCGCTTGCCGTCGACGAGGTGCGCCGGGAGGATGGTCTTGTTCTCGACGGTCAATGACACGGCGACCACCGCCGGCGCGGCGTTCAGGAGGTTCACGTCGGGCGCCGGGTCCGCTGCCGCCACCGAGACCCCGAAGACACACACGCCCAACATGGCTCGCATCTCGCGAGCATACGTCACCGTGCGGACCAATCGCAGCCGACCTCGTCTTGCGTGATGTGGCAGCGCAGGCACATCCGCCGGTTTCCGCTGTCGAGCGCGCGACAGCGAGCGCTGCTGCGCCAGCCCTCCGGATGCGGCGAGGCGTTGAGCTTGCCCGGCTCGGCGCTGTGGCACTCGAGGCAGTCCTCCTCGCGGTGGCACGAGGCGCAGCTCGAGATGTTGCGACGTGCCTCCCCGGCATGACGGTTCGGCCCGGCTCCGGCCGTGGCCCATCCGGGCGGATGGAGCTCGCGACCGGGCTCACCGGCGAGCCGGCCGACCTCGCCGCGGGTACCCACGCCGGTGCGCTCGTGACACGCCACGCAGAACGATTGCGCGCGATGACACGCGGAACAATCCGGCGTTCCGCGCCGCGCCTCCACACCGTGCGCCGAGACGTAGTTCCCCGGATGGAAGTCCATCGGGCGCACGACGCCCTGATGACACGCGAGGCACTCCGACCGATCGTGGCACGCGGTGCACGTGGATCCGACCTGCCGGGCTTCCTGCTTGTGGTCCTTCGCGAACCCAGCCCCGTGCACGTCGCCGAGGCCGGTGGCCGTGGGGACCAGCGATCCGTGCTCGAAGCTGGTCTCGATCAGGCCGCCGATCCTGGTGAGGTGGCAATCGGCGCAGCGTCGCTCCTCGGCGCCGCGGTTGTGACAGCTCAAGCACGAAGCCATCGTCGGCAGCTGCTTCGTGGTGGCGAGGTCCACCCGGGTCATGTCGCCATGGCAGCTCTGGCACGGCGCCTGTGCATGGGCGGCGTGATCGAACTTGAGCGGTGCCGGTGTCAGATAGACGCGCTCGACGGGCTGTCCCGGCGTGAACCCGGGATGACACGCGATGCACGCCGCCGGAGGCGCACCTGCGACGGCCTTGGTCGGATTGTTGCGATCGATCGGGTGACACGCGCGACACGCGGCCTCGGTCGGGATCAGGTTATCGATCGCCGATCGCGAGGTGGTCGCAGCCGCGTGGCAGGTCGCGCAGGTGGAGCCTCGCGCGAGGTGCTTCCCGTGAGAGAACACGAGCGGCAGGCGCTGCGCTGGATACACCACGGGTGACCAACCAGTGTCATCGGCGAGCACGGCGCGCCCGAGCCCCAGGGCGATCACGAGCAGCGGTAGGAGGCGGAGCACCTTCATGCTCAGGGCTCCGGTGTGAATGCGAGATCGATGACGCCGATCACCCGGGTCGTGAGTGGATACAGCGCGTCGTGATCGAGCTCGGCGATCACGTGAAACCCGACGGTCTCGGCGAGCCGCCGCGAGCCCGAGAGCACGCCGGAGACCGTGACCCATCGCGAGCGATCTTCGCGCCGTACGCCGAGCACAGCCGCGCGCGCGCGCAGCCACAGCTCGTCGCGGGCCCTCCACGCGACCTCGCCGGTTCCGCCGGCGCGACGCCCTCCGTAGCCATCATCGAACATGCCATCGAGGCGGGCGTGCAGCTTCGATCCGAACGGTCGCTCGATGCCGGCCTCCACACCACCGGCGATCGATGACGCGCCGTCCTCGTGCGCGTAGCGGCGGAGCCAGGTGCTCGCGCGCAGCCGGACCGGACCGTTGAACTGGTAGCCGAGCCGCACGTCCGTGGTCGGCTCGATCGAGAACACGTTGAAGATCGAGTCGCCATCGAACGTGGGCAGGAAGTACTCGACCGAGGGTTCAAGGACGTGACGACCACGCTCGAGCCGGATGCCGGTATCGAACCGGTCGAGTGCCGCGTGGAGCAGCGAGTAGCGCACGTTGCCGTACGGCATCAGCGTCAGCGCACCGGCGCGCAGGGAGCCGTGGACCCGCGCATACAGCCGCTCCTCGTTGATCCCGGTGGCAGGCGCCTGACCGATCTCGTCGGGGTACAGACCGCGATCGGGGTACGTCAGGCGGTCGACGCCGCCGATCAGCCCGACCGTATCGGACCAGGTGCGGCGATACCCGATCTCCGCGCCGAACCTCCGCACGCGCGACGTCGCGAGCGCGATGCCGATCGTCGGCTGGCGCACCTCGCGCTGCGGGCACAGCTCGTAGTCACTGCCGAGCTTGGTATTGCGGATCATCCGGTTGCGGTCGATCAGCTTCCACGCGCCCGTCCCAGGGGTGGCACCTTCGACGTACTCGCGGCAGCCCGCCCCCGAGGTGCCATCGAGCTCGAACGCCGACAATCCGAGCGGCGAGGCCTGCCGGACGCGCAGCCCCGCGGCGGCGGTGACCGCGAGTGGAACCGACGGAAGGTCGTAGCGCGTGGTGACGCCGTCGAGGGCCGACGCCCCCCAGCCGTCGTCGATCAGGATCCGGCCGAGCTTGATGTCGAGCGCATCATCCGCAAGCCCGTCGAGCGACATGAAGCCGTACAGCAGGTCGAGCCCGGCCGATGAGTCGACGAGCTCCGGGATGACATCGATCGCATCGCGGCGCAGCTGCTCCGACAGCTTGATCCGCCCGCTCGTGTAGGTGCCGAAGTCGTGGTCGACGCGAAGGTAGCTCTGCCACGAGATCCGCAGCCCACGGTCGGGGAGCCGCGCTTCCCGGCGCGACGCCGCCAGCCCGCCGATGTCGACGATCCGTAGCGCGAGGGTCTGCGTGTAACGGCGACGACCGAGGAACAGGTCGGGACCGATCAGCCGGTACTGGCGGAGCTGGTAGGCCTGGCCGATCGTCTGCGCGCGCAGCCAGAACTCGTAGGCATGCGCCGGCGATGCCGAGCCTGCGATCATCAGCACGACCGCGGTGACGCAGGCGCGCCGGAGCATCAGGCCGACGGTAACACGCGGCGACGCCGTCACCGCGCGACGGTGACCGTATCCACAGCGACGCGGGATCCGGGACCCAGTGCCGCCACGCCCCACGACCCGCGCTCGACGGTACCGACGTCACAGCTCGCGACCTCCTCGTTCGCGTCGCGGAACAGATGTGCGGTGGTTCCGGAGATCTCGAGGTGCGGTGTCACGGCAAGATCGGGGTCGAAGGCCGCCACCACCTTGCCGGTGCAGAGCACGCGGGTCATCCCGCCCGCATGACGCACGATCCGCGCCTTCGCGCCCTCCCCGAGCTCGCCGACCAAGAGCTGGCCCGGCCCGACCTGATCGGCGATCAGCGCCACGCCACCGATCCGGACCCGCACCGAGGCGCGGACCGAACCCGCCGCGAGCCGCGGCCCGCCAACCAGCGCACGCGCGAGCTCGCCGGTGGCGACCAGCTCCCAGGCCGACGACCTCACCACGGTCTCCGGATCGGGCACGGTGAGCACGGTCGGCGTATCGCCGGGCACCACCGTGGTCGACCCCGTCGTGGGCCCGACCAGCGAGGGCCGATAGAGATACGCGGTCTGCGACGCGGTGGCGCCATCGAGGACCAGCACCGTCCCGTCAGCGAGCCGGACCAGCGACGGTGCGGCGATCGCGCCCGGGCCGTGGCTATCGGCGCCCGGTGTGGAGGGCTGCCAGCGGTCGATCGTCGGATCGTAGAGCACGACCTTGCCACCGGGATCGCCGCCGAACCCGGCGACTCGGCCGTCCTCGAGCGTGACCAGCCGGACTCCGACCAGCGGTGTGGCGAGGGCCGTGGCGCGTGCCGTGGCGGCGCCGGGCGCGAGGATCGAGGCCGCCTGTGCCGGCGGATCCGCGTCGGGGCCAAATGCGCTGATCAGCGCGCCACCATCCAGCGCGGCGACCTGCGCGTGGAGCCCCGTGACCGCCACCGCATCGGTACGCGAGATCAGGTCAGCCCCCGTGACATCTGCGCTCGGCGGTGCGGTGCCCCCGGCGAGCACGTACCAGCGCTGGCCATCGTCGAGCGTGCCGAGCTCGAACGGCGCGGCGCCGACCCGGGCGACCCTGAGTGTGGGCCCGAGCGTGCCATCGGCGACCTGGTTCGCGTCGTAGATCTGCGAGCTGTTGAGCATGAGCCCGCTGCACGCGCCGTTGGCGACGTCCATGCAACCGCCCGCGAGCAGCAGCTGAGCGTCACCGAGCGCGATCGACGTGTGGAACGCGCGCGACTTGATCAGCACCGACTCGCCGAACCTCCGGGTCACCGGATCGAAGATCGTGATCACCGGCTGCGGACCACCGGAGATAGCCACGCGGCCATCGGGTAAGGTCGCCAGCGAGGCTCCGGCAAAGCCCGATGCGCCGAGCACATCCGAGACCTCGACCGACGAGAACGTAGCCGTCGACGGATCATAGAACTCGGCGCTGCCGAGCCAGGTCCCTGCAGCATCGCGCCCGCCGACGATCAGCACGCCCGCCCCGGCCCTCGCGACGAGCGGTGCCCGGCGCGCGACGGTCAAGAACCCGGCGGTCTCGCAGAACCCATCCGGCGGGATCATGGCGATCGGAATCGTGGCGCGGTCCTCGAGCTCGCCGTACGCGAGCGGTGCGGACTTGCCGATCGCACCGGCGATCCCACCACCCACCACGACCTCGGCGCCGAGCTGCTCGGTGCTCGACGGGAAGTCGGCGAGATCCACGGTCTCGTCGAGCCCCACCGCACGCGTGATCTCGCCAGCCGCAGTGTACGCGGTGATCCGGATGCCCGTCGCATTCTTTGGCCGGCCGCAGCTCGCGGGCAGCGGCACCGGCGCGAGCCTGACGCGCGCGGGCGGATCGCCGCACCCGGCCGCAAGGACCAGAGCCAGGGGGGCACACCGAGCGATCACCTCCCACATGATACTCTCGCCGCAATGCCGGAGTTGCCGACGACGTTCGGCAAGTACTTCCTGACCGAGAAGCTCGCCACCGGGGGCATGGCCGAGATCTACCTCGCGAAGATCGTCGGCCCGGGCGGGTTCGAGAAGCAGCTCGTCATCAAGCAGATCCACCCGAAGCTATCGGGGCAGCGGCACTTCGTCGACCTATTCGTGGCCGAGGCCAAGACGCTGGTCACGCTGACCCACGGCAACATCGTCCCGGTCTACGAGCTCGGCGTCGTCGACGACACGTACTTCATCGCCATGGAGTACATCGACGGCCCGACTCTGTACCGGCTGACCGAGATGCTCGCGCGGCGCGATGCGGTGATGGATCCAAACGTCGCGGCGTGGATCACCGCACGTATGCTCGAGGGGCTCGACTACGCGCATCGCAAGGGGGAGGGTGTGATCCACCGCGATCTGTCGCCTCGCAACGTGATGCTGTCGCGCGACGGCGAGATCAAGCTCGTGGATTTCGGGATCGCGGTGACGCTCGGCAACGCCGGCGAGGACGAGACCCCACAATCGGCACCCACCGGGTCGTTCCCGTACATGTCGCCCGAACAGGTCCGCAAGGAGCAGCTGACCGGCCAGACCGATGTGTTCTCGGTCGGCGTGCTCGCGTGGGAGATGCTCGTCGGCCATCGGCTGTTCGCACGCAACGATCCTGACGCGACGCTGTTCGCGGTCACCGAGGAGGAGATTCCGCGGCCGTCGTTGCACAGCGCGGAGATCCCCGCGAAGCTCGACGAGATCGTGATGCGCGCGCTCGAGCGCGACAAGACCGCGCGCTGGAGCAACGCCGAGGAGATGCTCGGGGCGATCCAGCGCTACCTCTACGGACTCGCGGAGATGCCCGGCCCGCGCGATGTGGCCGCGCTGGTGGCGAAGTACTGCCCGCCCGAGACCCGGCGGATGCCGACGCACGCGGAAGCGCCGAGCGAGTCCGACGGCGACGAGCTACCGCCGGGCGGTGCAACCCAGACCACGCCTCCACCGGCCGCACCCGGCGGCCCACGCACCGCCGTGATCCCGCGCGATGGTTCCAAGCCGCGCGGCAAGGCGAAGCTCGCGCGGCAGAAGAGCTTCGCCACCAACGTCGAGCTGAAGGACATACTCGAACGCGCGACGCCGATGTTCGGCGTCCAGGCGATCTCGGCGAGCGAGCCCGACGACACCGACGACAGCGAGCCCGAGACCCGCATCGAGACCCGCATCGAAACCCCACCCGAGGTCGAGACCCGTCCCGCGCCGCCGCCCGGGAGACCGCTCGACGGGCCCGACTCGACGATGAAGATCCGTACCGAGCCCGCGCGCGACCCGGGCGCGGCGCCCAACCAGCTGGGCCTCGTGCTGCTCGCGCTCGGTGGTGCCGGGCTCGCTCTGGCGGCGGTGGTGGTGTTCTGGAAGATGCGCACGGGCGGCGGCCTGCAGCCGGATGCCGCGCCAAAGCTCGACCAGCCGTTCTACCTGCTCCCCGACGCGAGCGTCGACTCGCTGCTCGCAGGCCCCGACGCGATGCCCGACGCGGACGCGGCGGCGGTCGCGGATGCGATGATCCCTCCACCGCGCGATGCCGCGCACAAGCCAGCGGTCGATGCCGCGATCATCGCGCCGGCAACAGATGCGAAGCTCGCGCCGGCGGGAACCGCGACCATCCAGATCGGCGCGGAACCGTGGGGCGACATCGTCATCGATGGCAAGCCCCGCGGCCGTACGCCCGCCACCCTCACGGTGAGCGCGGGAAAGCACACCATCGAGGTGATCTTTGCCGGCGAGGATCCGCCCCGGACCAGGACCTACGTGCTCGACCTCGCCGCCGGTGCGACCGACAAGAAGTTCGCGGACTTCACGAAGCCGTGACGCTTCTACTGGTGGAAGTCGCCACCGTCGACGACCAGCATCGGCGGCGGCCGCGAGCCCTGGAGCGCGACGATCGCGACCACGGAACCCACCAGCGCGGCGCCCACACCAGTCCATAGCCACGGGCTGCGACACACCTTGCAGCGTCCATCATGGAGCTTGCCCTCACGCTCACCGAGCACGCTGGGCGGATAGCGCAGATCGCCGGTCCGCGCCGCCTCCCAGGCCGCGCGCGCCGCGGCGCCCAGGCCGCTGCGATCGCCGTAGCCGAGCTCCACGACTGCGCTGCAACGCGCCGGGATCCCTGCGCAACGCTGGACCAGCAACGTGGGTCCGCCGCGCCGGATCGCGTCCGCGACGAGGACGACCTCGTCGAGATCCGCGAATCGCAACGTCGCATCGACGAGCTGTTGCGCCTCGCGCTCCGCGAGCCCGGGCACGGCGCCAGCCGCGAGCCGGATCGCGGCGTCATCGCGCTCGAGCACGACCTCCACGGCGGCAGCGTCCGCCGGGAGCGCCTGCACGGTGGGATGAAACAGCGGCGCCCGCGCGACGATCAGGTGCTGGCCACGCGTGATCTGGACATCGAGTGGCGCGCGACCGATCGGTTTGCCATCGATCTGGATCACGGCACCTGCCGGCTCGCTGGTCACATGGACCCGCTGGAGCGCGACCGGCGCCGCGCGGGCGCCATCCACGGCGTCGACGACATCCGGCGAGAACTCCGCCTTCGTGATCGGACGATCCGGATCGAGCGCGAGCGCCAGCGAGAACACCGCCTGTGACTCGGCCGTGCGCCCGAGATGACCGAGCACCGCGCCGAGCCGCAGCGCTGCATCCGCGTAGAGCTCCGGGCCTCCGGGCAAACCGACCAGCGATTCGGCAGCGGTGCGCGCGGCGACCAGGCGCGACGCCGCCGCTTCGACCGCGACCCGCAGGTAGGCGCGCCAGCCCTCGTCGACTTGCTCGCGGACCTTGCGAAACGCCGCCAGCGTCTCCGTCGGCACGGCACCGGCCGCGACTGCGCTGCGTGCCTCGGCGACCGCATCGACGCTGATCCGGCCCGCGCGGCCCGCCATCGCCTGCCCCATCGCATCCGCGACGGCGCTGCGGTCGCTCTTGCTGGCGGCGATCACGCCCGCACCGTCGGCCGCCGCGCGTCGCGGGATCGCGAGCGGAATCAGCACCGCGCACGCGAGCAGCACCCTCACCGCATCAGTATACTCGACGCATGCCGTTCTCCTGGGACAAGCCCACGCCTCCGCGCGCAGATGGTCCCGATCGGCGCGCCGCGGTCGCTGCCACCGAGCTGGCGAGCCGCGCCGGACTTTACTACCGCCTCGGGTACACAGCGGCAGATGCCACCGCCCGGCTGTCCGCACGCGTGGCGTGGGAGTACGGCGATGCGCGGCCGTCGACGCTGTCGGATGCCGCGATCGGAAAGATCGTCACCGACACCTACGCACGCCGCCCGGGCTGATGCGCCTCGCGGCGACCTTCGTCGTCGTGTTCGCCGCGTGCCAGCCTCCTGGCGCTGGCAAGAGCTCGCCGCGTCCCAGGCCACCGATCAGGCAGTTTACGCTCGCGGACCTCGTCGGCGGCTGGCGCTGGATGTTGCGCACCGAGGAGACCGGCACCACGCGCGTCGAGGACGAGCAGTGGCGATTCCGGCCGGGCTCGGTCCCCACCCAGCTGCTCGGCCGCTACGTCCGCACCGTCGAGGTCCGCTCCAACGATCGCGTGCCGTTCTTGTGCAACCAGCGGCCACGGTACCGGCAGCGTGCCGTCTACGACGTCACCGTGGACATCACGCAGACCGCGTTCGCCATCCACGAGACCGACTATCGCGCCGAGCAGAGCCCGTGTGATCACGGCTTCCGTCATACCGGCGAGTACGCGGCGGACCTCGATGGCGATGGCCTCCGCTTGCGCTGGGCAGGCGGCAAGCAGACGCTGATCCAGCTCGACGACAAGGTCGCCGAGCTCGCGACCGATCCATGGCCCGCGGATCCGCCGCTGGTCGGCGGTTGGCGCTGGGACGCCACCAGCTACGACGACGACGGCAACCTCCGCGACGAGACCGAGTGGTGGGAGCTCACGCGGCGCTCCGACACCAAGCTCGACGCCACCTACCGCCGCCGCGTCACCGTGCGCAGCCCCGACGGCACGCCGATCGCCTGCGCGAACGCGCCGAGCTGGAGCTTCGATGACGCCTACGTGCTCGATGGCCAGCGCGAGGAGGAGCACTGGCACTTCTACGAGCTCGCCTCCGACCCCGGCGATCACCCGTGCCTGCGCACCACGCCGCATCGCGCGCTCGACGAGGCCACCGCCGAGCAGATCGGCGACTACCTGATCCTCGAGTGGCGCGGCAAGCGCCGCCAGATCCTGTACCGCCCCGAGTAGCGCGCGGCGCTGCCCACGATGTTCGCGGGTCACGCATGGTGGTTCCTGCCGCGTTCCTGCTTGCACGGCGTCGGCGGGTAACCACGCCCGCCCGGTTTCGGAGCCGCCAAGAAGCGGAGGGACTCAAGCAGAGGGCTTTTCGACGCGCGCGGCACTGAACGCGGGCGCGCGAGAGGCGATTCGATCGGTTTCTCGGCTTGGGTCTCGTGGGTTCTTGGCTGCTCTGGTCGGGTTACCGGCGTCGCTGTCGAACGGAACTCCGGCGCATGACGACAGCCCCGTGGGACGATCACCCGCGCGGCTACGCCGAGTAGACCTTCGCGATGTAGTCCTCGATCATCCGGTCCGACGAGAACCGCCACTGGCTCATCTCGATGCTGGCGCGCATGATCGCGAGCCACTTCTTGCGATTACCGAACGCCGGCAGCACCTGCTTCTCGAGGGTCTTGAACAGCAGCTCGCGATCGCGCTTGTCGATCCGCAGCGCGTCCTTGTCGTCGAACGCGTTGTCCTTGGGGTCGGGGTCGCCGATCTTCCAGCCGGTGACGCCGTGCTCGCAGCCCTCCGGCCACCAGCCGTCGAGGATCGACAGGTTCGGGACGCCATTCATCGCGGCCTTCATCCCGCTCGTGCCCGACGCCTCGAGCGGACGGCGCGGATTATTGAGCCAGATGTCGGTGCCGCGGGTCAGCAGCGCGCCCAGGCGCATGTCGTAGTTCTCGAGGAATACGACCTGCTTGGCGTGCTTCTTCGAGGCCGCGAGTAGCTTGCCGATCAGCGCCTTGCCGTCGGTATCGCGCGGGTGAGCCTTGCCGGCGTAGACGATCTGCACGCCGCGATCGAACAGCTTGTTCAGCGCGTTCTCGTCGCTGACGATCAGATCGGCGCGCTTGTAGGTGGCCGCGCGGCGCGCGAACCCGATGAGCATGCGATCGATCGAGAGCTTCACGTTGGTGCGCTTCGCGATCTCGGCGACGAGCTCCGCCTTCATCCGCTGATGAGCGGACCACAGCTGATCGTCCTGCTGCTTGCGTGACTTGTCGGGCGAGAGCGCGGCACGAACGCGCGCATCCTGCCAGGTCGGGACGTGGACCCCGTTGGTGATCGCGATGATCGGCGCGGCGCCGTTGGTGCCCTTCCACATCTTGCGTGCGGTGACGCCGTGGAGCTCGGCGACGCCGTTCGCGATCCGCGCGAGCCGGAGGCCGGCCACCGTCATCGAGAACGGCGAGCCACCGATCTTTTCGAGCTCGGCATCCGAGAAGCCGCAGGTCGCGTCGATCGCGCGCATGTCGTGCAGGCTGTGGACCTCGTTGCCGGCAGGGACCGGCGTGTGGGTGGTGAACACCACGTGAGGGCGCAGCCTGGTCATCCGCTGCGCGAGCGTGGTGCCGCCGAACTTCCCGGCGCGCAGCAGCTCCAGGCCGGCGAACACCGCGTGGCCCTCGTTGAAGTGATAGACCTCGGGATCGACGCCGAGCTCCTCCATCAGGCGCACGCCGCCGACGCCGAGTACCACCTCCTGGGCGAGGCGATCCTCGGTGCCACCGCCGTAGAGCCGCGCCGTGATCCAGCGATCGGCCTCACGCTCGGGCTCGAGCAGGTAGAGGTCGGATGTGATGTATCTCTCGACCTTCCAGGCCCGGAGCGGGATGGTCTGGCCCTTGATCGTGACCTCCACACGGACGTCCAGACGGCGCACCGCGTCGCGCGAGGTCTTGGGGTACTGGTCCTCGAGGCTGCCACTCGCGGCGACCACCTGGCGGGTATAGCCCTCGTCCCAGAGCAGGCCGATGCCGGTGACGGGGGTCCGGAGGTCGCCGACCGACTTCATGTGGTCTCCGGCAAGGATCCCGAGGCCGCCGGCATAGATCGGAAAGGCAGGGTCGAGGCCGTACTCCATGCAGAAGTAGGCGACGCGTGGGCACGTGGACATCGCTGCGAAGGTGCCTGCTGCCGGGAGGGTCTCGCAAGCCGCGTCGCGTTGCCAAATTCAACGGGATCCAGATTTCTGGCGGCGTCTACCGGTTCGCAGTACACAATCATGGGATGCGCCCCAAACGACCCCTGGTGTCCCCCGAGGACCAGGCGTTGTTCATGGAGGCAATTGGTGGTGCCACGCCGCTGTCGGGGCGCGATCGCGTGCCCGTGGTGAAGCTGCCCGCTGTGGTGAAGGTGGTCGAGCTGCCGCCCGAGGTCTCGCTGACCGTGGAAGGCGATGGACAGCGCTACGCAGCGCGGGGACCCGGCGTATCGCGCATCCAGGTGCAGGAGCTCCGCAACGGCAAGGTTCACGCCGAGCAGACCCTCGATCTCCACGGCGAGCTCGTGGAGAAAGCTGTTCAGAAGTTGCGGGCGTTCCTGATCGAGGCGAGCCGGATCGGTCGCCGATGCGTGCTCGTGGTGCACGGCAAGGGTACCCACTCGGAGCACGGCGCGCCGCTACGCGAGGCCGTGCTCGGCGAGCTGCTCGGGCCGCTCTCGGGCTTCATCCACGCGCTGTCGACCGCCGCGCCCGCCGACGGTGGTGAAGGCGCGACCTACGTGATGCTGCGAGGGTCCCGGTGAGAGCCCTCGCCGCGCTACTCGTCCTCGCGCTCACCGCCCCGGCCGCGGCCAAGCCGGCGGTGCGGGTGAAGGCAAGGGTCGCGACCAAGGCAGGTGCGGTCCGCGCGAAGTCCCCGGCGATCGGCACCGACGGAGCGCACGCAACGATCTCGATCGGCGCCGAGCTGCGCCCGATCAAGGAGCTGCTCGCGGCCAAGTCACCGATCACGCTCGAGGAGGAGACCGCGGTCCAGATCGCGAAGCTGCTGCGCGGCCCGCTGCGCAACGGGGACACCGGCCTCTACGTCGTCGACGCACGCACCAATCAGCCGCTGTTCGCGGTCAACGCGGACGAGGCGTTCAACCCGGCGTCGAACGTCAAGATGATCTCGACAGCCGCCGCGCTCGAGCTCCTCGGCCCGACGTTCCGCTATCCGACCCGCTTGCTCGGCCCGCCCGCCGACGGCGGCGTCGTCCACGGCGATGTGTATCTGCTCGGCAGCTACGATCCGACGCTGACCTCCGCCGATCTCGTCGACATCGCACAGCAGGTCGCCAGGCGCGGCATCACCTCGATCGAGGGCAGCGTGGTCGTCGGTTCGGACCTCACGCGCGACGGCATCTACCGCGCCGTCGTGCCGATCGAGATCGTCGGAGGCGAACCGGGTGCCGCGCCGCTCGTCACGGTGCCGCTCGGCGCCGAGCAGGTCTCGGTGACCGTCACTGCGAAGACCGCGAACCGTGCGATGCCGCCGCGCCTGACCTACAAGGTCGAGACCACGAAGACGCCGACGGGGCTGCCGCGGATCCACGTCACGATCGGCGGCACGATCGGCAAGGGCGGCGCCACGATGTATCCGCTGGCCAGCCGCGAGCGCACCGCCACGGCGGCCTACGCGCTAAAGGGCGCGCTGGCCGCTCACAACATTCGCGTGGCCGGCGATCTGAAGATCCGCGAGCTCGGCGACTTCACCGGCGATGCGGTCGCGACCGGCCAGCTTCCAATCGAGCTCGGTCGTCACGACTCGCGCCCGCTCGCCGACATCGTCACGCGGATCAACAAGTGGAGCATCAACTGGCTCGCCGATCGCGTGATCATGACGGCGGCCGCGCTGTCGAAGCGGCAGCCGCCGTCGATGGAGCTCGCCCTCGACGCGATGTACGCCTGGCTCGCGCGTCATCCGCACCTTTCGAAGTCCGATGTCTATGTCGACACCGGATCGGGCCTGTCCTACCGCACCCGGATCTCTCCGACCGAGCTGGTCTCGATCGTTCGCAGCGCCGCCGGGTTCGCGGCGGACTCCGACCCGGTGATCGGCGAGGCGTGGATCGGTTCGCTGTCGATCGCGGGGACCGACGGCACGCTTCGTCATCGGGTGCGTGGCGCCGCGATCGCCGCACGCGTGCGCGCCAAGACGGGCACGCTCTCGACGGCGATCGCGATGTCGGGCCTGGTCGATGCCGACCCGGAGCACCCGCTCGCGTTCGCGCTGGTCACCAACTCCAAGCGTCCGCTGTCCAAGGCGGTCGTTCGCCACGCGCACGATCTGGTGATCGGTGCGCTCTGCACCTACGCTGCGAGAATCTCGAAGGCGAACCCGCTCGCGCCGAAGCTCGCTCCCGTCGCGCCCTCCCCCGCCCCCGCCGTCACGCCGACCGGTTCGACGATCGACGATACCGAGGAGAGCGGCGAGCACGATCCGCTGCTCGATGCCGAGACCTCGGGCGCGCCGTGAACCACGGCTGCGCGTTCTGAGGCGCGTGATATCGTTGCGCTCGAACATGCGCGCTCGTGTTGCCCTGATCGCGGTCGTAGCCACCGGGTGTTTCGCGAAGCCCGGCTTCGGCGGATCCGCGGACGACGCGAATGGTGACGGCGGCGGCGACACCGGCCACGCGCCGAAACTGCGGATGATCAACACCGCGTACGCGTCGACGTACGACCTCACGCCGCTGCTCCGGTCATCTCCGGGAATGACCGGGACGACCTGGGAAATCGCGACGAGCGGCATCCAGGCCGGCGATCTGGTGCTGTTCATCGCCAACGTCGACAACGGTTCGAACGGGGTCTGGCAAGGCCTCGATACGCTCGGATTCACCCAGCTGGTTTAGGACTTCTACTACGGCGGCGATGGGCAGACATTCATCGTCGACTGGAAGATCGCGGGCGTCAGTGAACCACCGACGTACAGCGGCACCTTCGGCATGGACATCCACAGCGCTGCGACGACGATCGCGCTACTCGCCGTCACCGGCTACGACCGCGCGCGCCAAAAACCGATCGCGGACTCGGTCTACGCTATCGAGCTGGGCACCACCGGTACCATGCCGTCCACGGCGACCTCGCCGGGCGTGGCTACCACGGTCCTGGACACGCTGGTGGTCTGGGCCACGGGCTCGGACTGGCTCGGCACCAGCGGCGGCTCGAACACGTTCACGGCGCCCAGTGGGTTCACCTCGCTCGTCACGCTCGGCGACCACGGCAACATGATGTTCGACTGGACCTCGGAGCAGATCGCCTATCAGGTGAAGGCGCAGCCTGGAATGACCGGGCAGATCCAGGGAACGCTCACCGGCACCGGGCGCGGAACGCCGTGGGACGTTGTCCTCGCAATTCCACCTCCGCGGCCGTGATCGCCGGACGATCTGATCAGGGCTTCACGAACCGCAGGGTGAATCGATCGCTCGTACCGCGGCGCTCGGCGGCGGCCTTCGGCGAACTGTTCCAGTCCCGCTTGTCGTCGCGGGCGCGCAGCACGTCGCTCTCGGCATCGAGCTTGAACCCGGCGGCGAGGATCTCCTGCTTCACCGCGTCCTCGTCGATCCGGTGGAGGGTCTCGACGTCGTTGAGGCCGCTCCCCGGCTTCGCGCTATGATCGACGACGCCGTAGATCCCGCCTGGCTTGAGCGCGGCCAAGACCGCCGCGTTGTACTTCGCGCGGTCGACCTTCTGCCAGACGAGGTCGTGATAGTTGAGGATGCAGATCACGGCGTCGAGCTCGCCGGGCGCCGCGGGAAATGGCGTCTCGGTCGCAGCGTCGACCAGCTGCGTGTTCCTCATCACCGGCTTCGCCAGCCGCTCCTCGAGAGGCTGGCGCGCGAACTTGTCGAGGATGTCCTTGGTGTTCTGCGCGTACAGCCTGCCGCGGTCGCCGAGGATCCGCGCCATCAGCTCGGTGGAGTAGCCCGGTCCCGAGAATATCTCGCCAACCTTCTGCCCGGGCGCGAGCTTGAAGAACGCGAGCACCTCGCCGGGCTTGCGGCCCGCATCGAGCGCGCGGTCGCGATCGGTGCGATCCGGCGCGGCGATCGCGGCCTTGATCGGTGCGGGCACATCCGAGCCCGGCGTGTATGGCGGAACGACGATCGCGGCAGCAGACCCAGAACCAGCGCCGGCATCGTCGCGCTGCTTCGAGCACGCCGGGGCGAGGAGCAACGCGAGCACGCAGGCGGCGACGAACGACTTCATGAGCAAGGTCTCCTACAGCGGTCGTAGCCGGCCTACTCGTCGGTGGCAAACGACTGCGCCAGCTTCTCGAGCACGCCCTGATCCTCGAGCGTGGTCGTATCCCCCCGCGCCTTCGAGCCCGACGCCACCTCGCGCAGCAGCCGCCGCATGATCTTGCCCGAGCGCGTCTTCGGCAGTGCGTCGGCGAACCGGATCTCCTCCGGGCGGGCGAGCGCACCGATCTGGTGAGCCACGTGCTCTCGCAGCTCGAGGGCGAGCGCGTCGTCGGCGACGACCCCCGAGCGCGGCGTCACGAACGCGACGATCGCCTGTCCCTTCAGATCGTCGTGCCGCCCCACGACGGCGGCCTCGGCGACCTTCGGATGACTGACCAGTGCGCTCTCGACCTCCATCGTCGACAGCCGGTGCCCGGCGACATTGATGACGTCGTCCACGCGCCCCATGATCCAGAAGTAGCCGTCGGCATCCTTGCGTGCGCCATCGCCCGCGAAGTAGCAGCCCTCGATCTCGCCGAAGTACGTCTTCATGAACCGCTCGTGGTCGCCCCAGATCGTCCGCAGCATCGACGGCCACGGGTGCTTGATCACGAGGAAGCCGCCCTGGTTCTCGCCGACCGGCACGCCGTCCTTGGTCACGATCGCGACGCTGATCCCCGGCAGCGGCCGGGTCGCGGAGCCCGGCTTGGTCGGGGTCGCACCCGGCAGTGGCGAAATCATGATCGCGCCGGTCTCGGTCTGCCACCAGGTATCGACGATCGGGCAGCGATCGCCTCCGATCTGCTTGCGGTACCACATCCACGCCTCGGGGTTGATCGGCTCGCCGACCGACCCGAGCAGCCGGAGCGACGACAGATCGTGCGCGGCCGGATACTGATCACCCCACTTCATGAACGCGCGGATCGCCGTCGGCGCGGTGTAGAACACCGTCACGCCCCAGCGCTCGATGATGTCCCACATCCGATCGAGTCCCGCGCCCGGATCCCGGCCCGCGGTGTGCTCCGTCGTGCGCGACGCGTTCGGTGCACCCTCGTACATCATCACGGTCGCGCCGTTCGCCAGCGGCCCGTACACCACATAGCTGTGCCCGGTGACCCAGCCGATATCCGCGGTGCACCAGAACACGTCGTCGTCGCGCAAATCGAACACGAGCTTGGTCGTGTAGGCCGCGTTCGTGAGGTAGCCGCCGGTGGTGTGGAGGATCCCCTTGGGCTTGCCGGTGGTGCCGCTGGTGTACAGCGAGAACAGTGGATGCTCGCTGTCCCACGCCTTCGCCTCGTGTGTTGCAGACGCGGTCTCGACGGCTTCGTGCCACCACGCGTCGCGCTTACTCCACGCGACCGGGTTCTTGCAACGCTGGACCACCAGTACGCGCTCGACGCTGGTCCCCTCGATCGCGTTGTCGACGTTGTCCTTCAGCGGAATGATCGCGCCGCGGCGCCACCCACCATCCGCGGTGATCACCGCCTTGGCCTTGCAGTCCTCGATGCGGTCCCGGAGCGCCTCCGAGGCGAACCCACCGAACACGACCGTATGCGGCGCACCGATCCGCGCGCAGGCCAGCATAGCCACCGCCGCCTCGGGGATCATGGGCAGATAGATCGCCACGAAGTCACCGGGCCGGATGCCCATCGCGGTCAGCGCGTTGGCCGCCTTGCAGACCTCGCGGTGCAACTGACCGTACGTCATCACGCGGGTATCCCCGGGCTCGCCCTCGAACAGGATCGCCGCCTTGTTCTTGCGCCAGCTCGCAGCATGGCGATCGACGCAGCTGACGCTCGCGTTCAGCTCGCCGTCGACGAACCACTTCGCATCCGGGAGCTTCCAGTCGAGGACACGGCTCCACGGCTTCGCCCACGTGAGCTCGCCGGCGATCTCGCCCCAGAACCCCTCGGGATCGGCCTCCGCGCGCGCGTACAGGGCCTCGTACTCGGCGAGGCTCTTGACCCGAGCCGCCTTCGCGAACTCGGTGGGCGGCGGAAAGCTGCGCGTCTCGGTCAGGACCGAATCGATCGACGACATGTGGCTCCTCGGTGGCTAGAGGATCGCGATCGCGTCGATCTCGACGCGCGCATCCCGCGGCAGCCGCGCGGCCTGCACGGTGGCGCGCGCCGGCGGGTCACTCGGAAACTTCTCACCGTAGATCGCGTTGACCGCGGCAAAGTCGGCCATGTCTGCCAGGAAGATCGTCGTCTTCACCACGTTCGCGAACGAGCCGCCTGCGGCAGCCAGCACGGCTCCGAGATTCTCGAGCACCTGGCGAGTCTGGGCCTCGACACCGCCCTCCACGAACGCGCCGGTCCTCGGATCCGTGGGGATCTGACCGCTGCAGAACATCATCCGCTTCCCATCCCCGACCGGAACCACGACCGCCTGCGAGTAGGGGCCGATCGCCGCCGGGGCCTGCGCTGTCCGCACGATGCTGCGTTCCATGCGCACGGTCGTATCACGGCCCCCCCGGAGCCCCCGGCCGTACGTCGGTGAGAAAACCGACAGACTTGACGCGGCCCCCGCCCGAGGGGTACTCCATGGGCCCTCGGACGGGCGATTAACTCAGCGGGAGAGTGGTTCCTTCACACGGAACAAGTCGCAGGTTCAATCCCTGCATCGCCCAC
>JAYUVX010000101.1:0-51713 GCA_043753855.1 Myxococcales bacterium | reverse complement strand
ATCACCCCGGGTGACGAGCGTCACCTCCACGCGATACTCGAGGTCAACCGCGCGAGGCGCTCGCGTGCTCGACGTAGACGACGCGGATCTCACGCTCTGGGGGCACGGTGGACCGTATTCCACCGCCGGCCGGTTCGCTGCCCGGTGAAACACTTGGAAACAGCGATGCCGTACAGTCGCGTGGTGCGATGGCGCGCGTGGCTGTCCCTGTGTCTCGCGCTGGCCGCAGACCCGGCGAGCGTGCGCGCAGATGGGATCGCGATCGTCGGCGGATCCCCGAGGGCGATCGGGCGCGCGGGGGTCGCCACCGTCGGTGATGATGGCGGTGGTGCGCTGCTCGTGAACCCGGCAGCGATCGCCCGGCGAGACACCAAGCGGATCCAGCTCGGGATCGCGTTCGTCGACGAGTCGCTCTCGTGGAACCGCGCGTCGACCGTTCCGCTCGCGCGCGATCAGGCGGGGACCAGCACGGCTCCGCTGGTGGCGGCGGTCGGCGCGATCGGACCCTGGGTGATCGGCATCGGTGCGATGACCTCCAGCGTCACCTCGCACGCGTTCCGCGATCCGAACCTCGTGCCGCGCCCGGAAGACCTCGGCTCCACGTTCGATTATCGCTATCACGGCATCTCCGGCGCGATGCGCCGCGACACGCTCACCGTCGGCGTCGCGCGTAAATTCGGCGATACGCTCGCTGTCGGGGTCTCGCTCGGTGCATCGCGAATGTCGGTGCAGGAGACCCGTCGAATGTGGGCGGGCTACGCCGGGATCAGCGTCATCGGTGATCCGCGGCGCGACATCCAGATCGCGCTCGACGGCACCGATAACTTCGTGCCGAGCGCGGTCGCCGGCATCCTGATCGCGCCGGAGGAGGGCTCGCTCGAGCTCGGCGCCTCGCTCGGCTGGTCGGGTCGTGCCGATGCGGAGGGCGGCGTGTCCGCCAACGGCACCACCGGTGGCCCGCGCGTCCAGCAGTTCGGACCGGGCGCCTCGTTGCAGATCCGGCCACCGGTGACAGCCCGCGTCGGCGCCCGGTACCTGGGTGATCGGTTCGTCGTCGAGGTCGGCGGGGATTTGTGGATCGCACGCAAGCGCACGTCCACGATCGCGTGGGCGCTCGACGGCATCCGCGTCGTCGATCCGTCGACCGTCACCGTCGATCTCGTGGCGGTGCCGTCGCGGTTCTCCCAGCGCAACCACGGAGCGGTGCGCGCGGCCGGCGACATCGAGTTGATCGCCGGCTTCTTGTGGGCCACCGTTGGCTACGCATACACCCTCGGCAGCACCACGGAGTCCCGGCTCTCGACCTCGTTCGGCGACCTCGGTGGGCACACCGCGGCTCTCGGGATCGAGGGTACCGCCGGCGGCTTCACGTACACCCTCGGCTGGTCCCGGACGTGGGCCACGAAGAGGTCCGGCGGCGGCGCGCTCGGACTCGATAATCCGTTCGGCGCCGGCGACGAGTACCTCAGGTCTTCGACGTTCGACTCGACGACCGACCAGCTCGGGTTCGTGCTCGACTTCGAGCTCGACAAACCTTGAGGTGGGTCGCGTGAGTACGGCGCTCGCCGCTACGCCTCACACCGGCGCAAGTCACATCACTTCTTTGGCGGACGAGAAGCTGCGACCTTCGCCTGCTCGCTCGACCTGGCAGGCGGCTTGTCATCGCCGATGGCGTCATCGAGCTCGACGAAGCCGCCATAGACTGCGCCGATCGCGCCACCGAGGGTCGGCGCCCAGGTGAACACGTCGTAGCCATTGATCACCCAGTGCGGGCTGATCACCTTGGTGACCAGCGCATAGAGACCGCAGCCGATGCCAAACCCGAACGCGGACTTGAGGACCGCGATCCACGAGGTGGAGTTCTTGTCGCGGATCAGCGCCCAGATCGGCTTGCCGACGAACAGGCCGACGAACACGCCGATCAGACCGTAGGTGAGCCACGGACCGAGAGAGAATCCTGCCTCGGCCGCCGCGTGTGCACCGTACCCGAGCGCCGCCCCGATGACCGCGCCCTTGATAATCCCGACGAGGAGCTTGACCACCTCCCAAGCATGACGACTCGGCGAGCTATCGGCAAGCGGGGTTTGTCTTCGCGCGCGTAGTTAGGTCGCAGGTGCGATCGTGACGCCCGCGAACAGCGCATCGATGCGCGCGACCTCCGCCTTGAATGCGGCCAGGTCGGCCCCCGTCACACCCTTGCCCCGGATCGGGGTGAGCTTCGTGGGATCGATGTAATCGCCGTTCTGCTTGACCCCGAAGTGGAGGTGAGGACCGGTTGACAGACCGGTGGTCCCGACGTAGCCGATCACGGTCTTCGCGGCGACGCGCTGCCCGACCTTCTGACCGTCGACGAACTTCGACAGGTGCATGTAGGCAGTCTCGATCCCGCCGTCGTGCTTGATCATGATGAGGTTACCGGCGCCGCCCGATGAACCGCGCTGCTCGATGACGCCGGGAGCGGCGGCCCATACCGGGGTGCCGAACGGCGCGGCGTAGTCGACGCCGAGGTGGGCGCGCTGGGTGTGCAGCACCGGGTGCATCCGCTTGCGATCGAAGCCCGAGGACACCCGCGCGAACTTGAGCGGGGTCTTCAGCAGCGACTTCTCGGACGAGGCACCGGTCTCGTCGTAGTAGCCGTCCGTGAACGCGAACGTGCGGAACGTGCCGGCCTTGCCACGGTACTCGGCCGCGAGGATCCGCCGATAGCGCAGGAACTCGGTGTCCTTGAGCTCCTTCTCGACGACGACCTTGAACGTGTCGCCGTCCTGCGTGTCGTTGTAGAAGTCGAGGTCGTACGCGAACACGTCGACGAAGAAGTCGACCAGCGCGCCGGTCTCGCCCGAGGCCTTGATCGCCGCGTACAGCGACGAATCGATCCGGCCGCCGATCGTCTTCTGCTCGATCCGGGTCTGCGACGTATCGCCCTTCCCGACCAGCTCGCCGGAGGGCTGGCGCTCGGCGCGCACGGTGTGGACCTTGGTGACCGTCAGCTCGAACAGCTTCACGCGACCATCGGGGCCGCGCTCGATCCGGTAGGTCTGGCCGGCGCGGATCGTCTTGAAGTCGAGGACGCCAGAGAGCGCCCGGATCACCTCGTCGGCCTCGGCGCCCGAGAGCCCGCTCTTCTTGAGCAGCCGGCCGAGGGTATCGGACTTGCCGACCTTGCCGTCGATCGAGCCGGGAGGGCCGACCGGGGCAGCGGCGACGGCCACTCCACCTTTGACGGTGGGGGTGATGGGCGCGAGCGGCCCGGCCGCGGGAACCAGCGGCTGGCTGGGGATCGCGGCGGGCGGAGCCTTCGCGGAGGCCTCCGCGGCCTGCTGCTTGATCGCACCCACCGACGTCTTCTTGTCCCACACGAAGACGTACAGGTTGACCACGACCAGGGCGCCCAGGACGAGCAGCACCCACGCGCCGCCACGGCGGGCGGGCGCTGCACCCAGCCCGATGGGGCCGGGATAGGCAGTCCTTTTCTTGCCCTTCGGGCGTCGCCTCGTGACCATGGCTCGTCGGGAGGCCAGCAATATCATGGGCCTCCCGGAGGACCAAGCAAATGGCGAGCACGCAAGTCCCTCCGGCTTCAGAAGATCTGCCACCACGTGAGCAGCTGGAACTTTTCTCCTAGACGGGCCATGGTGGCCGCGCGAAGCGTCGTACTCCGGATCTAGACATGGCCAAGAAGTCCAAGCCCTCCAAGCAGAAAGCCGGTTCCACCGGTGGTGGTGGTGGTGTCCCCGCAGCGCCCGGTGGCGCGGGTGGGGCAACCCCCGGTGATCAGGACGCCTCGCTCGAGGTCGAGGCCCGGCGCCGGTACCTGAACTACGCGCTCTCGGTGATCACCTCTCGTGCGCTGCCCGATGTCCGCGATGGGCTCAAGCCGGTCCAGCGCCGGATCCTCTACGCGATGCTCCACGACAATTACCTGCGCCCCGATGCCAAGCACCGGAAGAGCGCGACGGTCGTCGGTAACGTGCTCGGTCGCTACCACCCGCACGGCGACACCTCGGTCTACGACGCGATGGTCCGCATGGCGCAGGACTGGGCGCTGCGGCTGCCGCTCGTCGATGGCTCCGGCAACTTCGGCTCGATCGACGGCGATGAAGCCGCCGCGTATCGCTACACCGAGTGCCGGCTCGCTCCGCCCGCGATGGAGCTGCTCGCCGAGCTCGACTTCGACACCGTCGACATGCGCGCGAACTACGATGGCTCCACCGAGGAGCCCTCGGTGCTCCCGGCGCGCTATCCGAACCTGCTCGTCAACGGCTGCACCGGCATCGCCGTCGGCATGGCGACCAACATTCCGCCGCACAACCTGCGCGAGATGACGAACGCGCTGATCGCGCTGGTCGATGATCGCAAGCTCAAACACACGCAGCTGATGAGCCACATCCAGGGTCCGGACTTTCCGACCGGTGGACAGATGCTGAACAGCAAGGTCGAGATCCGCCAGATCTACGAGACCGGGCAGGGCACGATCCGCATGCGCGGCGAGTACCGCCTCGAAGAGAAAAAACGCGGCGGTACCGACATCGTGATCACGTCGATCCCGTACGCGATGACCAAGTCGTCGCTGGTCGAGAAGATCGCCGAGGTCATCATCTCGCGGAAGCTCCCGTTCCTGCTCGACGTTCGCGACGAGTCGACGACTGATATCCGCATCGTGCTCGAGATCAAGAAGGACGCCGACCCCGAGCTGGTGATGGCGTATCTGTTCAAGAACACGCCGCTGCAGTCGAACTTCCACATCAACATGACGTGCCTGGTGCCGCCGGAGTTCCTCGAGGTCCCCGCGCCGGTCGGATCGCCGCCGCAGCCGCGCCGGCTCGGGATCAAGGAGGTGCTGCTGCACTTCCTCGACTTCCGGCTGATTGTCACGCAGCGCCGGTTCGAGTACCAGCTCAAGAAGCTCAACGAGCGGATCCACATCCTCGAGGGCTATGTCACCATCTTCGATGCGCTCGACGAGGTGATCAAGATCATCCGCGCCAGCGACGGCAAGGAAGACGCCGCCGGCAAGCTGATCAAGCGGTTCAAGCTGTCGGACCTGCAGACCGACGCGATCCTCGAGCTCAAGCTCTACCGGCTCGCGAAGCTCGAGATCAACGTGATCCGCGAGGAGCTCGACGCGAAGCAGGCCGACGCCAAGAAGATCAAGGCGATCCTCGGCAGCGAAGCCAAGATGTGGAGCATCATCAAGGACGATCTCAACCGGGTGTCGATCGAGTTCGGCACGCCGCGCCGCACCAAGACCGGTGGTGCGACCGAGGAGACCGAGTTCGACGCGGATGCGTTCATCGTGGACGAGGACGCGAACGTGGTGGTCACCCGCGATGGCTGGATCAAGCGGGTCCGCGAGCTCAAGGATCCGAACGCCACCCGCACCCGCGAAGGCGACAGCGTGGCGCACGTGCTGCCGGGCTCGACTCGCCACCACATCATCTTCTTCACCAGCCGCGGTTCGGCGTACGTCATCAAGATCAACGACATCGCCGCCACCACCGGGTACGGCGACCCGGCGCAGAAGTACTTCAAGTTCGCCGATGGTGAGAAGATCGTCTCCGCGATGACGCTCGATCCGCGCGCGATGGTGCCGCCACAGCTGCTCGCGGTCACCAGGCGCGGTTACGGCCTGCGGTTCGCGATGGCGGCGCACACCGAGCTCACCACAAAGGCCGGCCGCCGCTACGCGAAGCCGGGCGAGGGTGACGAGGTGCTCGGCGTGATCGCGTGCAACGACGGGGACATCGTCGTCACCGCGACGCGCGACGGCCACGTGCTGTACTGCAAGGCCGACGAGATCGCGAAGCTCGAGGGGCCGGGACGCGGCGTCACCGTGATCAAGACCACCGAGGACGATGCGGTGATCGGCTTCATCGCCGGCCGTGGCAAGGCCGACACGCTGACGATCACAGCCGACAAGAGCGGGAAGGAAGAGACGTTCACCGCCGATCCGAAGCAGGTGTCTTCGCGCGGCGGCAAGGGCACGCAGGTGCGCAAGCGCACCACGTTCGTGCTCGCCGAGAAGCCGGTGACGATCCAGCCGCTCGCGAATGCCGAGGGCGGACAGGGAGTCAACTGAGATGGCACAGACCAAGGGCTACACCGGCGACGATATCCAGGTCCTCGAAGGACTCGACCCGGTCCGTAAGCGGCCGGGCATGTACATCGGCGGCACGGGCAAGGATGGCTATCACCACCTGCTGTGGGAGGTTGTCGACAACTCGATCGACGAGGTGATCAACAAGCACGCCTCGAAGGTCGAGGTCACGCTGCACAAGGATGGCAAGAGCGCCACCGTCGAGGACAACGGGCGCGGCATCCCGGTCGACACGATGTCGAAGTTCAAGAAGAGCGCGCTCGAGGTGATCTTCACCACGCTGCACTCCGGCGGCAAGTTCGAGCGCGGCAAGAGCTATGCGGTCTCCGGTGGTCTCCACGGCGTCGGCGCCGCGGTGGTCAACGCGCTGTCGAGCGAGCTGCTGGTCACCGTCAAGCGCGATGGCGAGCGCCACGAGATGCGGTTCGAGCGCGGCGAGGCCAAGGGCAAGCTGAAGAGCCTCGGGCCGGCGCGCGGCACCGGCACCATCGTCAAGTTCCACCCCGACGACGACGTGTTCGGCGGCAAGCTGCACTTCGACGCCGGGCAGATCGCCGAGCGCCTCGAGGCCAAGAGCTACCTCCACGGCGGCCTCGAGATCGTGTTCACCGACGAGACCGCGAAGCGTCCGGTGACCACCACGTTCGTCCATCCGCAGGGCATCGCGGAGTACCTGCCGAAGCTGGTCTCCGAGCGCGGCAAGCTCGCCACCCCGCCGGGCGGCGCGGTGTTCTTCATGGAGAAGCGCGACGAGGACGCCAAGCTCGGCGTTGAGCTCGCGCTGCAGTGGACCGAGTCACCCGATGACCTGATCAAGACCTACGTCAACAGCGTGCCCACGCCCGATGGCGGCACTCACGACACCGGCCTGAAGAGCGCGATCGTCAAGGCGGTCCGTAACTACATCGGCACCCACAAGCTCGAGCCCAAGGGGGTGACCCTCACCGCCGAGGACATCCGCGAGGGTGTGGTCGCAGTGCTGTCGACGTTCGTCCACGATCCGCAGTTCCAGAGCCAGACCAAGAACCGGCTCAACAACCCCGAGGTCGCGGCGCAGGTCGAAGGCCTCGTGCGGCCGGCGCTCGAGAACTATCTCAACGCGAACCCGAACTGGGGCCAGGCCGTCGTCGCGCGCTCGATCATCTCGGCGCGTGCACGCGAGGCCTCTCGCGCGGCACAGCAGGTGTCACGCAAGACGGCGATCAGCCATCGGCTAAACCTCCCCGGCAAGCTCGCGGATTGCTCGTCCACGGATCCGGGCGAGAGCGAGCTGTTCATCGTCGAGGGCGAGTCCGCAGGTGGCTCGGCCAAGCAAGGTCGCGATCGCAAGACGCAGGCGATCCTGCCGCTCAAGGGCAAGGTGCTCAACACCGAGCAGGCGAACAGCCAGAAGCTGCTCGCGAACAAGGAGTTGCAGGACATCGTGTCAGCGCTCGGCTGCGGGATGGGCGAGTCGCTCGATATCTCGAAGCTGCGCTACGGCAAGATCTTCCTGCTGATGGATGCAGACTCCGACGGCCATCACATCGCGACCCTGCTGATGACGTTCTTCTTCCGTCACATGCGCGGCCTGATCGATGCCGGTCACGTCTACATCGGCCAGCCGCCGCTGTTCCGCATCGATATCGGCAAGCAGACCTACTGGGCACTCGACGAGGAGCACCGCGAGGAGCTGCTGAAGCAGCACGCCAAGTCGAACAGCAAGCCGGTGATCACGCGGTTCAAGGGTCTCGGCGAGATGAACCCCGAGGTCCTAAAGGCGACCACGCTCGATCCCAAGACGCGGTCCACGCTGCGGATCCGGATCGGCGACTTCATCGATACCGACCGCACGATCAGCGAGCTGATGGGCAAGGACGTCGCGGCGCGGTTCAAGATGATCACCGAGAACGCGGCCGAGATCGGCGACCTGGACGTCTAGGCGTTCCGTGGCGCTCGACCTGATCGCGGAGCTCGAGGCGCTCGTCGACGCGCTGGCGGCTGCTTCGGTCGAGTACGCGCTCTGCGGTGGACTTGCGGTGGCCGTGCACGGTCACCCGCGCGCAACACGAGACATCGATCTACTCGTGCAGCCGCACGATGTCGCCACCATCAGCGCCATCGCGAAGGCTCTTGGTTTCGATGTTCCATCGCGCAAGATGGTGTTTCGAGCGGGGGAGCCTGACGAGCATCACATGCAACGCGTGTCGAAGCTCGATCCCGACACCAACGAGCTGCTTTCATTGGATCTGCTGTTCGTAGGACCCGTTCATCAGACGACATGGGAGCAGCGGACGGTGATTCCTTGGCGATCGCGGAGTCTTCGGATCGTCTCGCGGGACGGGCTTGCTACGATGAAGCGGCTCGCCGGACGCCCGCAGGACCTCGCGGATATCGCGGCTCTCGAAGGTATCAATGACGACGAAGCGTGACGTTGACATGTCCCCGGAAGCGGTTGCCGCGCGCCTGGAGACGGTTCGGGAGCTGTACAGGCTCTGCATGTCGTTGCTGGCGGCCGGCAAACAAGCGAACGGCTCCGCGTCCACCGATCCACCGCGCGGCGGCTCCTAGCCCATGGAATGCCGATGAGTCGATTGCTCAAGGTCGCGGTCGGCGGCATCGCCCTGTGGCTGGCGGTCCTCGTGATCGCAGGCGTGATCTACGGTGGGCGTGCCGGTGACCGGGTGGCGAGCCGGCTCGCGGACTCGCTGGTGGCGGAGGTCACGCTCGATGGTGCGAACCTGGCGCTGATCCGCGGCCACCTGGTCCTCGACAGGCTCGCGGTGCGCAAGGAGGATCTCGGGCACCTCGCGATCGCGATCGAGACCATACGCTGCGAGCTGCCGCCGCTCGGCATCGCGCTGATCGATCACGAGTGTCGCGATCTGATCGTGCGTGGCGTGCGGCTCGAGGTCAGCGCGGCGGCGGTGTTCCAGCTGAAGCACCCGAAGCGCAAGCCGATGCGCGTGCGGCACGTCGAGATCGATGATGCGGTGCTGACGTTCGCACCGAGCGCGTTCCTGCCGAGCCTCGGCCGGATCTCGATCAAGATCGATCATGCCGAGGCCGGGCCGACGACGTTCCGGACGCCGCTGTCGTGGATCTTCACGCTGATCGCGCTCGACGCGACGATCGAGCTCCCTGCCGGGATCACGGTGAAGCTCGGATACGCGAATGGCGTGCTCACTGCGGCGGGCGGCGTCTTTGGATCCAAGCCGGTCGCGCTGCCGCTCGAGATCCGGATCCCGCAGAGCACGGACGATGCGAAGGAGGAGGTCGAGAAGCTCGTCGGGCTCGGCAAGGACCTCGCGGAGCAGCTGGTGGCGCGGCGTGCCGAGGACTGGCTCGAGCACAAGCTGGGCTGGTAGGTCTCACCCGCGGTAGCTGTCGTCTTGCTCGATCTTCGAGAGGACCCAGTCGAACTCGCCGGCGGTGATGTGCGCCTGACAGTGCTGGCACTCGCCGGCCATCGTGATGTCGAGCGGTGCGCCACAGCTCGGGCAGCTCGGCGTGGCGACCGGGGCGCCCTTGCGGCCGCGCGAGCGGATCAGCGTCCAGTACTCGGTGTACGGGCGCAGCTTGTGCTTGCTGCCGCTCACCAGCTTGCCGGTGTCGCTCTTGACCACGAAGTCCTTGCCGGTCGCCCACAGTCGGATCGTCACCGCATCGTACCAGCGGTCGCGCGCGACCTTCGCGACGATCGTGTGGGTGATGCCGATGTCGACGAGCTCGTTGCGCAGACCCTGCTGCTTGTAGGTGTCGACCCAATACTGGAGGTAGTCGAACAAGCCGTCCGAGACCAGACCGCGCACGGTGCGCAGGTTGTTGGTCGACCACGCCTTGTTGAGCTCCCGGTAGATCAAGCCCAGCCGCGCTACCAGGTTCTGCTCGGTGATCGACGGGTCATCCTGCTCGAGCTCGATCCACCGCGCATCGACATCGGCGGCGCGATAGGTCGCGAGGTCGGTGCCGCGCTCGGGCACCTCCTCGGTCACTGTCGGCGGTCGCTCGTCGCTCGAGGCGAGCGAGATCTGTTCGACGATCCAGTCGAACCGCCCGTTGTCGACGATCTCTCCGCACGACGAGCACTTCTGGGTGCCGGTCTCGCTCGATTGCCACGGCGCGCCGCAGTTCGGGCACGGGAAGTTCTTGCTCGAACCTGGCGGCCTGGAGAGCCGGGTGGCATCGCGCCCGAACAGCCAGGTCTCGACGGTGTAGTAGGTGCGCTCGGCGGTGGTGACGTTCGCTTCGTACTCGACGCCGATCCGCACGCGCATCGGGATGCCGCTCGCATCGACCGGTGCGGGCGGCACTTCGGCGCGAAAGATCCGCATCGCTCCGACGACGGCGGATCGCACGGGCAGGCCTGGGGTTCGCTGCAGCAGCTGCTCGCGCGCGGGTCCCGACACGTACGGCGCCACGGTGGAGAGGCTGTCGGTGGTGCCGCGTGCGCGCTGCGCCGTCGAGAACAGCCGGAAGGCGAAGTCCTCGAACATCACCTGCGAGAACTCGGGGTCGAGGCGCTTGATCTCGTTCGCGCTGACAGCGCGCTTGAGCTCCACCGGTGGCCCGGAGTCCCAGTCCTTGTTCTTGTGCTGCTTGTACGCGCTCCAGACAAGCCAGGCGGCCACGATCGCGACCAAGGGCACGGCGAGCTGCGGGTAATAGATCAGCAGGCGGATCAGCCAGTAGACCAGCTCGAAGATCACCGTGCCACCGCCGCCACCACCACCACCACCACCGCTACTACCGCCGTGACCACCGCCGCCCGAGTAGCTGTTGCCACCACCGGGCCGCGCGAGCGCCACGCCTGCGAGCACGCTGATCACCAGCGCGATGAGGACGAGCCTGCGCTTCACGACGACCGGCGCTCCATGTCGTCATCGATCGCATCGGGAAGCTCGTTGAGATCCTCGGCCCGGCGCGGCATCACCCGTGCCAGCGCCGTCTTGTAGGTCTCGAGGGCGCGAGCGACCGCGCTGCCGCCGCTCGGGATCGCCGCATTCAGCTCGCGCTCCGTCGCGGCGATTGCCTCGAGTGTGTAGGCGCGCTCGAGCCCGCTATCAGCGACCAGCGCGATCCTCTGCTCGAGCCACGAGATGTAGACGAGCACACCGCTGCGATCCAGCGTGTTGTGAACACCGCGCTCGACAAACGTCGCGCGCGCCGCGTTGGCGACCTCGCGGATGCGGGTGGCCTCGCGCGTGAGGATCCGCTTGACGCCGGGCAGGAGCTGCACGGCGGCGGAGGCGAGCGCGCCGACGATGAACGGATCGACGAGGATCGCGATCAACCCGAACGGATGCTCCGAGAACAGCATCGCGGCGAGGCTCGCGAACACCACTACGAGCCCGACCAGCAGATTGGCGTGCAGGTAGGCCGCCGAGCGCCGGCGCATCGCGACCACGACCTCGACCGACGACATGTCCTCGATCGCTTCGATCGCCTGCTTGAACGCGGCACGTGCCTCGTGGTCGAGGAACCGGGCACCCACGTCGGAAGTATACCACGTCAGGCGTAGACGACTGACGTGGCGGGGAGTGCAGCGGCTGCGCGGCGATCGATCTTGCCGCCTGGCAGCAGCGGAAGTGCATCCGTGACGGCCACCCGCCGGGGCCGTGCGTGCGGCGGGAGTGCGGCGTGCCAGTGCGTCGCGGCGGCGCGTAGATCGAACGGTTCGGCGATCGCGATCGCGACACCCACGATCTGGCCCCAACGCGCATCGCTCACCGCGAAGGCGCAGGCCGCGTGAATGCCCGGCGTCGCTGCGAGCACGGCCTCGACCTGTCCCGGATGCACGTTCTCGCCGCCCGTGATGATCACGTCGTCGATCCGGCCGACCACGTGCAGCGCACGGTCCTCGACGAACCCGAGGTCGGCGGTGGTGAACGCGGGCGCGATCGGGGTGCCGTCGAGGTAGCAGGTGGCGAGCATCGGGGCCCGGATCACGATCGGTGCCGGAGCCGCGCGGGTACCTGCCGTGATCGTCACGCCGGAGAGCGGGATCAGCGGCGCCCGCGGATCTCCGGCGCGGTCGAGCGGCGCGGTGGCGACCTGGCCGAACGTCTCGGTGAGCCCATAGCTGGTGAGAAACGGTACGCCGCGCGCGGCCGCGGCCTCGAGCAGGGCAGGCGGCGCCGCGGCTCCGCCGAGCAACACCGCGCGCAAGCCAGCGGGCGAACGCCACGCCGGGTCATCGAGTAGCGTCGCGAGCTGGGTCGGGACCAGCGAGGCGAGGGTCGAGCGCGCGAGCCCCGCGACCAGCGCCTCACGATCGCCATCGCCTTCGAGCAGCACCACCGGCCGTCCCGCTGCACGACAGCGCACGATCACCGCGAGGCCACCCGCATGTGCGGTGGAGAGTGCCAGCAACCAGCGGTCCTCGTCGCGCCAGCCGAGGTGCGCGGCGTTCGCATCCGCAGCTGCATCGAGCGCGCCTCGCGAGAGCACCACACCACGCGCGGCCGCGGTGGATCCCGACGTGAACAGGATCGCCGCGGCGTCGCAGGGGAGCTCCGCTGCCACGGCGAGCGCGCGCTGGCGATCGATCTCACCGGCCGGCAGGCGCGCGTGGAGCAGCGCGATCGGCGTGCGCTCCTCGAGCGCGCGGTGCACGGCCGAGAGCGTGGCAGTGCCGGGCGTGGCGATGACGATGTCGAGGCCGCGAGGTGGCGATAACTCGTCGAGCAGCGGCGTCCACGCGGCGGCGACGATCGCACTTCCGCGCAGCTGCGGCGGCTGGGGAGACCAGCCGGCGATCGCCGGATGGGGTGCGAGACCGGCGGTGTGCCCACCGAGGGCGAGCGCGAGCTCCGCGCATGCCGCGGTACCGACCGGTCCTTCGAGCGCATGGGTGATGATCACCTCGCGGCCCGCGGCGCGCGCCCGGGCTGCGAGCGAGAGGCACTCGGCGAACCCCCCGATGACGGTCGGTTTGAGGACCAGCGCGGCGAGCCCGGGCGAGCCCAGTGCGGTGTCGAGCGCGATCGGCGACAGCAGCGACACGGTCTCGTCGAGCGCGATCGGGCAGGGCAGCGGGTCGGCGAGCAGTAGATGAGCGTCGGTGCACGGCTCCTCGACGAACTCGATCGGCAGGTCGGCAAGCGCGAACAGCCGCTCGCGGACTCGGTCAGGCGGCCACGTGCGATTCGCGTCGAGCCGAAGCAAAATCCCGGGTGCCGCCGCGGCGACCGCGACGATCCGATCCAGATCATCATCGGGCCCGACCTTGAGCTTCAGCGTGCGTGCGCCGGCCGCCACCGCCCGGCGCGCGTCGTCGGGCGTGTCCACGATCACTGCGGTCGGCAGCGATCGCGCCGGCGAGCTGACCAGCAGGTCGGCGACGGTGCAGCAGCGCACCGAGGCCAGCACGCCGAGCAGCGCGGTCTCGATCGCGAACCGCGCCGAGGGTGCAACGGTCAGCTCGGCCGCGAATCGCGCGATCACGTCGACCGCATCCTCGATCGAGAACGGTGCACGAGCCGCGAGTGCGGCCACGCCGGCGGTGGCCGCCGCGAGCGTATCCCGCGACGTGCCGGGGAGCGGCGCCGCTTCACCGACTCCGATGTGGCCCTCATCGGTGGTCACCTCGACGAGGATCGCGGCGCGCTCGGTGCGCCCGCGGGCTGCGCCGGTGGCAGCGATGGACCAGCGCACGGTGCGCGTGCGGACGGCCGCGATGTTCATGTCAGCCGAGCGCCAGACCGGTAGCGAACAGGATCCCGTGGGCCATCAGCAGCTGCGCCGTCGCCGCCAGGCAGGCGTTGTGCTCGGGGCCATTTACCGCGCGGGTCAGCGCGACCAGCCTCCGCGCGGCGAGCGGCAACGTCACCAGTGGCAGCGCGGCCCAGGGGTGACCGTGGAGGGCGAGGACCAGCGGGATCGCATAGGCGAGTGCGAGCATCAGCGTGTACTCGAGCAGCGCGACCGGGCGCCCGAAGCGGACCGCCAGCGTGCGCTTGCCCGCGCGCGCATCGGTGGCGCGGTCACGGACATTGTTGACGACGAGGATCGCGGTGGCGAGCGTGCCGACCGGGATCGCCGCCCACCACGCGAGCGCGGGCACCCAGCCGAGCTGGACATACACGGTGCCGCACACCGCGACGAAGCCGAAGAATCCGAGGACGAACACGTCGCCGAGCCCGTGATACCCGAGCGGCCACGGTCCGCCGGTGTACGCGATACCAGCGGCGATCGATGCAAGGCCGATCATCGCCACCGGCCAGCCGGCGACGGCGAGCAGGTAGACGCCGAACGCGGCCGCGACCGCGAACGCTGCGATCATCGCGCGTTTCATCGCGCTCGCCGTGATCAGCCCGGCGCTGACCGCGCGCAGCGGGCCGATGCGCTCGGGCGTATCGGCGCCGTTCTCGGCGTCGAACACATCGTTCGCGAAGTTGGTGCCGATCTGGATCGCGATCGAACCGCCGAGCGCCGCCAGGGCCGGCCCCCACGCGATGTCGCCGCAGATCCGGGCGCACGCGGTGCCGACGGCGACCGGCACCACCGCTGCGGGGAGCGTGCGGAGTCGAGCGGCTCCGATCCAGGTCGACGCGGCGGTCATGGATACCGTACGAACGTACCGAGATCTGCCGGCCGATTCTCGGCGCGCGCCTCGTTACCTTCGCGGCCCGGGTCGGGCGTGCCAGGCGTGCGCTGCGGCGGCGCGTAGAGCTCGATCGCGCGGCGGCGGACCTCCTGCGCGCCGGAGACCGAGACGGGTGCGTGAATCACGGTGACGCCGCGGGCCGCGAGTGCGCGTTCCACGGCCGCACCCACCGCCGCCGGTGACGCCGCGGTGACCGCACGCGCACCGAGCGCGGTCGCGACGGCCGATGGATCGAGGTCTGGCGTGGTGATCCAGTGACGCTCGAACGCGCTCCCGAGCCCCGCGTGCGCGACCGGCAGGCCGGCGAAGATCTGACCGCCGCGATTATCGATCACGAGGATCGCGAGCGGGGTCGATGCACAGCGGGCCGCGAGCAGACCGCCGAGGTCGTGCGCGAAGCTGACGTCGCCGAGCACGAGCAGCACCGGTGCACCGCCCCGCGTGGCGCCGGCGGCCGACGAGATCAGCCCATCGATCCCCGCCGCCCCGCGCTGGGTCAGCACGCTGCGCGCGGGACCGCCGGCGGGCAGGTGATCGATCACGCGGATCGGGAGGCTGTTCCCGATCTGGATCGCACCACCGGCGGGCACGGCGGCGAGCGCTGCTCGCAGCACGGCGGCCTCGCTGTGTGCCTCGGACTCGATCGCGCTCGCGGCGGCGCCCTCGGCGAGCCTCTGCGCGGCACGCCAGGTCGCGAGCCACGCGGAGCTCCGGAGCCGCGAGATCCCGCGGTCGAGCTCGCCGAGCGCGGCGGTGACGCTCGCGAGCGCCGACGCAGGATCGCCGAGCACGACCGCGTGCGCCGTGCCCTCGGGATCCGCCCAGCCCGCACCGGCGAGGACCCAGCGGCTCGCGTGCTCGAACGTCGCGAGCCACGCCGGCCAGCTCGCGGCGACCGGCTCGGCACCGAGCTGGATCACCAGCCGGGGGGCAGGGCGCTCGGTGATCGGGATCAGATCCGCATGATCGATCATCACGACCGGCATGGCGACCGGCATGGCGACCGGCATCACGACCGGCATGGCGCCCGGCACGGCGCCCGGCACGGCGCCCGGCATCGTGAGCGCCTCGGGCCGCTGCCCGAACCGCAGCTGGCTACCGGCCTCCGCGATCACCGGATAGCCGGCGCGTGCCGCGAGCTCGAACACCGCTGCGCGCGGAAACTCAGCGGGGAGCGCGCCGGCGAGAATCACGCCATCCGGCTCGGCGGCGATCGCGGCGGCAAGCGCGCTGAGCAGGTGTGGATCGGCGGCCAGCCGCGGCGGCGCGATGGTCATGGGGTTGCGCAGTGCACTGGCGAGCTTCGCCAGGCTGCGCTCGAGCTCGGTCGACGGCGCGGCGGGCTCGAGCGGCTTGCGCAGCGGCACCTCGAGGTGCACGGGACCGGCGTGCGGGCCGCGCGAGAGCGTGATCGCCTGGATCACGGTGCGGCGCAGCGCACGCAGCGACGCGGCCTGCGCGACCGGAGCGCCGAGGTCGAACGCACCGCGAACGAAGCCGCCGTAGAGATCGATCTGGTCGATGGTCTGCGACGCGCCACACGCCTGGAGCTCGGGTGGCCGGTCGGCGGTGATCGCGATCAGCGGTACGCCGGCGAGGCTGGCCTCGATGATCGCGGGGAGGTAGTGCGCGGCCGCGGTGCCACTCGTGCAGACGATCGCCGCGGGTAGCCCGGTGGCGCGGCCCACGCCTAGCGCGAAGAACGCGGCAGCGCGCTCGTCGATGATCGTCACCAGCTCGAGGCGTGGCTCGGCGGCGAGTGCAGCAATGAGCGGCGTCGAGCGCGAGCCGGGGCTCGTCACCACGGTGGTCACGCCCGCATCGGCGAGCGTGGTCGCCAGCAGCTCCGCCCAGATCGTCTGCACCGCAGCGGTCATGCAGTGACTCCGAGTGCGCCCAGCATGGCGCGCAGCTTGACCTCGGTCTCCGCCAGCTCGCGCTCGGGATCCGAGCCCGCGACGATGCCGGCACCGGCCCACAGCTGCGCGCGATTTCCGGCGACCACACCGGAGCGCAGCGCGACCGCGAGCTCGCCGTTGCCCTCGAGATCGAACCAGCCCACCGGCGACGCGTACCAGCCCCGGGCGACCGGCTCGTGGTTGGCGATCCATGTGGCCGCCACGTCCTGCGGCGTGCCGCCAACGGCCGGCGTTGGATGCAACCGGGCGCACAGCTCGAGCACGTGACGCGGTGCGCGCAGCGTGGCGTGAAATGGCGTGTGGAGGTGCAGCACGTGGCGCAGCGCGCGGATCTCCGGCTCGGCGGGCGCCTCGACGCTGGCGCCGGCATCCTCGAGCGCCGCGCGGATCGCGTGAACCACGAGATCATGCTCGCGGCGATCCTTGGCGCTCGCGCGCAGCGTCGCCGTGGCCGCAGCGAGATCACCGGTGTTGGCGACCGATCCGGCGAGCGCATCGCACAGCACGCGGTCGCCATCGCGGCGCACCAACCGCTCCGGAGACGCGGAGATCAGCGCCCCCCCACCGGGCGGCTTGATCATCACCCGCACGCATTCGGCGTGGCGATCATCGAGCGCGGCCAGCAGACCCGCCGCACGGACGGGGCCTGCGAGCTGGACGCTGCAGGTCCGCGCCGCGACGACCTTGGAGCACTCGCCCCGGGCGATCGCATCGGTGATGTCGGTGACCTGGCGATGCCACTCGGCGGCCGGTGCGGGCCCGAGCTCGGCGAGCGGCGGCTGCTTGCGTTCGATCGAACCGGCGGCGAGCGCCGCGCGGAAGATCGCGAGCTCGTCACGCCAGCGCTCGGCGTTCGCGGCATCCTTGGCATCGACGGCGAGCACGAGATAGGCGCAACCCGCGGCATGCACGTAGCTCCACCGGGGCAGTGCGAACCACGCGTCGCCAAACCCGATCCACGGAGCGCGATCCGCCGCACCGGGTGCGAATGCGGCGCCGCCGAGGAACCGCGGGCGCGCGAAGCCGAGGGATCCGGTGGGGAGCAGCTCGCCGGCGATCACCGCGCGGCTGGGCTCGTCGCGGAGGGCCAGCGTGCTCGCCCCGATGTGGGTCGGCATCGTGTCTCGCGGCTCGTCGCCGGGGTCCTGCGTATTGGTCGCGATCGCGTGAGCCGCCGCGATCACCTCCGCCCACCGCGTGCGGCCGGTCCCGCGCAGCTCGCGCGCGATGCCGACGCCAACCACCGTGAGATCCGCGGACGTCCATGCGACGAGCGGCTGGTCGCGAAGCTCCTCGACGATCGCAGCGGCCGCGACGATCGGAGCGGGGAGCGCGATGTACGTCAGCCCTTCGGAACGTGCGGCGATCGCGAGCCCGTTCTCGAGCCAGCCCCAGTCGGGGACACTGGCGACCCGGTCGGTGCGTGGTGAGGTGGCCGGGTTCACGGTGTCTCCACCGGTGTTGCGACATAGAGCGTACACGCGCCGAACGTCAGCGGCCTCACCTCGAGGACCTGGAGGCCGGCGGCCATCATCTGCACCGCGAACTCCTCGGCCGGCGGGAAGGCCGCGATCGACTTCTGGAGGTAAGCGTACTCGCGCGAGCCCGAGAGCAGGGCGCCCAGCTTGGGCACGACATGACGGGTGTGAAACCGTGCCGCGTGACCGAACAGCCCGCGCCGCGGCTCGCCGAGCTCGAGCACGCAGATCCGCCCGCCCGGCCGCACCACACGGGCGAGCTCGCGGAGTGCACGAGGACGATCCGGCACGTTGCGGATCCCGAACGCGATCGTCGCTGCGTCCATCTCGCAGTCGGCGTACGGCAGCGCCTGGGCGTCGCCCTCCACGAGCGTGATCCGGTCGGTGAGACCGCGCTTCGCGAGCTTCTGCCGGCCGATCGCGAGCATCTGGGTCGAGGGATCGAGCCCGACCACCGTGGCACCCGGCGTCATCCGCGCGATGTCGATCGCGAGGTCGGCCGTGCCGGTGGCGACATCGAGCACGCGCGGCCGCTCGCCGAGCTGCAGCGCGCGAACGGTGCGCCGGCGCCAGCTCTTGTCGATGCCGAACGACAGCACGCGATTGACGAAGTCATAGCGACGGGCGATCCGATCGAACATCGCCCCGCTGCCGAGGGTGGGCGCGACCAGCTCGGTGGTCTGCGGCTCGCTCACGACTGCCGCTCCAGCGAGGCGAGGGCCACGGTGACCAGCGCATCGCGGGGGGGCCCGGCGGGCAGCTCCTCGAGCACATTCAGCGCGCGCTGGACGTGCTCCTCCGCGAGGGACCGGGTCGCGACGAGCGCGCCACTGGCGCGGACGGTGCTCGCGATCTTGCCGAGCTCGGCAGCGCTGACCTCGTCCTGCGCGAGCAGCGACCCGAGCTCGTCGCGCAGGGCGGGGATGCGCTCGAGCGCGATCACCAGCGGATACGTGACCTTGCCTTCGCGCAGATCCGCGAGCGCGTCCTTGCCTGTATTCGTGGTGAGGTAGTCGAGCTCGTCGTCCACGGCCTGGAACGCGACGCCGAGGTGAAGCCCGAACCGCTCGAGTGCGGTCTCGGCCGCCAACGGCAGCTCCGCCGCGCGGGCGCCGGCGATCATCGCCCAGCGGAACAGGGCGGCGGTCTTGCCCTCGACGATCGCGAAGTAGTCCTCGCGTGCGCCGGTGATCTTGCCGCGCCGCTCGAGCTGCACCGACTCGGCGACGATCATCTCGTCGATGACGGTGAGCATCCGATCGAGCACGCCCTCGACTCCGCTGTGCCGGATCCGGCGAAGCGCGGCGATCAGCAGCCAGTCGCCCGCGAAGATCGATGCGGCGTTGCCGTAGGTGACCGAGGCAGTGGGTTGGCCGCGCCGGCGCTCGGCGAGATCGACCACGTCGTCGTGGAGCAGCGTCGCGCTGTGCACGAGCTCGACCGCGACCGCCAGGCTGCGCGCTCGCTCGGTGAAGCCCTCGCCGAACCGGCTCGCGAGCGCGACGCACAGCGGGCGCAGGTGCTTGCCGCGAAGATCGAGGAAATGGTGTGCGGCGCGATGGATCGCCCGGGCACCGCGCGGGAGCGCATCGAGCTCTCGCCCGAACGCCTCCAGATCATCGTGGACGAACCGGTCGAGCGCGACCAGCCTTTCGGCCAGCGTCGGAGCACCGCGAACAGCGCTGACGTGGGAGAGGCGATCGAGCACCGAGATCGCGCTAGCGTGGGTTGCGAGCTGGCTCATGGGCTGTCCTTGAGATGATCCGAGTTCGTTCAAAGATTCTTGAAAGGTTTAGCCCTGAACCAGGCTCGCTGCCAAGTGCCTTCGTAACAAAGCGAAATGACGGTTGGTTTGCAAACCACAGCAGCTGGCCATCGAGCGTCAAGCGTGTAAACAGGACAACAATTCTGGCCCTGGGTAAACTTTCGGTAGTGGCAAGCGCGCGCAGGGGCCGTGATGTGCGGCTCGTCAGCCGGTGTCGGGTGGAGTTCGACCGCCCGTCTGGCCGTGTGATCGCCGAAACCGAGGATCTCTCCGCGCGGGGTCTCTACATCCGGACCGAGGCGCTGCTGCCGGTCGGCGAGGAGACCGAGATCGCGGTCGAGCTTCCGGACGGCACGCGGCTCGCGCTGCTCGGTCGCGTCGCGCACATGTTGATGCCGTCGGCGGCACGCGCGCTTGGCCGTCATCCGGGCATGGGCTTCGAGCTGATCGGCCCCGAGACCGGGGCGCGGATCATGCTGCGCGCTCACATCGAGACCCTGAAGACCGAGATCACGAGCCCGGGTCTCGCCACGACGACCCAGGTGATCATCGTCGAGCCGATCACGCCGCTGCGTACGCGGATGGCGCGCTGCCTCGAGGCCGCAGGGTTCAAGGTCACGGCCGTGGAGACCGCCACCGAGGCCCTCGAGGCCTGCGCGGTGTGGCGTCCCGACGCGATCATCGCCGCCGCGGACATGGATATGATGACCGGCGTGGATCTCGCCTATGCGATGTCCGAGCACTCGACGCTCTCCGATGTTCCGCTCGTCCTGACCGGCGACGAGGGCGATCTCAGCCGGCTCGAGGCGTTTCGCGCCGGCGTTCGCGATTACATCCCCAAGCCGTTCCTCGACGAGGAGCTCGTGATCCGCGTCCATCGCGTCGCGGCGCCCGCGCAGCCGAGCACGAACTTCGGCCTCCGCGGCAGCCTGGTCGATATCGGCCTCGGCACCCTGTTGTCGCTGTTCGAGTTCGAGCGCAAGTCGGGCATCTTGCTGCTCCTGCGCGGCGGCGAGATCGCGCGCGTGTTCATCGCCGAGGGCAAGCTGATCAAGGTCGAGGTCTCGACCGGCAATGGCGCACCGAAGGAACGGTTGATGCGGCTGCTTGACTGGCGCGAGGGTCAGTTCGAGTTCTCGCCCGCGACGATCGGCGGTCGCGACGAGGTCAACGTGAGCGTGACCGCGTTGCTGCTCGAGCACGCGCGCCGATCCGACGAGGACAAGTCGTCGAGTCCGGCGCGACACTGAGCCGCCGAGAACGGTGTCGCGACAGGTGTCACACGCCGGTCGCACGCCGGTCGCACGAACAATTTCTGCCGGTCGAGGAATCAGAATTCGCAACACGGGGTTGGTTGGCGTCGTCCACCATTCGTGTTGACCGAGGATCTCTGCACCATGAAGTTTGCCCCGCTGATCGTATGCGGATGGTTGATGAGCACGACCGCGCTCGTCGGCGCCGAGCCGCTCCCTGCCGCGGTTCGCGCGCACGCGGTCCGTCGTGACGGCACGATCTCGATTGATGGCCGGCTCGACGAGGCGGCGTGGGCATCCGCGCCGAAGCAGACCAACTTCATCCAGCGGTTCCCGAAGGACGGGGTCAAGGCGCAGCTCGAGACCCGGTTCTCGGTGCTCTACGACGACAACGCGCTGTACGTCGGCGTGTGGGCCGATGATCCGCACCCCGAGCTGATCCGCAAGCTGCTCACGCGCCGCGATGTCGACGTGCCCGCCGACGCGATCCTCGTCGGGTTCGATAGCTATCACGACAAGCGCACTGCCTACGTGTTCCAGCTCAACGCGGCGGGCGTACAGCGCGACATGATGATGTTCGACGACTCGAAGCAGGATGACACCTGGGATGCGGTGTGGACCGGCGAGACCTCCGTGCAGACGACCGGCTGGACCGCGGAGTTCCGGATCCCGCTCAACCAGCTCCGGTTCGCGGCGAGTGACAGCCAGGAGTGGGGGCTGCAGGTGCTCCGCATCGTCGGGCGCACGCAGGAGCAAGCATCGTGGTCGCCGTGGCCGCGCTCGGCACCCGAGGTGGTCAGCCGGTTTGGTGTGATCGACGGGATCGATCGGCTCAAGCCCGGGCGCCGACTCGAGCTCCTGCCATATGCGAGCGGCGGATTCGACGTGATGCCGGTCGACGCGGCGGACCCGTTGAACGATTCGACGAACCTGCGCCACAGTGCCGGGCTCGACGTGCGGTACGGACTCGGACCAGCGTTCACGCTGTCGGCCACGCTGAACCCGGACTTCGGTCAGGTCGAGGCCGATCCGTCCCAGGTCAACCTGTCCGGACGGGAGCTGTTCTTCGCCGAGAAGCGGCCGTTCTTCCTCGAGGGCGTGGATCTGTTCAAGCTGCCGATCGGCCAGAGTGACAACGCCAACGAGGGCGCGTTCTACAGCCGGCGGATCGGCGCTGCACCGAACACGCCCAACATGGACTACGACTACATCAAGCAGCCGACCTCGACGACGATCTACACGGCCGCCAAGCTCACCGGCAAGACGCGCGGCGGCTGGTCGCTCGGCGTGTTCGATGCGGTGACCGGCGAAGAGTCCGCGACGATCGTCGACGCGTCCGGCGCGCGGGCGACGCCGATCGTCGCGCCGCTGACCAACTACGCGGTCGGCCGGGTGAAGCGCGATCTCAACGATGGGCGCACCTCGCTTGGCGCATCGGTCACGGCAGTCAACCGCCGGCTCGACGACACGCCGCTGGTCGACCTGTTGCATGACAGCGCGTACACGGCAGGCCTGCAGGTCCAGCACCGATTCGGCGACACGCCGTACCAGCTCGACATCCATGGTGTCGGCAGCTACGTGCACGGCAGCGAGCTCGCGATCGCGCGCACGCAGCGATCCACGCGCCACCTCTATCAGCGTCCCGATCTCCGCAGCGGTGACCGGTTCGATCCCACGCGCACGAGCCTCACCGGGGGCGACGTGTCGTGGAAGATCGGCAAGCTCGGCGACACCAAGCACTGGCGGTGGGGCAGTGGTGGCGATGTTCGGACGCGCGGCCTCGAGCTCAACGACCTCGGATTCCAGAACGGGTCCGATCGCGCGGTCTCGTACGTGTTCCTCAATTACCAGGACAACGATCCCACCGACGAGATCCTCAACTGGGGCTGGAACACCGATGTGTTCATGGTCTCCACGCTCGAGCCGCGGCTGAGCGACGTCGGGTTCGAGTGCAACGTCGGGGTCCAGCTCGTCAACTACTGGTCCCTCAACGGCGGCTGCAACCTCGAGAACGGCCGATGGGACACGACGGCGCTGCGCGGTGGGCGGGCGCTGCACGGCGATGGTCGCTATCAGGGTTACATGAACGTCACCACCGACACGCGCAAGCCGGTGTGGGTCTCGTTCGGGGCCTCCGGTGGCCGCACCGCGGCGCAGGACGAGATCGATGGCGGCGTGGAGCTCGGCGTCACCGTGCAGGCACGCTCCAACATCGACGTCTTCGTCGGGCCGAGCTACTCGGACCGCAACGATTCGATGCAGTACATCGATCAGGTCGACGATACACAGGGGCAGCCCCACTTCGTGTTCGGCCGGATCCGTCAGACCACCGCCGGGTTGACGATGCGCCTCAACTGGACGTTCTCGCCGCGGCTCAGCCTGCAGGCCTACGCGCAGCCGTTCGTGGCGAGCGGTAGCTACACCGAGATCAAGGACGTCGACGATCCAGGTGCGAAGCGGTTCTCGGATCGGTTCACCGCGCTCGACAAGCTCGCGCTCGCAGACGGCACCTACACCGCGATGGCCCCGAGCGGCGCGACCTACGGCTTCGCACGCCCCGACTTCAACTTCCGCCAGCTACGCTCCACGCTGGTGGTGCGCTGGGAATACCGACCTGGCTCGTCGGCGTTTGCGATCTGGAGCCACGGCCGCACCAGCGAGGGCGAGGACGGCCATTTCCGGCTTGGCGACGATCTGCGCGAGCTGCGGAAGGCCGACGGCGAGAACGTCGTGATGCTGAAGGCGAACTACTGGATCGGGCTTTGACCATCCCGCTCGTCGTCAGGGATGGTTTCGGCGGCTCGATCATCGTTTCGGCGCGGGCGGCGGCGGGTTGAGCTTCTCCCACGGAGCGTTGAGCCCGAGGTATTCGCCCCACTCGAAGCCCGCGTCGTACATCGTCTTCATCTGACCGGAGTCGAGGACCTTGCCGACCTGGCCCTGCGCATCGGTGAGCAGCCCGCCGAGGCCGCCTGCGTAATCGAGCCAGCCTGCGACGTTGCGCTCGTACGGAGACAGCGTGCCGTCGGCGATCGCCTTGTTGGTGTAGTCGAGGACGTCGCGGTAGACCTTGTCGAACGCCTTGTCAAGCTTCGCCGATTGCTCGGGCGTGACATGCGCCTTCTCCTCGGCGATCCGCCGGTACTCGGAGGCTTTCACGCGCGGAACCATCAGTCCCGCGGCGATCAACGGAGCGATCCGGTCGCGATACTCCTGCTCGGTCTCGCCATCGTGGCGACCGAACATCGCGCCGAGCTCCTCGGTGCGCCGCGCGCGCCGATCGAGCCGCATCTCCTTGGGTTCCTCGGGCAGCGCCGGCGGAACGCCGCCCGTGGTGCGCGACTTGATGTCACCCGAGCGCGCCTGCGTCTGCAACCACGGATCGGCCGCCGGTGCGGCGGGAGCGGCGACCGCAGTGACCGCGGGCGGCGCCTTCGCATCGGCGATCTCGGAGCGCAGGGAGCGATTATCAAGATAGAGCCAGACCGACGTCATCATCCCGATCAACGTGGTCGCAGCGAGCAAGGGAGCCGTGCGCGCCATGTGGGAGAACCTAGCACGTGGGGTACGATACGCACCGTGGAACGCTCGACGGAGCTGGGGTTGCGGACGGTGCCCGTGCCGGTACGGATCGCGCTGGGGCTTCCACCGCCGGCCGACATCGTCACCCTGCACGACCGCCAGCACCACGTCGAGATCGAGCTCGCCGACACCACGCGGCTGACCGGCACGCTGCTCGATAGCTCGCCGGCCGATCGGACGCGCGTGATCGATCATCTCGACCGTCCCGGCCAGTGGATCCGGCTGTGGACGCCCGAGTGGCACTACCTGATCAACAAGGCGCAGATCGTCGGAGTCACCGAGCCATGAGCAAGCTGGACGTCTATCTCCGATCAATCGAGAAGTTCGGCGCCGCCGGAGCGGTGCTCACGTCGGGGCAGGCGGTGATGCTCCGGTTCCCCACCGGCGATCGTCACGCGACGCAGGTGACACCGCACGATCAGCTGGTCGTGATGATCCGCGAGGTCGCGCCGCCGGCTGCGCTCGCGCACATCGATGGCCAGCGGCCCGCGCGCTTCGAGATCGATTCGCAGGGAGTCCGCTACGCGATCAGCGTCACGGCGCGCCCCAACGCGTGGACCGTGGCGATCGAGCCCGCCGCCGCGCCGGCACCCGCGGCCACCCCGCCTCCGGTCGCTGCAGTACGCCCTCGTCCAGCCGCACCTGCCGTCGATCCGGGCGGCGACATGCTGATCGAGCGCGGTCAGTACGATGGCGCTGCGCCGTCGGGTGTGACCACCACCAGCGGAAGTGCGTTTCTCGATCAGCTGACCACCCAGGCCCGCGGCTCGCGCGCGAGCGATATCTACCTGGCGACCGGCGTGCCACCGATGCTGCGCGCCGCCGGCGAGCTCGCGGCGGCAGGCGATCGCCCACTCGACGCGGAGCTGCTGTCGCGCGAGCTCGGCGCGGTGGCATCCGGCGAGGCGCGTGCGGCGTGGGCCGAGCGGGGAACCGCGACGTTCGCCTACGGTGATGGTGCAGGTCGAGTCCGCGTGACGCTGACTCGCGATCAGCGCGGACCTGGAGCAGCGCTGCGGCTCCTCCATGGCGAGGGTCTACCGCTCGATCGGATCGGACTCGCTGCCGCGGGCGACTGGCTCGATGGACGAGGACTCGTGATGGTCTGCGGACCGGCAGGTGCCGGCAAGACCACCACGGTCGCGGCGCTGGTTCGCGCGCTCGGCGAGCGACGCCGATCCGTGGTCGCCATCGAGGATCCGATCGAGATCGTGCACACCGCGCCATCGATCAGCCAGCGGGCGGTGGGCGAGCATGTCCCGAGCTTCACCGCGGCCGTGGCCGGTGCGCTCCGCGAGGGCGCCGATGCGATCGTGATCGGCGACGTGACCTCGGCCGATGCGGCAATCGCCGTGATCGACGCGATCGCCGGAGGTCAGCTTGTCATTGCTGCGCTGGTGATTCCGCGCGGCCAGGCGGACAACGATCGGGTCGTCGATCAGCTCGTGGACAGGCTCTCCGTGGAGCGCCGCGAGCACGGACGCACCCTTTGCGCGGACCACCTGGTCGGGACGATCACACCCGTGGTGGCCCGGAACGGCAGCCGGACCTTCGAGGTCACCCGTCGCGGCGACGCGTGAGTAAGCTCTCGGATCGCATCGAGATATCATTCAGGTGTCGGAGATTTGAACAGTTGTCGGCCGCCGGGATATAACGGTGCAGGCAGCCGTGACCGACGATTACCGCGAGGGTGGCACGCTGATCTTGGCACGGCCGATCGGTCCTTCTGACGAGAAGAAGCCGCCGATCGGCGATGCGTGCCTCGTCCACCTCCACCCGCCGGGGCCCGACATCGGCAAGCGCGTCCCGCTGCTCAACCCGCAATACATCGTGGGCCGCGACAGCGAGGCCGCGTTCGTGGTGAGCCGCAGCTCGGTGTCGCGCCAGCACGCGCGGCTGTACATGGACGATGCGGGCGCGTGGTGGGTCGAGGACCTCAACTCGACCAACGGCACGTTCGTCAACGAGATCCGGATCCGCGCGCAGCAGCTGACAGATGCCGATCAGGTGCGGTTCGGGGATGCGATCTACAAGTTCCTGTCGGGCTCGAACATCGAGAGCGCGTACCACGAGGCGATTCACAACATGGCCATCCAGGATGGCATGACGGGGATCCATAACAAGCGCTACTTCATGGAGTTCATCGAGCGCGAGATCGCGGTGTGCGTCCGCCACGGTCATCCGCTGACGCTGGTGATGTTCGACGTCGACCACTTCAAGAAGGTCAACGATAGCCAAGGCCACCTCGCCGGCGATGCCGTGCTGAAGGATCTCGCCGGGCGGATCAAGCCGAGGATCCGGCGCGAGGATCTGTTCGCGCGGTATGGCGGCGAGGAGTTTGCCTGCGTGCTGCCTTCGACGGCGCTCCCGGGGGGCATCGTGTTCGCCGAGCATTTGCGGACGCTGATCGAGGAGCGGCCTACGATGTTCGACAACTTCGCCATCAACTTCACGATCAGCCTCGGTGTCACCACGCTGCATCGTGAGACCGGCGTCGATCCATCGACCCTGATCAAGCGCGCGGACGAGAACCTCTACGCGGCCAAGCGCAGTGGCCGAAACAAGGTCGTCCCGAGCCTGCAAGACCTGATTCCCGGCTGAGCATCACCTGGGACGCGTGCGCCGAGTCGACGGTCGAATCGACAGCGACGCGCCGAAGCCATTTCCGCTCGAGGCCCTTCGTTCGTTGGCTGTTCCGAGAGCACGGCCTGGGCGTACGCCCACGTGCATCGTCGCTCGGTTCATGGCACAACGACCGCCCCGTGATCCCGGCGCGCACATTGGAGGACCTCGGCTGGCCGACGCTCGTCGACCACTGGGCGAAGCGCTGCGCGACCAGGCGCGGTGAGGCCCACGTGCGCGCGCTGCAGCTGTTCGATGACATCAACGGTGCACGCGAGCGGGTCGTCGAGATCAGCGAGGCACGCCGGCTCGCGGCGAGCAACCTGGCTCTGCCGCTGGGCGGGATCGCGGACATCGCCGGCTCGATCGATCGCGTGCGCAAGTCCGCCGCCCTCGATGCGGCGGAGCTGGTCGCCGTGGCGACCTCGGGCCGCTCGCTGTCGCGGCTCCGCACGCACCTGCGCGATCATGCCGAGCTCGCGCCGCGGCTCGCTGCGCGCGGCGATCAGATCGGCGACCTCGGCCACGTCTACCACCCGATCCTCGAGGGCTTCGATGCGGATGGCCGGCTCGTCGATCACGCGAGCGATGCGCTCGGCCCACTGCGTCGCACGCTCGCCTCGATCAAGGCCGAGCTCGAGAAGCGCATGGCCAGCCTGCTCACCGACGAGCGGTTCAGCCAGTACCTGCAGGACTCGTACTACACGCAGCGCGAGGAGCGCTACGTGCTGCCGGTGCGCACCGATGGCAAGGGCTTCGTGCGCGGCATCGTTCACGGCACGTCGCAGAGTGGCCAGACGCTGTTCATCGAGCCCGAGGAGATCGTCGATCTCAACAACCGGGCGAAGCTCGCAGAGGCCGAGGTGCTCGACGAGGAACGCCGGATCCTGATCAAGTTCTCCGGGTGGGTCGCGGAGGAGGCCGATGCGTTCGACGCCTCGCTGGTCGCAGCCGAGACGCTCGACGTGATCGCGGGGGCTGCGATCATGGCGGAGGACACGGTGTCCGCCGAGCCGATCATCGATGACGCGCCGCGGATCGCACTGCTCCACGCGCGCCACCCGCTGATGCTGCTCGCGGAGCGCCGCTGCGTCGCCAACGACGTGATGGTCGCGGCCCATGCCACGCTGCTGATCTCGGGCCCGAATGCTGGTGGCAAGACGGTGGCGCTCAAGACGGTCGGGCTCGCCGCGCTGATGGCGCGCTCCGGGCTGCACCTCACCGCCGAGAGCGGCAGCGCGATCGGCTGGTTCCCCGACGTGCGCACCGATATCGGCGATGCGCAGAGCCTCGAGAACGATCTATCGACGTTCTCGGGCCACATGGTCAACCTCCGCGAGTTTCTCGACACCGCAGGATCTGGATCGCTGATCCTGATCGACGAGATCGCGGTGGGGACCGACCCGGAGCAGGGCGCCGCGCTCGCGCAGTCCGTGCTCGAGGCGCTCGCAGAGCGCGGCGTCACCGGTATCGTCACCACCCATTACGAGAAGCTCAAGGCGCTCGGCGCCACCGACGCGCGGTTCTCGAACGCCTCGGTCGGCTTCGATCTCGCGCGGCTCGAGCCTACGTTCAAGCTGCACCTCGGCACGCCGGGCAGCTCCGGTGCGCTCGCCATGGCGCAGCGGATGGGCATCGCGCTGCCGGTCGTCGAGCGAGCGCGCGCGCTGATGGGGCCGCATGTCGCGAAGGTCGAGGAGCTGCTCGCCTCGGTGGCGGATCAGCAGCGCCGGATCGAGATCGAGCGCGCGGCGCTGCTCGCCGAGCTCGAGGCCGTCGAGGCCGATCGCGCCGCGCAGCGGACCTATCGCGAGCAGGCGAAGGCGCGGTTCGACAAGCAGACGCGCGCCGTACACGGCGAGGCGCTCGCGGACCTCAAGGCCGCGCGGCGCGAGATCGACGAGGTTCGCAAGCAGCTCCGTGCGAAGGCGGCCGAGGTCACCGCCCTGGATCTGAAGGCGGCCAACCGCCGGCTCGCGGTTCCCGGATCGCAGGTCGCCCGTCACGAGCCCCAGCGGCCGATGCCTCCCGGTACGCCTGCCACCGCCGAGAAGCTCGTGCAGGGCGCGCCAGTGATCGTGCCCCGACTCGGCCGGGCCGAGGTCGTGTCGCTGCTGCCCGACGACAAGGTCGAGGTTCGCGTCGGCTCGATGCGCGCCAGCGTCCTCATCAAGGACGTGATGATGGATACCCACCGTGCACGTCGCGCGATGCTGCCGCCGCCCGCGCCGCCGGTCGCCGACGCGGGACCGCCGATCGTGCTCGTCGACGGTGTTCCGGCCGGGGGCAAGGCGGGTGCGCGCACCGTCGACACCACCATCGATGTCCGCGGTAACCGTGCCGAGGATGCGATCTCGCAGGTCGATCGATTCATCGACGAGAGCCTGATCGCGGCACGCGACACCGTGTTCATCGTGCACGGTCACGGCACCGGCGCGCTGCGCACGGCGGTTCGCGGCTACCTCGCCACGCACAAGTCGGTCGACAAGCTGCGCCCCGGCGAGCAGAGCGAGGGCGGGGACGGCGTCACCGTGGCGTTCCTCCGGTAGCGATCAGCTTCCGACCACCAGGAACTTCGCGACGTACCAGCTGTCCTTCTCCTTCACGGAAGGCAGGGCGAGCTTGCTCGCGATCGGCTCCACGCAGCGCATCGCGGCATCGCTCTCGCCGCGCGAGATCGCGCCGGTGAATTTGTCGAGCTTGACGGTGACGCCGTCGGGCGGCGGACGCACCTGGCGCACGCGATAGCGGCCGGGCTGCGGCCGTGGTTCCACCGGAGACTCCGGTCCCGAACGCGTGATCTTCAGCTCGACGACGATCGAGGGCGTCTTCGCGAGGCACGCGCGCATCGCGGGCATTGCCTTGCGCACGATGACGGTGGCGGCGGTGAGATCCAGCGCTGCCGTGCCGGCCGAGCGCTCCACCGCCTCGGGGAGTACGGTCGAGCGCAGCTCGCGCAGGTGCTCCTCGGCACGCTTGCGCCACGGGCTGTCGGGCGCGGCCTGCACGAACGCGCGGAAGTAGATCTGCGCGTACTCCGCGCGCGGCACCTCCTGGGCGGACCACGCGAGCCCGCGCAGGTAATCGGCCTCGCCGGCGCCGATCAATGGCAGCGGCGGATTGTCGAGCGAGGTCACCTCGCGGTCGTACGGGAACGCGCCTCGCGCCACGATGATCGCCTCGGCCGGGCGGCGCGCGCGATCGAACGCGGATGCGAGCAAGAACCGGGTCTGCGCCTGCTGGACGTCCGGAACCTCGAGTGCCGCGGTCAGCGCGCCGATCGCTTCGTCGAGCTTGCCCATCGCGATCCGCACCTCACCGAGCCGCATCAGCAGCTCGCCGCTCGCGGTGCCGCCGGCCGCCGACTCGGCGAGCGTGCGCTCGGCATCGGCGAGCTTGCCCGCGTGCGCCTGGCAGTTGCCGAGCTTCAGCTGTAGCTCGCCGGCGGTCTTGCGGTCGGTGGGTTCGCTCGGTCCGGGCGCGGCGGTGGCCATCCGCAGATCCGCGGCACATCCGTGCCAGTCGCCGCGCAAGAAGCTCGCCTCGCCGCGCCAGCGAAACGCGTCGGGGTTGCGCGGCAGCAATGCGATCGCGTCGCCGGTGAGCTTCACCGCGAGCTCCAGCTGATCCGGCGTGCGCGCCTCGATCGCCTGCTTGGCCTGCGCGATCAGCGTGAGATAGGGCTCTTGCTGGGGGTTGACGGCCGCTTCCCACAGCTCGGATCGCGCGGCCTTCTCCTCGTCCTTGTCGACGGGTTCTGGCGGATACCGCTTCGACTGTGCGTGCGCGGTCGCGGCGGCCACGACGACAGCTAGCGTGGTGACGACGAGCTTCACGGGTAGATGTCGAAGGGATCGGGAGGCGGACGCAGGCGCGGGGCGGCGTGCTGCTTGACCGTCAGTGCGTCGAGGTGCTGCTTCGCTCGCGCGTGGAACTGGGGATGCGCGCCGCTGTTCAGGAACAGCTTCCAGTTCGCGATCGATTCGGGGAGGTAGCCGAACGCCTCGTAGATCAGGCCGAAGTAATAGAACTCCTCGCCTGCGGGGACGTAGAACACGTTGCCGATCTGGATGTCCTCGCGGAAGTCATCGAAGGCACCGATGCCCTGGCTCTTGATCAGCTCGAGCGCCTCGGTGCCACGCTCGTCGCGATCGAGTGCGACCGCCTTTCCGTAGTAGGTGGAGCTGCTCGCGCCCTTGTCGATCGACACCTGATACGCCTCGATCGCCTCGTCGAGCTTGCCGAGCATCATGTAGGTCTCGGCGAGGTTGCCCCATACTTGCTCGAGCCGGAGCATCGTGAGGCCATCCGCGCGGTCGAGCAGGGCCGTGTAGTCGGCGAGCGCGCCCACGAGATGGACCCTCGCATCCTTGCTGCTGGTCACCAGCTTCGTCCGCAGGATCGCGCGCGAGAACAACGCCTCACCGAGCCGCGGATCGAGCGGAGCACGGGCCTCGAACGCGTCCCACGCATCGACGGCTTCCTTCGCGCGCGCGACATCGACCTTGACGTTGCGGGCTCCGACACAGGTCGGCGGGCGCTGCGCCATCATCGCGCTGCAATCCGTGAAGAAGCTCTCGATCGTGCTCGCGATCCGGAAGTACGGCTCGGCCTCCTTGGGCCGCGCGTCGGCGGCGAGCCGGTACGCGCGCACCGCTTGCTCGACGAGACCGGTGACGGTGCGGAGGCTATTACCCTTGGCGTTCGCGCGCTGGGCGAGCTCGTCGCCGTCGTGCATCGCCGCCTCGTAGCGATCGCGCGCGGCCTCGCCCGAGCCGCGCTCGAGCGCGCGCTGCCACAGGTCTGCCTGCGCCGTGGAGGCGAGGGCAGCGACCAGCAGGAGCGCGTAGCGGCTCATGGGCGCGGCACCCGGCGAGGCCGGACCGTCGGCGGGGGAGGCGTGGTGGTGGTGGTCGGCGGCGGCTTGATCGGCCGCGCGCGATGCTGGGTATCGATCGCGTGGATGTGATCGAGCGCGCGAGCACGCCACGGCGTATCCCCGCTCGCGGCGTACAGCGCCCACTCGGCGCGCGCCTCGGTGTACTGGTCGAGTGCCTCGTACAACAGACCCAGATAGTAGTGCTGATCCTCGGCGGGCGAGAACCGGGTCATCGCGATCGCGTTCTGGAGCTGGGTCCCGAACTGCTGCTGGAGCACGGTCTTCATCTTGTCGAGCACATCGAACGCCGCGGTGCGCTGCTCGTCGCGATCGAGGACCACCGCGAGGCCGAACGACACCACCGAGAGCTCGTGCGAGTAGTAGCTGACACCCAGCGTGGGCAGGCCATTCTGGAGCACCTCGATTGCCTCGGTGACCTCGCCGCGCGATGCGAGTGCGTTCGCGAGCTGGATCAGCGGCTGTGCCGAGTTCACGGTCAGCGGTCCCTGCGCCTGACGCAGCCAGCGAATGCCCGCATCGCGATCGCCGAGCCGCAGGTAGATGGCGCCCAGCCGGCCGACCGTCTCGGGCCCGGCTCGTTCCGGTCCGACGAGCCGAACACACGCCTCGTAGGCCTCGATCGCATCGTGAGTCTTGCCGAGCTCGTCGTCGGCGCGCCCGAGCAAGCCCAGCACCTCGGCATCGTCAGGCGACAGGGTGTGCGCGTAGCGCAGCATCCCGTGCGCGGCCTCGAAGTAGCGAAGCCGCTGATCGACGGCCCACTCCGAATCGGTCTGCAGCGCCTCGTCGGCGATCTTCATCGCGTTCTTGCTCTTGCTGACCAGGGCGCGGACCTCATCTCCATGGGGTTCCACGACGTCGCGCCAGAACTCCCCGGTGGTCTCCGCGGGTGGTGGCAATCGCGCGTCACTGCGACTAGCAGCGAACGAAATCGCGAGGATGCACGGCCAGCGCACGAGTCTGAGTATGCCGGCGGCATCCCGACCGCGCCACCATGGCAACGCCCCTGGGGAGAACAGTCCTGCTGGGGACCTCGAGCCCCGGTCGGGATCGATCTCGATCCTCGAGATATCAGCTAGTTGACTCCGACTACTGTATGGCCCACTGCTTGCTCGGCTCTGGTGCGTGGATCGAGGAGTCATCGCGACGGCGGTCGAGCTGTTCGAAGCACGGCATTTTCCGGGCGTCGTCGCCATGTGCAACGACGCCCTCGATAACGAGCCGGGCTGCGTGGAGCTGAGGGTGATCCGGGCGCGTGCTCACATCGGGCTGCGCCGCGATCTCGATGCCCAGGCCGACCTCCGCGAGCTCATCCGCATGGATCCGCAGTGCGGCATCGCCTACCGGCTGCTCGGCGAGCTGGCCGCGCGGCGCGACGAGAACGAGTCCGCAGCGATCTTCTTCCGCGAGGCGATCCGCCTTGACCCCGACGACCACGAGGCCCGGGACTGGCTCGCGATCGTCGATGTCTCGCTTCGACCAGCCGCGGTGGCAAATCACCTCCCGGCACCCGCTACCGCGGCTGGTCGGTTTCCTGCGACGCGCGCGCCGGTCGAGCGCGGCCTTAGCTCCGCGGGATCGGGCTCGGCATACCGCACGCTCAGTGCGCCGGCGCGGACCCCGCGGCGCCCGGGAACTCAGCCCCGGTTCGCGCGGGGCACGCACGCGCCGGCCGAGCAGGACGAGCGCCCGACCACGCCGTTTGGTCTCGGCTCTGCGCACAGCGGCGAGATCTTCATGACGCCTGCACCCGAGCCGCGCGAGCCCACGATCGAGCTCGCGCAGGATCGCGAGGAGAGCGTCGGGTCGCGGATCCCGCCCACGCCGCTGTCGATCACGATCCCCGGTCGTCCGCCGACCGTGGCACCGGCGAAGCCGACCAAGGTCGCCGCGCCTCGGCCGCTGATGCGTGGACCGACGCCGGAGCTCCCGGGCTTCGGCGACTACCTCGTCAGCTCCGGCATCATCAGCCGCGATCGGCTGCGCGCTGCGCAGGCCTATCAGCGCTCGATGAGGGTCCACCTGTCGACCGCGATCGTCACGCTCGGCCTTGCGACGCCGCAGCGCATCGAGTGGGCCGCGGTCGCGCACCAGTCGCAGCTGGCGCGCGATCGTCACCAGCCGTAGCCCTGCGGAGGGCACGCCGCTCGTGCGTGATAAGGTCCGGCGCGATGCGTCCCCGGTTGGCCACCATCCCGCTCGTCGCCGCGATCGCGTGCTCGGGACCGCGAACCTCCACGCCCGCGGCGCCCGCGCCAGGACCACTGGCGCCCGCACCGATCGGCGCCGTGATCGCACGCCCCGCTCCGGCAATGCCGGGGGTGAAGGTCACGCTCGCGGACGTCGGCCTCGAGAGTGGATCGCTCGATCACACCGTCGATCCGTGCGTTGACTTCTATCAGTTCGCATGTGGCGGCTGGCTGGCGCAGAACCCGATCCCACCGGATCGCTCGTCGTGGGGACGCGGCGCCGAGATCGACGAGAAGAACACGGTCGCGCTCGAGGCGCTGCTCGAGAAGGCTTCCAAGGGCAGCGGTGCCGACGCGACGACCAGGAAGCTCGGTGACTACTACGCCGCGTGCATGGACGAGGCGGCGATCGAGAAGGCAGGGCCAGCCGCGCTGAAGGCGCTGCTCGCGAGGACGACCAAGGTCAAGGATCCGAAGAGCTGGATGACGGCCGTCACCGCGCTGCACAAGCTCGGCGTCGCGGTGGTGTGGAGCGAGGGCACGCTCGCCGACTTCAAGGACTCGAAGACCCATGTCCTCTACCTCGATGGCGCGGCGCTCGGGCTACCGGACCGTGACTACTACGTGAAGCCCGAGCTCGCGGACAAGGTCGCTGCGTACAAGGTCCACATCGGCAGGCTCCTCGCGCTCGCGGGGTTGCCGGCCGCGAGCGCTGACGACGTGCTCGCGATCGAGGTCGAGCTCGCGAAGCTGACCAGGACCAGCGTTCCACAGCGCGATCTGCTTGCGCTGTACAACCCGACCGACCTCAAGGGTCTTGGCAAGCAGGTGAAGTCGGTCGACTGGAAGGCGCTGTGGAAGGCGCTCGCGATCGAGCCGAGCAAGCGGGTGATCGTGACGACGCCGAACTACTTCGCCGCGATCGACAAGCTCCGCGGCCGGTTCAAGCCCGTGCAGTGGAGCCGCTACTTCACGTATCACCTGCTTCAGAGGTTCGCGTTCACGCTCCCCAAGACGTTCGACGACGAAGCCTTCGAGCTCGACAAGCTGACGCGCGGCGTCGAGACGCGGCCGGCTCGCAGCAAGCGTTGCATCGAGGCCACCCAGGACGGCCTCGGCGACCTGCTCGGCCAGCGCTACGTGGCCAGCTACTTCTCGGGCTCCCGTCGGCAGACCGCGGCGATGCTCGTCGATGCGCTGGTCCGGGTGATGAACGACGAGATCGCGAAGCTCGCGTGGATGAGCGAGGGCACGCGCCAGATCGCGCAGACCAAGCTCGCGCGCCTGGTCCGCATGATCGGCTATCCCGACACGTGGAAGACCTACGACTTCGACGTCAAGCGCGAGGACTTCGCCGGTAACCGCCAGCGCTCGGCCGCGTTCGAGGTGCATCGCCTGCTGGTACGCGCGGGCAAGCCCGTCGATCGCGCCGACTGGCAGATGAACGCGTACACCGTCGACGCCTATTACGAGCCCACCGCGAACACCACGGCGCTGCCCGCGGGCATCTTGCAGCCGCCGCTGTTCGGTCAAGACCGCTCGATCGCCGCGAACCTCGGCGGCATCGGTACCGTGATCGGCCACGAGCTGATCCATGGCTTCGACGATCAGGGCGCCCATTTCGATGCCGACGGCAACCTCGAGAACTGGTGGTCCAAGGACGACAGTACCCGGTTCGCCGACGAGGGGAGGTGCGTCGCCGAGATGTACTCGAGCTTCGAGGCGATGCCGAAGGGCTACATCAACGGCCGGCTGACGCTCGGCGAGAACATCGCGGACCTCGGCGGCGTGAAGCTGGCGTTCGAGGCGTATCGCTCGCTGCGCAAGGACGCCGCGAAGTCGTACGTCGCCGACGGTTTCACCGAGGACCAGCAGTTCTTCATCGCAGTGGGCCAGGGCTCTTGCGCCAAGCTGCGGCCCGCCGAGCTGCAGCGCCGCCTGCTCTCGGATGTCCACTCGCCTCCGAACTTCCGCGTCTATGGCTCGCTCCGGAATCTCCCGGAGTTCGCCGAGGCGTTCTCCTGTGCGGCGGGTACGCCCATGCACCCGGCCAGGTCCTGCTCCGTATGGTGAACACATGATCAAACAGCATCTGCTCCCCGGTGTCCTGGCTGTCGTGTTCGGCGCCGCGTGCGGTGGCAGCAAGCCCGCACCGGTACCCACGCCGGTCGCGCTCGACGAGCCGCGGCCGACCGAGCCGGTCAAGGTCGCGGACGCGCCGTCGACGCCGGCGGCTGCGATGCCACCGAGCGCGGCCTCCGATCAGCGGTTCTTGACCACCTGCCGCGGCCTGCTCGAGCAGGGCAAGGCGCAGGTCGCCGTGGTGATCGACGTCAAGGACCAGCGCACCGTCGCCAACACGCTCGAGCCGTTCAACGAGCTGTCGCGGTTCGTCGCGAATGCAGGGAACATGGCTGGGCTCGCGCACGAGGTGAATCCCGATGCGAAGGTGCGCGATGCGGCGCGCACGTGCGAGCAAGAGATCTCGCAGTTCATCTCCCAGCTGCTGCTCGATCGCCGGGTGTTCGATGCGATCAAGGGCGTCGATGTGTCGAAGGAAGACGCAGACACCCAGCGGTTCGTGATGACCACGCTGCGCGACTACAAGCGTGCCGGCGTGGCGCTGCCTGACAACCAGCGCGCGCGGATCAAGGAGATCGACGATGCGATGACGAAGCTCTCGCAGGATCACGCGAAGAACATCGCGGAGGACACCCGGTACCTCGAGGTCCCGGCTGGCGACGTCAAGCGACTCGATGGCATGCCGGCCGATTGGATCGCGGCGCACAAGCCCGACAACGGCATGATCAAGATCTCGACGGACTATCCCGACTACATCCCATTCGTGACCTACGCGAATGACGACGATCTGCGCAAGCAGCTCTACATCAAGTTCCGCACCCGCGGCGACGCGCACAACGAGGAGGTGCTGCAGAAGCTGCTCGTACTGCGCGCCGAGAAGGCGAAGCTGCTCGGATTTGCCAACTGGGCGGACTATCAGAGCGACGACAAGATGCTGCGCGGCGACAAGAACGCCGCGGCGTTCATCGCGCGGATCACCGCGCTCGCCAAGAAGCGCTCGGCGAAGGACTACGCCGAGCTGCTCGCGCACCTGAAGAAGCACGATCCGAAGGCGACCTCGGTCGGTGACTGGCAGAAGGCGTGGCTGGAGAACCAGATCAAGAAGGACGCGTACGCCGTCGATTCGAACGAGGTGCGCAGCTACTTCCCGTTCGAGCAGACGGTCGCGGGTCTGCTCTCGATCACCTCCACGATCTACGACATCCAGTACCAGCCGATCACGAATGCCCTCGTGTGGCATCCGTCGGTGAAGGTTTACGACGTGATGCGCGGCCCAGAGAAGCTCGGCCGGATCTACCTCGACCTCCATCCGCGCGCCGACAAGTACAAACACGCCGCGCAGTTCGGAATGATCGACGGCGTCACCGGCAAGCAACTGCCGGAGGGGGCGCTGATCTGCAACTTTCCCGATCCGGCCGATGGCGGGCCGGCGCTGATGGATCACGGTGATGTCGTCACGATGTTCCACGAGTTCGGCCATCTGATGCACCACGTGCTCGGCGGCAAGCACCACTGGATCGCACAGAGCGGCGTATCCACGGAGCGCGACTTCGTCGAGGCGCCCTCGCAGATGTTCGAGGAGTGGGGCTGGAGTTACGACACGCTCTCGAAGTTCGCCAAGCACTACAAGACCGGCGCGATCATTCCGAAGGATCTGGTCGCCAAGATGCGGAAGGCCGAGAAGTTCGGTCTCGGCACGCAGACGGTGCAGCAGGTGTTCTACGCGGCGATCGCGCTGCAGTTCCACCAGGTCGATCCGGCGAAGCTCGATCAGCTCGCGATGGTGAAGAAGCTGCAGAAGCAGTACACGCCGTTCGCCTACGTCGCGGGCACGAAGTTCCACACCTCGTTCGGCCACCTCGTCGGCTACTCGTCGATGTACTACACGTACCTGTGGAGCCTCGTGATCGCGAAGGATCTGCTGACGCCGTTCGAGAAGACCGGTCTGCTCGACACCGCGGTCACCGCACGTTACCGCGACAAGATCCTGGCGCCCGGTGGCAGCAAGCCTGCGGCGGAGCTGGTGAAGGACTTCCTCGGCCGGCCGTATAACTTCAAGGCCTACGAGAAGTTCCTCGGCGAGTAGTGCCCGCCCTCAGTACTGGTAGCCGACCGCGAGCTGGATCTGCTTGATCGAATCGGTCGCGCCGGTCGCACGGTACATCGCGGTCGGATCGAACTTCATGTCCCAGGTGTAGTTGAGGAGTGAGCCCTCGACGCGACCGACGAACGATCCCATCCGCGCATTGAGGCCGACCGCCGCCCGATAGCCCGAAGCGTCGGTTCCATTCGCGAACCGCGCCTGGACTTTTCCGGCCGAAATCACGACGCGATTCTCGGCGCTGAGGTACGGCTCGAGCCTGCCGAGCAGCATCGAGACCCGCAGCCCGAGCCTCACGCACCGGTAGTCCACATCGGGGACCAGGTTGATGTCCTGCGGCTTTCCGTTGAACTGGAACTGGTCGCGCACGTAGCCGATGCCGGCCTCCGCCGTGAACTTCTGCGCGATTGTCCGCCGGTAGCGCAGGCTGAGCTCCACCGACTGCCAGAACGTGTTGGTGTCGTCCATGACGCCGTTGCCGGTGACGGACTGCGGGTGGACGCCGAACTGCATTCGCGCCAGCAGCGAGAGGCCGCGCAGCGGATCCACCCCGATCAACTCGCCCGGCCACAGCTCGATCAGCGGACCGGCGAGGACCTGGCCGCCTTCGCTCCAGTCGCGCAGCGTCAGCGGCGTAGCCACGCCCGAGTACGAGAAGTTGCGGAACGCGATGTCCACCGCGGCGCTCGCGGTGATGAACCGATCGCGCTTGGTCTTGGGAACGGCGATCTTCACGACCTTGGCCTCGCCATCACCGCCACCGGCAGCGCCCTCAACGGAGGCTGCGAGCGCGACCTGCTTCGGCGTCACGGTGGTCTCGCCACCGGTCGTGACATCGACGAACTGGTCATAGATCGGCTTGCCGTCCATGGTCACGACGACGTGATGAGCATCCTCGGGAACGTCGACGCGCGTCGGTGCCTTGCCCTGATCGACGTCGTCGACCTGCACGAGTGCACCGGCGGGACCGTCGATCACGATCGTGCCAATGGCGGGGACTAGCTTGACGGTGACCTTGGGGACGCGGCCGCGGCGGGGGACATCGAGGGTCTGGAACGCTGCGGTGTGGCCGTCGAGCTCGACGATGATGATCACCTCTCCGGGAGGTGCTGAGATCGTGCACGGCGTACCGGCACACGCGGGGCCGGCCTCCTTCTCGTTGATGTAGACGCTCGCGCCAGGGGGATCCGATTCGACTGCGATCTTCCGATTGGATCCTGCCTCGGCAACGCCGACGCAGGTCACCACCAGCAACGCGGCGGCCACGGCCCGAACCATCGGTGTAATGATAACCCCTGCACATGGTGGTTCCCAGTCGCGGGATGTCCGCGGGATGATTCGCCAATGCCTCGACCCTGGTGGATCTCGGTCATCCGCCTAGCTGCGCTGGTGACCTGCATCGGCCTGGCGACCAGCCGGCTCGGGCTCGTGGTGCACGAGCTGATCGGGCATGGCGGCGCCGCGCTCGCGGTCGGCGGCAGCGTCACGGAGGTCCGTCTGTTCTGGTTCGCCGGCGGCTGGGTCCGGTTCGCTGCAGTGCAGGGCGAGCTCGTGATCGCACTCGGCGGGATCGCGGTCGAGAGTGTGGTCGGGATCGCGCTCTGGGTCGGGCTCGCGCGTCGCCGCTCGCTCGGCGGCCGGATCGCGCGGGCGATCGGCGCCGTCCTCGTGCTGCATGCGACCTGGTACCTCGCGACCGGCACCTGGCATGGCTACGGCGATGGCGTGACGCTGCACCGCGACCTCGGCGATGCGAAGTGGCTCGTCGCGCTGCCGGCGGCGGCGATCACGCTCGGGGCCGCGTTCCTCGGGGCGCGCTGTGTGCTCGGCGCGCTCGCGGCCACCGTGGCGGGCTCGCAACGCGCACGGATCGCGGGCGCCGCGATCGCACTGGTGGTCGCCGGCGGGATCCAGCTCGGCGCCGCGCTCGGAGAGGTGGAGCTCCGGCGTGACGCGACGTACACCGCCACGATGCGGCCCGAGCGCGAGCGCGTGGTCGCACGCGAGCTCGCCCAGTGGACCCTGCAGCAGCGGCGCGAAGGACAGCAGCCGAGCGACGAGGAACGTGCGCGGATGCAGCGCGAGCTCGCCGCTCGCCATGCCACGTTCCCGTTCGCGATCGTGCTGGCGGTGCTGACGGTGATCACCGTCGGGCTGGGCGCCTGGCGTGGGCAGGGAGCGGTGGAGAGGCCGATCTCGAGGCAGCTGCTCGTGCGCGGCGGGGCATTCGCCGCCGGATCGATCGCGCTGGTGATCGCGATCGACGTCCTGTTCCACTAGAATCTTTGTCGATGGAACGCTCCGTGAAGCACTTGCTCGGTGGCGGGCTGAGGCCCAACGACCCGCGGCGGTTTCTGGTCGAGGCGATGATCGGCGCGATGAACGCGGACGGCTCGGTCGATCCGCGCGAGACCGTCGTGCTCGAGCACCAAGTCGCCAGCCATCCGCTGTTCCAGGGGCTCGGAACCAACGCGGCGCGCACGCTGATCGATCTATCCAATGATGCGATCAAGTTCGCGGGCAGCGCGCTCGGTCGAGTGCCGGCGATCGCGCGCGGCTTGCCGGCGCGGATCCATCGCCTCGCCGCGTACGGCATGGCGGCCGAGGTCACCGTTTCTGACGAGGTGCTCGACCCCGGCGAGATCTCGTTCCTCGAAAAGCTGCGGATCGCGCTGCGGATCAGCCCGATCGAGGCCGGTCAGATCCTCAACTCGGCGCGCGCGCAGCAGCTCACCGAGTACCTCGACGATCGCTATCTGCGCGTGAAGAGCCTGATCAGCGTGGCGGCCGAGGTGTTCGCGCTGCGAGCACTGGCGCGTGGCGTGGCCAACGACGAGCACCGGTTCAAGGTGAGGGACTTGTTTTCTGCGATTGCCGACCTGCAGCTGACGTCGGACGAGCTCGATGGCGAGCTGTACCGCGCGTTTCGCCGCCCTCGCGCAGCGGATGCGCAGGTGTTCGGAGAGCTCTCACGCGTGGCGCAGTCGCTGCCCGATCCGGTCGATCGATACTGGATGGTGGTCTACACGCTGGTTGCCGAGCTTCCGGCCACTGTGCCCAGCTGGCGCGTGATCCCGTTTCTCGGCGTGATGCAGGCCGCGTTTCAGATCACCGACACGGATATGGAGCTCGCGGTGGCTGACGCGCTCACGTTTCCTGCAGCGATGCCTCGGCTTGCGTGAAAGTCAACGGGGGACGTGCGCGATCGCGGTGATCGCGCGCTCACGATTTCCGCTGATCGCTTCGTGAGTGCTCCGGTGCATAATCGACCGTCCACGCCATGACGAACGACACCATCGAGCTCGTCGAACGCGTCCGTCGCCGGCTCCGCGAGCACGAGAATTCGTGCGAGATCGCGGGTCCTGCGCCGGAAGCAGCGATCACCGCCGCCGAACTAGCCCTCGGAGTCACGTTTCCCCCGTCGTACCGGACCTTCCTCCGCACGTTCGGAGGGATCGCGATCCCGGCCCACCTCGGCATCGTTCACGACTTCGTGGGCATGCGATCGAGCGACTCCGCGGCGGACGTCGTGAAGCGAACGCTCGATGCGCGCGTGGAGCGCAAGTTATCTGAGAACCTGGTCGTGGTCGGCATGGGCGCGCAGTACCAGGAGTGGTTCTGCCTCGACGTCAGCCGCACGCAGCCCAATGGCGAGGCACCCGTGCTGATGTACGACGCTCGCGACAACGCGCTGGACCAGCAGTTCTACGATGACTTCGGCCAGATGCTGCAAGAGGTCATGGGCTTCGTCGCTGACAGTCTCGAGCAGCCGCTCGACTGAACGCATCAGCACCTCGCGATGGTGAGGTGGCTCACCCGAGCCACAACTCTGTGACGAGACCGACACCGGCCTTTTCCGTCGACGTCACAGGGTCGCGTGATAGGTTCTGCGCCCCTCATGCGCAGAAAACTCTCCCTGACGCTCGTCGCGTTGTTCGTCCTCGGAATCGCGGCCTGTGGCGACAACAATTCGTCCCAGCCCGATGCAGGTGTCGACGCACCGCCCGATGGTCCACCGGTCACCGAGGTGACCTGCGAGACGCTGCCTCCGGTGAGCTCGGGCACGTGCTCGATCACGGCGGGCGGCCCCGCGAAGCTGCTCAAGGGCGACGTTCTCACGCCGGGCAAGCTGTTGCACGGCGGTCAGGTCGCGGTCGACGCGCAAGGCTCGATCACCTGCGTGGGCTGTGATTGTGCCGTCGGAGGCGAGACCGTGATCTCGTGCCCCGATGGCGCGATCTCTCCCGGCCTGATTAACACGCACGATCACATCACGTTCACGCAGAACCTCCCGTACACGGACTCTGGCGTTCGCTACGACGATCGGCAGCAGTGGCGGAAGGGACTCGACGGCAAGCCGAAGATCGTGTCGGCGGGCAGCGCGACCGGTGACCAGATCCGCTGGGGCGAGCTGCGGTTCCTGATGGGGGGCGCGACGTCGATCGTTGGCTCCGGCGGGCAGCCCGGCCTGTTGCGCAACCTCGATCAGGCAGCGAACGAGGAGGGCCTCAACCAGAAGGCCGTCAACTTCGACACCTTCCCGCTCGACGACTCGAGCGGCACGCGCCGCACCGCCGACTGCAACTACGGCGGGATGCCGACCACGGCGAGCTCGATCTCGGCCGACGAGGCGTACGAGCCACACACCTCCGAGGGCGTTGATGCGACCGCGCGCAACGAATTCTTGTGCCAGAGCTCGGATGCGTACGACGCGACCGCGCCGGGAACCTCGAACAACCTCGTGCTCGCGAAGACGGCGATGATCCACGGGATCGGCCTGCAGCCCTCGGACTATGGCGCGATGGCCGCCGCGGGAACCGGGTTGATCTGGTCGCCGCGCTCCAACATCACGCTCTATGGCGAGACGGCGCGGGTCTCCACCGCGGCGCGGCTCGGTGTCGAGATCGCGCTCGGCACCGACTGGATGCCGACCGGCTCGATGAACATGCTGCGCGAGCTGGCGTGCGCCGATAGCTTCAACAAGACCTATCTCCACAGCTTCTTCACTGACGTCCAGCTCTGGCAGATGGTCACGGTCAATGCGGCCTCGGTGACCTCGACCGACGATGCGATCGGCGTGCTGGCTCCGGGCCGGGTGGCCGACATCTCGATCTTCGCGCGCAACGGGAAGCCCGGCTACCGCGCCGTGATCGAGGCGGAGCCCAAGGACGTCGTGATGGTGATGCGCGGCGGCAAGGTCCTCTACGGTGATGACGCCGCGGTTACCGCCACGAGCACCGACGCGTGCGACGCGGTCGACGTGTGCGGCGTCGCGAAGAAGGTCTGCCTCATGAGCGAGGTCGGCAAGACGTACTCCGCGCTGAAGACCGCCGCAGGTGCGAACAACTATCCCGCGTTCGCGTGCGGACAGCCGATGAACGAGCCGTCGTGCACGCCGAAGCGGCCCGATGCGGTTGCCGGCTCCACGGTGTACACGGGGATCCCCGGCGCGGGAGACGCGGATGGTGACGGTGTTCCGGATGCCTCCGACAACTGCCCGATGGTGTTCAATCCGGCGCGCCCGGTCGACAACGGCATCCAGGGCGATGCCGATCAGGACATGGCGGGCGATGCGTGCGATCCGTGCCCGCTCGATGCGAACACGAGCTCGTGCACGGTGATCGATCCGAACGATCGCGATCACGACGGCGTTGCCAACGCGACCGACAACTGCCCCGACACAGCGAACCCGACGCAGGTCGACGCCGACGGCGACGGCAAGGGCGATGCGTGCGATGTCTGCCCGATGGCGAGCAACCCGGGCAGCGCGGGCTGCCCGGCGACGATCTATGAGATCAAGACGTCCGCCGTTCCGGTCGGCACCTCGGTCCGCGTGACCAATGCGCTGGTGACCGGCAAGGGCGCGAACGGCTTCTTCGTGCAGACCAAGACCGGCGATGCCGGGTACCTGGGTGTCGATAACTCCGGCCTGTTCGTCTACACGGGCACCGCCGCGGCGACGCTGACCGCAGCGATCGTCGGTGCACGCGTCACGATCGATGGCCGCATCGCAGCGTTCCAGGGCGAGATCGAGCTCGATACCGTGACGGCCGTGACCGTGACCGCGGCCGGTCCCGAGGCGCTGCCGGCTCCGGTCGGTGTGACGTATGCGGAGATCAAGACGGGTGGAACGCGTGCGCTCGCCCTCGAGAGCGTGATCATCTCGATCGCCACCTCGGCCGCGGTCACCGCGAACGACATGACGCAGGGCGAGTTCACGCTGACCGCCGGCACCGATGCGCTGGTCGTAGACGACTTCGTGTTCGCGACTACGCCGCTGCCCGCCGTCGGTACGACATTCGCGTCGGTCCGCGGCATCTTGACGCTGCGACAGATGGTCTCGAAGCTCGAGCCGCGAACCGCGGCCGATCTGACGCTCGGATCTCCGGCCCTGATCGGCTTCGGACCCGCCTTGTCGTACGCGCGGGTGGGCACCACGCTCGCAGCGCCGACGTTCCCGGCGCCGCTGACGGTGACGCTGTCGGGCCCGGCGCAGGGTGACACCACGGTGATGATCATCTCGGCCAACACCGCCGGGCTGACCGTGTCAAACGTCGTCGTGCCGAGCGGTCAAACCTCGGCTACGGTCAACGTCACGGCGGTGGCGCAGACCGCGGATGTCGCGGTGATGGCGATGCTGGGGATCCAGATGCTCACCAGTCACGTCCGCGTGCTCGACACGGCCGAGGCGCCATCGGCGGTGGCGCTGTCGCCGGGTACGGTGGGGATCGCGCCCGGTGGCTCGACGCAGCTCACGGCGACGCTCGATGTGCCCGCGCTGATCGCGACCCAGGTCACGCTCGCGGTGAATCCGGCGAACAGCGGCACACTCCCCACGAACGTGACGATCCTCGCCGGCCAGACGGCGGCCACGTTCACGTATCAGGACACGGCAGGGTCGGGAACCGCGACGATCACTGCGACGCTCGGCGGGAGCACGAGCACGGCGATCGTGACGGTGTCCACGGCTGCCAGCCATCTCGTGATCAACGAGGTCGACTACGACATGCCCGGCAGCCCCGACAGCGCGGAGTTCATCGAGATCTACAACCCGTCCACCGTACCGGTCCCGCTGACCGGCAAGCAGGTGCTGCTGGTCAATGGCACCGGCAATGCGGTCTATGCGACGATCAATCTCGGGACCGGGATGCTGGCGGCCGGGGGCTACCTGGTGATCGCGGGATCCAACGTCACCGTCGGGACCGGGGTCACCAAGGTCGATCCGGGTTGGACCAACGACCAGATCCAGAACGGCGCACCCGATGGGATCGCGCTGATCGACAACACCGCGCACACGCTGATCGACGCCCTGTCCTATGAAGGGGCGATGACGATGGTCGTTCTACCCGGATTCGCTGGACAGGTCTCGCTCGTGGAGGGCACCGCAGCGACGGCGGCGGATGCTAGCTCCGCGGGCGCGCTCTGTCGGTCGCCTAACGGTCAGGATACCGACAGCGCGAACACCGACTGGAAGTTGTGCGCCGTACCGAGCGCCGGGTCGGCGAACCCCTGATTCGTTGTATACCTCCCGCTTCCACTTCCACTCCACGGAGCTCTTCACCATGGCGTTCTCTCTCGACAAACAGGGCATTTCGGTCGCCGAGATCTATCGCAACCCGTCCCCGGCGTTTCTCTACGAGGCAGCACTGCGGTTCGAGAAGGGTTCGACGATCTCATCGACCGGTGCGCTGATCGCGTACTCGGGCAAGAAGACCGGGCGCAGCCCGACCGACAAGCGCGTCGTGGACGAGCCCGAGGTTCGCGATGACATCTGGTGGGGCAACGTCAACATCAAGCTCGATCCACAGAGCTTCCTGATCAACCGCGAGCGCGCGATCGATTACCTGAACACGCGCGAGCGGCTCTACGTGATCGATGGCTATGCGGGCTGGGATCAGAAGTACCAGCTGAAGATCCGCGTCGTGTGTGCGCGCGCCTATCACGCGCTGTTCATGCACAACATGCTGATCCGGCCCACGGCGGAGCAAGCGGCCTCGTTCGGCGAGCCCGACTACGTGATCTACAACGGCGGCGGATTCCCGGCGAATCGCCACACGGCGGGCATGACGTCCACGACCTCGGTCGATCTGTCGTTCGCGCGCCGCGAGTTCATCATCCTCGGCACCGAGTACGCCGGTGAGATGAAGAAGGGCGTGTTCACGATCATGAACTATCTGATGCCGAAGCAGGGCGTGCTGTCGATGCACTGCTCGGCCACGCAGGCGCGGGATGGGAGCGATACGTCGATCCTGTTCGGCCTGTCGGGCACGGGCAAGACTACGCTGTCGGCGGATCCGAAGCGCTTGCTGATCGGTGACGACGAGCACTGCTGGACCGATCAGGGCACGTTCAACATCGAGGGTGGCTGCTACGCCAAGGTGATCAAGCTCTCGAAGGAGCAGGAGCCGGATATCTGGAACGCGCTGCAGTTCGGCGCGGTGCTCGAGAACGTCAAGTACGAGCAGACGTCGCACCTCGTGGACTACGAGGACACATCGCTGACCGAAAACACGCGTGGCAGCTACATCCTCGATTCGATCCCGAATGCAAAGCTGCCGGCCGTCGGTGGGCATCCGAAGAACGTCATCTTCCTGACCGCGGATGCGTTCGGTGTGCTGCCGCCGGTCTCCAAGCTGACGGCTGGTCAGGCGATGTACCACTACATCTCCGGCTACACGGCGAAGGTCGCCGGCACCGAGCAGGGCGTGAAGGATCCGGAGCCCACGTTCTCGCCGTGCTTCGGCGGCCCGTTCCTCGTCTGGCATCCCACCAAGTACGCCGAGCTGCTCGCCGAGAAGCTGCGCAAGCACGGTGCGCAGACCTGGCTCGTCAACACCGGCTGGTCGGGCGGCGCGTACGGAACCGGCTCGCGGATCAAGCTCAAGTACACACGCGCGATCATCGATGCGATCCACTCCGGCGCGCTCGCCGATGTCGCGACCGCCGAGGATCCGGTGTTCGGGTTCTCCGTCCCGATGTCGTGCCCCGACGTGCCGCTGGAGATGCTCCAGCCGCGGAACACGTGGACGGACAAGGCCGCGTACGACGACAAGGCCAAGAAGGTCGCGACGCTGTTCCGCGAGAACTTCAAGAAGTACGAGGCGCAGGCCTCGGCTGAAGTGCGCGCGGGCGGCCCGAAACTCTAGAGACCACCACCGATCGCGAAGCCGAAGCCGTTCGTCACGGGCATCGGTGTCACGCGCAGGTTGTGAACGAGGCCGGAGTTGCCGGGATCGAGCTCGTTGTGGCGGTGCTCGAGCGGGATCAAGCTCGAGAGCAGCAGGCCGCCGACGATTCCCGCGGCACCGGCCGCCACCTCTTCGAGCGAGGGGCGATATGGATCGCCTTCGGCGTGCAGGGCAGGGACGACGTAGCCGACGGCCACGCCGACCATCCCACCGATGATCACGTCCGAGTAGAAGTGCTTGCCGGCACGGACGCGTAGGTTCGCGGTCGAGCTGGCGAGCATCAGTCCTCCGCCCCACGCGAGATACATCGTCGACTTGCTCGCGCCCGACGCACCGAGCAGATACGCGCCCGTGACGGCGGCTCCAAAGCTCAGGGCAGCGTGCCCGGAGTAGAACGACATGTACCCATCGTCGCCCTGCTCGCGGGCGTACCGCTGCGCCGCCGGATCCTTCGAGTACATGTACGGCCGTGGCCTCTGCACCAGCCGTTTGGTCACGCCGGCAATCAGCGCATTGACCGCGACCGACTGCCCATACAGCAGCAGCTTGTCGCCATCGGCATCATCGATCGTCGATCCCATCAGATACAGCGCCGGAGCCGCGAGCGATAGCCCGAGCATCCCGTCCGCAATGCTCGCTGCCCTTGGCGAAAAGTTTTGCTTCGCCCCCTCATCGAATCCGGCAAGCTCCGCCCGCCACAGTTCCGGATCCCGCACCGGGATCAGCTGGGAGACCAGCCCCAGCCCCAGCGCCATCCCCGTGATCCCGCTATTCATCCCCCGATCGATCGCGTGGCCCGGGATCGACGCCTCATCGTCCGCGATCGCCGGGGCCGCGAGCACAAAGCAAAGCAGGACCACCACGGCGCGTTGATTCATGTCCCGCCAGCCTAGCGAGCGCGCCGAATCGAACGCCGGCAAGGGCCGGCAGCTTCCGTAGGTTCACGCGATCTTCACGCAAGCCGCATCCCGACGGCACGGCATCGGGAACGGACCGGGGGGAGTCCTGACGGGGGGAGGAGCCCTGACGGGGTCATGGCGGCCGGCAGCCGAAAACTCCCCGATACTCGCCGCTGCAAGCAAGAAGATCGCAGGACTTCATCGCCGGGTTGCCGTGGCGATCGCGGGCGATCAGCTACGCCGCAACGACACGTGCTGTGATGCACGTGCCGGGCGAACCAAGGCGAGCGAGATGCGCGAGGGTCAGTTGGCGGGTGATGCGATCGCCACGGCGGCGAATCGGCGCAGCCAGTAGGTGCCGGGCGGGAACGGGATCGGCGTGCCGGCGAGCATCGCCGCACGCGCTTTGCGGTAGGCCAGCTGGAACACCTTGTTGCGCCCGAGAGCTTCCATGCGCGACCACCGGTCACGAGCCGCCACGCGCGGGCTCAGATCACTCGGCACATCCACGCTGGCGGGGGCGTCGCGCCAGGATTGCCGGAGCACTCGGCGACGACCGAGCACCCGCTTGCCCGTACGAGCGCGCATCTCGGCCTGCGACGCCTCGAGCTTGGCCACGCCCTCCTGCAGCCGTTCGAGCGCCTCCTCGTGGTTGCTGAGCTCGGGGGGAAGGGCGAACTTCATGCTGACCTCGGCGGGCATCCGCCCGTTGGTGCGGAAGTAGAACCGAGGACGCGTCACGCGGATGACGCGGCCAGTCAGCAGCGCATTCAGGCCGTTGAAGCCGGGCCATTGATGAACGCGTTCCACGAGGCCGTCCTTCACGGGATTTCCCGCTGCGTAGATCAGCTCGAAGATCACGTCCGCGCGATCCACCAACAGCACGATCGATGCGGGGTCGCTAGACCAGAAGTTTTCGCTACGGCCTCGGAACCGGTTGATGCACTGCGCGACCATCTTGTGGAAGTGTTCGACGAACTCGCTGATGCGACCATCGCGGTCGAAGACGATGGTGTGATGATGGTTGGACATCATTCTCGACAGCAGGATGTCGATCCCGAATCGCTGCGCCGCCTCGATCAGGCAGTACAGGTAGGCCCGCACTGTTTCGTCGTCCGGTCGCAGGAGGAACAACCGCTGCGTGCAGCGACGGGTGATCATATAGAAGCGGCCGGGAAGCACTTCGCGAGGAGCCATGGACCGAGCACGGGTCCACGAACCTTGCCAACCGCAAGTCCCTGATCGTGCGTGACGTGCGGCCGGATTCGTCCGACTGTCGGGCGTTGCGTCCGCATCGCGGCCGTTCACCGGACAGGGACACGGGCATGCCGTCGCCCTCACGATGCCGCGCTTCGGACAGCCATCGGACTGCTGCGCGATCTCGCGCTGAACCGGGAAAAATTGACCCCGTCAGGGCCGGCCGTCAGGGCCGGCCGTCAGGGTCGATGAACCGCGCCGCCGGTCACTTCGGCTTCGATCCCGCGTCCACGATCACGAGCTTGCTCGGCTGCAGGTACTTCTTCGCTACACGCGTCACGTCCGCGACCGTGACGGCCTGGATCCTCTCGCGTAGATCGAGATCCTCGCGCGTCGTGCGGCCGAGGTATGCCTGCGTCGACAGCATGCTGGTGACGTAGCTGTCGTTGGAGAGGCTGGTGTCCTGGTTCTTGGTCCAGGCGTCCTTCGCGCGAGAGAGCTCGGCCTCGGTGACGGCGCTGGTGGTGATCTTGGTGATCTCGTCGAGCAGCGACGCCTTGGCCTTGGCGAGGTTTTGGGGGGCGACGATGGCATACGCGCCGAAGCTACCGACGTCGTCGAGCGCGCCGGCAGAGGTCCAGGCACCCGAGCGGTAGGATAGGCCCTCGGCCTCGCGGAGACGCATCCAGATCCGGGCGCCGGTGTCGCCTCCAAGAATCTGACCGACGAGGATCCACGCCGGGTAGTCTGGGTCCAGGTCGCGCAGTGAGAGGTCGTGCATGACCGCGAGCTGCGTCATCTCCTTGTCCTTGATCTCGACGGACTTGAAGGTTCCCGGGACGCCGAACACCTTGTCCGCGAGCCGCGCGTACGGCTTCCTGGTGAGCCAGTTCCCGAACAGCATCTCGACCTGCGCGCTGATCGCGGTTGAATCGAAGTCGCCAACCACGGCGAGCTCGCCGTGTCCGGCCCCGACGAACTCCTTGTAGAACGCCTTGACGTCTGCGATCTGGACCTTCTTGATCGCCTCGATCTGCTCCGTCGCGCTCATCGGATATCGCGGGTCAGACTTCGGCCACCGGTTGGTCAGCTGGGAGAGCACGACCCAGGCCACCGCTTCCGGATCCTGGCGCTGCTGTTCGAGCGCGGCCAGCTGCTCTTGCTTGATCAGCCCGAGCTCCTTGTCCGGAAAGCTCGGTGACGTCAGCATCTCGGCTGCCAGGTCGAGAGCGGCCGGGAGCTTGTCGCGGAAGGTTTCGATGTGGAGCGCGTAGCCGCCGGCCGCTCCGTTGATCGAGATGTGGCTCTTGAGCTGGTCCTCGAGGTCCTGGATGGCCTGATAGTTCTTCTTCGTGGTGCCCCGGCGCAAGACCTCGGCCGCCAGGCGCGCCACCACCTGCTTGCCTTGCAGCGATTTGTCGTCGCCAAAATGCAGGCGCAGCCGGAGCTCGACCTTGCCGCCCCGCGTCTTCTTTGGAACCAGCGCTGTCCTGATACCTCCCTTGAGCTGTTTGCGCGTGGTGCGCGACTCGATGTTGCCCAGCGTCGCGGCGAACACCTCGCCTTGCTCGATCGCTGCTCCGCCCTCGATGCCCTTGACCGTTGCCGCGATGTCCGGCGTCTCGGTGAATGGCGCGCGGTCGGCATCCTTGGTCGGGATGAATCGTCCTGAGGTGCGGTTCGACGCCTTGAAGTATGCCTTCGCGACCCGCTGGACGTCGGACACCGTGATCTTCTTGATTCGCTCGCGCAGCGCGAACAGCGCGCGCCAGTCGCCGAGCGCCGCAAACTCGGACAGCTCCACCGAGATCATCTGGCTGTCTGCGAACGCGAGCTCGAGCTCCTTCAGCTGCG
>JAYUVX010000100.1:0-19328 GCA_043753855.1 Myxococcales bacterium | reverse complement strand
CGACGAGCGCAGCGGTCTCGGCGAGCGTGCGGCCATCGATCTCGTGGAGCGTGAACGCGAGCCGCGCCGCGGGCGAGAGCTGGTCGAGCACGGCATACAGCCGGCGCACGCCATCGCGCGCGAGCTGGCGGCGCGAGCCCGGTCCGATGTCGGGACCCGGCACCTGATCGTCTGCGGGCAGCTCGTCGGTCTGCACGCGTCGGCCGCGCTGCGACAGGTAGCGATACGCGACCCGCACGCTGATCCGATCGACCCAGGTCGCGAGGCTCGCCTCGGCGCGCCAGCCGCGCAGCGACTGGAACACCTGAAGAAACGCCTCCTGCAGCAGATCATCCATGTCGCGATTGGTGCCGAGCACGCGGTAGAGGCACGCGTGCACGCGGTTCTTGTGGCGCCGGAACAGCTCGCGGGTCGCCGCCGGCTCGCCGGTGAGACACCGGTCGACGAGCAGGACATCCTCGACATAGGCCGCTGCCATCACCTGAGTCCATAGTGACCGACCTGGCCTCCGCGGTTACACCGGCCGCCAACTGGTCGAAACTGCTGCGGTCTAGCCGGCCGTCTGCAGCCCGGCCGCGATCCCACCGATCGTCGTGAACACCACGCGGCCGAGGTGATCGGGATCCGGATCGCCCGCGCGGCGGCGGCGCAGCGCCTCGATCTGCACGTGCGAGAGCACATCGATGTGCGGGTTGCGGCGCGTGACCGACGCGACCAGATACGGCCGCGCTGCGAGCGGGGTGACGATGCCGAGCGTGTCGTGCAGCGCCGCCACGGTGCGCGCGTGCTCCGCGGCGATCTGATCGAACAGCGTGGCCGCGTCCGGATCCGCGAGCCGGGCGTACTCGCGGGCGACGTCGATATCCGAGCGCACCAGCGACAGCTCGCAGTTGCGGATCATCGCGCGGAAGAACTTCGAGCGACCGGCGAGCTCGCGCACGCCATCCACGCCGAGCTCGCTGGCCAGTGCCTCGACGGCGGTGCCGACGCCGAACCAGCCGGGGATGCCGTGACGGCTCTGGGTCCACGAGAACACCCAGGGGATCGCGCGCAACGACTCGAGCGTGATCCCGCCACCGGCGCGCGAGGCCGGGCGCGATCCGAGCGGGAGGTGCGCGATGTCCTCGATCGGCGTGGCCGCGACGGTGTAGCGCGCGAGCCGATCTTCATCGGAGGTGAGCTCGAGGTATGCGGCGCGCGCGGCCTCGGCGGCGCGGTGCAGCGCGGGATCATCGCCGGCATCCTCGTCACGCGGCGTGGGATCGCAGGTCACCTGCAGCACGGCGGCGAGCGTCTGCTCGAGATCGCGCTCGGCGATCTCCGGCTGCGCGTAGCGCGCGGTGATCGTCTCGCCCTGCTCGGTGACGCGGAACCTGCCGCGCACGGAGCCCGCCGGTTGCGCGCGGATCGCATCGCTCTCCGGCCCGCCGCCGCGGCCGAGCGAGCCGCCTCGGCCGTGGAACAGCGTGAGCGCTACACCCCCGGCTTCGGCGGCGGCAGCGAGATCGACCTGTGCGCGGCGCAGCGCGATCTGTGCGGCGACGAACCCGACCTGCTTGCCGGAGTCCGAATAGCCGACCATCACCTCGAGCTCGCCGCCGAGCTCGGCGCGCAACGTGGGCTGCGCCAGGATATCATTGGCGATCGCACCGGCGCGCTCGAGATCCTCGAGCTGTTCGAGCAGCGGCACCGGGCGCAGCTCTCCAGGGGCGAGGCCGGCGGCACGCGCCAGGAACACGACCTCGAGCAGGTCCGAGACCTCGCGGGTGAAGCTGATCACGTAGCGCTCGCAGGCGCGCGGACCGAGCTCGCGGCGCGCACGACCCACGACCTCGAGTGTCTCGAGCGCCTCCTGACCCTCGGGCGAGATCCCATCCCAGTCGCGCTCCGGGGTGATCGGGTGCGCGAGCACCTCGCCGAGCATGCGGCGGCGACCTGCCTCGTCCTGATCGAGATAGCCACCGCGTCCACCGCGAGCGAGCAGCTCGGCGACCACGCGATCGTGGACGCCGGAGTGCTGGCGAACGTCGAGCGACGCGAGATGAAAGCCAAACACGTCCACGCGGCGCAGGGCATCGCGCAGCTCCTGGTTCGCCACCGCTGCGAAGCCCGCGGAACGCAGCGTGCGATCGAGCAGCTCGAGCTCATCGTGATAGACCTCGGCGTCGATGTAGCCGTCGTCGGTGTGGACCAGCGTCGAGCGCAGCCGGGCCTGGATGTACCAGAGCTTCTCGCGCCACGGCTCGAACGCGGTGCGAGGACGCGCGCGTGCGGCGACCTCTGGCATCCGCTCGCGATCGCGCTCGAGCGAGGTCTCGAGCTCGGCGATCGAACCACGCGCGCGCCGCGACGACATCGACAGCGTCTTGCCGAGCGTGTTGACGTCCTCGAGGTAGCGGTTGACGACCGTGATGCGCTGGCGCGCGAGGGCGGCGCGGGTGACCGCGGCGGTGACGTTGGGGTTGCCGTCGCGATCGCCGCCGACCCAGGTGCCCCAGCGCAGGAACGAGGGCAGCCGCCAGGCGCCGCCGAACCGCACGCCCAGCCGATCCTCGATCGTGCGGTAGATCCGCGGCGTCACGTCGAGCAGCGACCTGCGGAACACCTCGAGCGAGTTCTCGACCTCGTCGAGCGGCGTCGGCCGGCGGGCGCGCGCGTCCTCGGTGGCGTAGAACGCGAGCACCTCCGCGGCGAGGTGGGACTCCGCGCGCGAGCGGCCGGTGACATCGAGCTCGTCGAGGATGGTGCCCAGCCGTGCGAGGTGATCGAGCGAGGTCCGGCGGCGCGCCTCGGTGGGGTGCGCGGTGAGGACCGGCATCACGAGTGCGCGGTCGAACACGGTGCGTAGCTCGTCGGCGCTGGCACCGGCATCGATCACCGAATCGATCGCGGCGGCGAGCCCATCCGGTGGCCGATCGCCGCGGGCGCGCAGCACGCGCAGGCGCTGCCGCTCCTCGGCGACGTTCATCAGGTGACACCACAGCGCGTAGGCGCGCGAGACCTGCTCGAGATCCTCGTTGCCGAGCTGCGTGAACTGCTCGGCGAACGCGCGCCGGCCACCCGGCAGATCGCCGGCGCGCAGCTCCTCCGCCGTGGACCCGAGGCTGCGGCACAGCGCCAGCGCGGAGGGCCCACCGAGCGAGGTCACCGCGGACCACAGCGTGTCGGTCAACCGTGCGATGTCGCGATCGAGCTGCCCGTGATCATGCACGCCCTCGGTTGTAGTCGATGCGGGCGCGAAGAATTGGGGTCAGCCGCGATTTCCGTCCAGCGGCCCGGGGCACAGCTCCCGGAGCTGGCACCGCGCGCACTCGCCTCCCGACCAGATCCGCTCGATCATCGCCTGCACCTGGTCGAGCAGCGGCGCGTCGTCGGTCACGATGCCCAGCTCGAAGTTGCGGCGGCCCGAGCCCTTCGCGCCGAGGCCGGCACCGGTCCAGTTCGCACTGCCGAGGTAGAGCAGGGAGCCATCCACGATCACCGCCTTGAGGTGCACGCGCGGGCAGCGAGCGAGCGCGAGGCCACCGGCGGCCAGGCGCGGATGCGCGACGAGCTCCTCGCGAAACGGCCGCGAGGGCAGCTCGGCGTGGAGCAGCCGCAGCTCGACGCCGCGCTCCGCCAGGCCATCGAGCAGCGAAAGCACCGAGACGTACGCGCCGTGCCGGTGGTGCTTGCGCCGGCCCGGGGCGGCGCGACCGTCCTCCACGAGCAGGCCCTTCACGTTCGCGGTGGCGATCCACACGCTGGTGTGTGCGGCGAGCACCGCCGCGATCACCCGCTCGTAGTGCGCGCGACCGGCGATGATCTCGACCCGGATCGAACGCGCCGGCAGCGCGACATCGAGCGGAGCGTCCTCGCCGTGAACCGGGCCGGGCGCGCGCAGCTGATCCGCGACCCGCGCGAGCGACGTCGAGGATCGCGGTGGCCGTGGCTCGCGCAGCTGCGCGGCGACCCGATCGAGCGAGGTCGATGTGCGGGGGGCCTTCGCCCCGAGCTCGCCAACCACGCGATCGAGCGAGGTCGGCGCCTGCGCGGCGTCCCGACGTGCCGCCCGATCGAGCGAGCCTCGCGGCGGCTTCGGTCGTCGCGCGCGTTTCGGCGCGTGCACCGGCGTGCGTCGCAGGCTCACGTCGCGAAGCTCATCCCGAGCGCCGGCGTCGCGACGCAGTGGCCGCCGTCGACGACCAGGATATGACCGGTGACATACGCGGCGGCGGACGAGCGGAGGTACACGGCAGCCGCGGCGATCTCGTCGATCGTGCCGAACCGCGCCGCGGGAATCGCGGCGGTCATCTTGGTGGTCAGCTCACCGGGTGCGAGTCGCTTCATGCCCTCGGTCTCCGCGATCGGACCGGGTGCGATGCCGCACACGCGGATCTTGAACTGCCCCCACTCGACTGCGAGGTTCTTCGTGATCGCATCGACGCCGGCCTTCGCCGCGGACGCGTGAATCTGAAGCGGCGTGCCGTGATAGTGCAGGGTCGCGCTGATGTTGAGGATCAGCGAGTCGCCGGTCTTCGACAGGTACTCGAACGCGGCGCGCGCGGCGTTGAAGCTGCCGTTGAGATCGATGTCGATCACCGTCTTGAAGCCGTTCGGCGACAGCGCGGCCGCCGGTGCGAGGAAGTTTCCGGCGGCGCCGTTGACCAGCGTGTCGAGCTTGCCGAATCGATCGACCGTGGTCTTGATCGCCCGCGCGATCGCGTCGGGGTCGCGCACATCCGCGGCGATGCCGATCACCTCGCGCCCGGCCTGCGCGGACAGCTCGCGCGCCGTGACCTCGAGGACGTCTTGCTTGCGGCTGACGATGCAGACATCCGCGCCGAGCCGCGCATAGGCCGCCGCGATCCCGCGGCAGATGCCGGTACCGCCACCGGTGACCAGGGCCACGTGACCGGAGAGCACGCCATCGCGGAACACATCGAGAGGACTCGGCATCGGCGGATCATGCCCGAACCCACAGCGGAAAAAAAATCTCGGAACCAAGTCCCGCGGGTGCTGTCTCACGTCCTGAACCCCGACGGCGCTGTTGCTGATGCGACGCGCTGGCGGATCTCCCCGGGCGACGTCCGTCCGGGTACCGGAGGAGTTTTTCATGCGTTCCACGAACTGGGCGCGATGGGCGACCTGCGCCCTCGCCATCACGATCGCCGTGCCCGTTGCAACCGCCGACCGTGGGAGCTCGAAGAAGTCGCTCGCGGACTGCACCTCGTTCGATCAGGTCGACAAGGACGAGGACACCGTCGAGTTTCAGATCCACAACAGTTGCTCGATCCCGGTCGACTGCTCGCTGTCATGGCGCGTGGTCTGCGCGCCGGGCTCGAAGAAGCGCCGCGCTGCGCACCCCGGATCCTCGAAGCTCGCACTGGCCAGCGCCGGAACCGGCTCCGCGCAGGCCACGGCAGCCGCCTGCGGCGATGACGCGTGGACGATCGACTCGATCAGCTGGTCCTGCGAACCGAACAAGGACTGAGTGATTTCCGCGCGTTGCACCCTGCGACACGCGACGTAGCGCAGGTGCAGCACCACGTTAGATCGTCCGACAGCTTCCTGCGTCTGTAATCTGCGAGCGACAAACCGACGGCACGGATGGTAAACAGCGAAGCATCCGACAGGTGCCAACCGCTGGAATTCCCTGGCCTCGTCGATTCGTCGCTCGTCGTGTACACCCGCTATACTCAGGACACCGGACGAGATGTTGGAACGCCAGGAAATCGACGCGCTGCTGATCAGCAGCCTCTACGGTGAGCTCACGCCCACCGAGGAGACGCGCCTGGCGACCCACCTCGAGGCGCACCCGGCGGACAAGCTGGCGCTCGCCGCCCTGAGCTCGACGCGCGAGGCCGTCCGTGAGAGCCGGATCCTCCAGGTCCAGCTCGATCCGCCGCAGCAGGTCAGCGCACTCCTGCTCCAGGAGGCTGCGCGCCGCGCGCCGAAGGCAGAGTTCGAGGGCTGGTTCGCCGGGCTCGCGCGCTCGTTCATGGCGCACCGGGCGATGGCCGCCGCGGCGATGCTCGTCGTCGTCATCGGCGTCACCACGCTGGTGAAGAACCGAAAGGGCGACGCGTTCGTCGAGAGCTCCGCGCCCGTCGCGAGCCAGACGGTGGGAGCCGGATCGGCAGCCGGATCGGCGATCGAGCAGGGCACGCTCGCACCGAGCGCCACGGCCACGCTGCCCCGGGAGAAGGACGAAGCGAAGCTCGACGGCAAGTCCGCTGGCCAGCCGGCCTCGAAGGGCGATTCGTTCCGCGTTGACCTCGAGGAAGCCGGTGCCAAGGGCGGGACGGCGGGCGAGGACCGCAAGCAGCCGGACGCAGAGGCGAAGGGCCGCCGCGAGCGCGCGCTCGATCGCAGCCCCGTCGCGAAACCCGACGCTGCCGAGCGCGCGGTCGCCGGCGACGAGACCACCGGCAAGGCGAAGACCGCGAAGAAGGCTGCACCCGCGACCAAGTCGCCGAGCGGCAGCTACCTCGAGCTGCGCTCTGACGAGCCCGCGCCGAAGGACTTCGAGAGCACGCCGACGGACGGCCGTGGGTACAAGTACGAGGACGATCTCGCGAAGACACCGCCGACCGGCTCGACCGCCACCGTGAAGGCATCGCCGAGGTCCGACCCGAAGTCCGAGGCGCAGCAGGTCACGCAGAGCCCGCCGACGACCACGTCCGCTCCCGGCGGTGGAGCACCACCGCGTGCTCCGACGTCGGCACCGGCCGCGTCTTCACCACCCCCGCCGGCCAAGGTCGCGGGCACCACGCGCGATGCCGCGCGTGCACCTGCGGAGGACAAGGCCGCCAACGATCCACAGCTCGCCTGGGCGCGCGAGCAGCACACCGCGATCACGGCGAAGGTCCGCGCGGGCGACTGCAAGACCGCCGCGAACATCGCCGTCGGGCTCGCGAATCGCGACCCGTCGTACTACCAGCAGAACGTCGCCACCGATCGCACGGTGCGCGATTGCCTCGCGTACATCGACAACGCACGCGAGAAGGACGCCGAGCAGCGCGCCGAGCGTGCGCGGGCGAACCAGAAGCGGTCGAACGAACCGGCGAAGCGCGCGGTCGATCGGCCGACCAAGCCGACCCCCACCGACTCGACTCGCTAACGCAACCAGCGGATCAGCGCGGGAGCTGCGGCGCCGAGTGCGTCGAGATTGGGCGCACCGAGCACCGCCTCGGACTTGGTCGCCCAGAACAGCAGCGGCCCGACGCCCTGACGATGCAGCCGCAGCAGCGCCGCCGCGGCCTTCGCGGAGTACACGCCGTCGAGCCGTGGACCGCGCAACGTCGCAACCGCCGCCTCGCTGCGCGGCGTGGAGCGGCCATAGCCGGGGCCGAGCTCCGCTCCGTCGACGACCAGCCGCGCGCGCAGCTCGCGAAGCCCGATGTTGACGCGCGGACCGCCGAGCGTGGCGACGCGCACGAGCGTCTCGCGCGCGAGGTTCGCGATCCGCAGGTGCGAGGTCACCGGCCACGGCGTGACCCGCACGCCATGAACGATCGGGACCGGCCAGCGCCACGCACCGACGGCGTGCGCGAGCTGGAGACCGGCGAGCAAGCCGGCCGTGGTGCACGTGCTGCCGATCGGAAGGACGATCCGCGCCGGCGGTGGTGCGAGCTGTGCCTCGATCTGCTCGGCGAGCTCGAACGCGGCGTCGAGCGCACCGAACGTCCCGATCGGGGTCGCGCCGCCGGGCGGCATGACGACGGCGTGAGGCTCGCGACGCGCGATCGCGAGCGCGACGAACGGCACCTCGATCACCGAGCGGAGGCGGACCAGCTCGCAGCGGGTATCGATGGTCGCGCCGGCGTTCTCGACCGCCCACGAGCTAGTCGGTTGCGGGAACAGCAGGGCGGCCGGCTGGAGCCCCGCGCGCTCGGCGTGGAGCACCGTCGCGATCACATGGTTCGAGCCGTATGCGCCGATGCTCCAGATCTTGGATGCGCCGCGATCGCGGGCATGGCCGAACCACGCCTCGAGCGTGCGGAGCTTGTTGCCGCCGTAGAGCGCGCTGGATTCACCCTCGTGCTTGATCCAGACCTCGCGGCCCGCGATCGACATGGAGCGTAGCGGGGTGGGCCAGACGCCGAGCTCGATCCACGGTACCGCCGCGGCGAGCTTGGGGAGGCGACGCGCCACGGCGCGCATCGGGCGGCTCTCAGTGCTCGTGCTTGGGCGGGACGTAGTCGGCGGGTAGCGAGCCGCCATCACCGAACAAGAACGCATCGCACTGTTCCTTCAGCAGGTCGTGCGACTTCTTCAGGGTCAGGTCGAGCCGCCACTCGTTGACGAGCTTCTTCGAGTGCTCGATCCACTGCTGCCAGGCCTGCGCGGAGACCGTGTCATAAATACGCTGGCCCAGCGCATCGTTGAACGGCTTGTAGGGGAGACCCGGCAGGGTCTCCTTGAGCTTCGCGCACTGGACGGTCCGGGTCATCGCCGGCATTCGAGCGCGTTTCGCAGGTTCCGGCAAGGCCCCGGGTCCCGGTGGTTTCGCGCACATGCCCCAGCGATGACTGCTGCGGTGACGGCATCGCTTCGCTTACGATGCCAGCATGGGACGGAGCTGCCTTGTTTGCTTCAGTTTTGTCGTCGCGCTCGTGGGCTGCAGGGACGAGGGTGGCGGGCTCGGCGATTACTATCCCGAGCTGCCCGATCCAACCGGCGGTGCGCAGCAGGTGTTCGCCGGCGAGGTGACCGACGCGGCACAGCTCGTCACCGGACCCGCGCAGAGTGGCCTGGTCGGCGACTTCTTCATCAAGAACGACAAGGCGACGTTCATCATCCAGGCACCGACGCGCGTGATCGGCGTGATCCCGCAGGGCGGCAACGTCGTCGATGCAGTGCTCACCGATGGCACCAAGCAGATCGTCGAGGATCACTTCGGCGAGCTCGGCCTGATCTACCTGCTCGGCCGGACCTGCGAGCCCGACAAGATCGAGATCGTCCGCGATGGCAGCAAGGGCGGCGTGGCGGTGATCCGCGCGATCGGCAAGGCCGCCTCCGATGACTTCCTGAACCTGAAGGGCATCGGCGTCCTGCCGGTGGATCCCACCGTGGATCCCGACATCGACGACGGCGTGCTGTGCGCCACGACCTACGTGCTGGCTCCGGGGTCGACGGCTCTCCAGGTTCATCACACGCTGTATAATGATGGGCCCGACGATGTCGCCGGGCCGCTGGGCACGCTCGCCGACACCGGCGGTTTCACCGAGGGGTGGACCAATGCGTCGGGCTTCCAGCGCGCAGATATCTCGGCGCTGACCTCGCTGTCGCGGCCGCAGCCGATCGACTACGTGCTGTATCAGGGTCCAGGCGTCGCGTACGGCATCGTGCCGCGCCATGGCGTGCCCACCGAGCACGCGCAGGCCGTGGTCGCGGGCGTCTCGATCTTCCTCGACGGCAACTCGTCGATCCTCGACATCCTCCAGAAGGACAAGTACTTCCTCCACATGCCCAAGGGCAAGGGCGTGCTGCAGAGCTACGACTTCGTGGTGGGCAAGGACGGCGCCGACATCGACGAGGTCTATCGCGTCGGCAACGGCGAGGCCGTTCGCCCGGTCTCCGGCAAGGTCGACCTGTCGGCCGGCGGCCCGGCACTCGGCGCCCGCGTCGGCGTGTTTCTGGACGGCAACGGCAATGGTCAGCTCGATCCGACCACCGTGGACGCCGATGGCAATGGCCAGCCCGACGACAAGATCCTGTCGTACATGGATGTTGCAGCAGATGGGACGTTCTCGGGGAACGTTCCCGCCACCGCGGGCAACCTGTTGCTGCGCGCAGAGGTCAAGAACGTCGGACGCTCGCCTGCGCAACCCGTTGCCGCCACCATGAGCTTCGTCGTTCCCTCACCGATCAAGGTCGACTTCCAGATCCTGGATCAGGCGACCACGATGCCGATTCCCGGCCGGCTGCTGGTGATCGGCGACCACCCGGCGTTTCCCGACCAGCGCGTGTTCGAGACCTACGATCGGATCGAGGGCCTGGTCACCCAGGCGCACGCGATCCGCGGGACCACGGTCGATATCGGCGATGGCGTGGATCCGCCGCTGTATCTGCCGGCGAACGGCAACTACCGGATCTATGCGTCGCGCGGCACCGAATGGTCGGTCGCCTCGCAGCCGGTCAGCGGCGCCGCGAATGCGAACGTCACGCTGACGCTCAAGCATGTCGTGCCGACGCCGGGCTACATCTCGTCGGACTGGCACGTCCACCAGATCGGCTCGCCGGACTCGAACGTGATGAGCGACGAGCGGATTCGCTCCGCGGTGTCCTCGGGCACGGAGATGTTCGCGGTCACCGATCACGACTACGTCTCCGATCTGCAACCGCTCGTCGAGAAGATGCACCTCCAGCAGTACCTGCGCGTGGTGCCCGGCATCGAGGTCACGCCGTTCGCGTACGGCCACTTCAACAGCTGGCCGATCGCTCCGGACCTCGACTCCGCGAATCACGGCGCCGTCGACTGGGCGCGCGGCCGCGAGGGCTACGCGATGACGCCCGGCGAGATCTTCCAGGCGATGCGCGATCGCGGGGGCAAAGCGGGACAGACGATGGTGCAGGTCAACCATCCGCGCGGCTCGGGCTTCACCGAGTTCCAGGCGGCGTGGAACCGCGCGAACGTCAAGTACGACTACACGAACCGGATGATCTTCGGGGACTACGCGAACACGAGCGTGCCTAACGATTATCTGCGGCTCCCCGGCGAGTCGCTGTGGAGTGATCAGTTCAGCGGCCTCGAGATCTGGAACGGGTTCGCGATCGCCGACTCGAACATGGATGGCGTGCGCGAGATCAAGAGCCTCGATCGCGTGATGCGCGACTGGCTGAGCATGTTGTCGCTCGGGTTGTTCGTGACGCCGGCGGGCAACAGCGATACTCACACCACGCTCGCCGATCCGGTCGGCATGCCGCGCACGTACGTTCGCGTGGCGGATGATTCGTCGGCCGCGCTGGTCAGTGGTGCGGCGGTGGATGCGGTGCTGCAGACCCAGACCGGCGCCAACAATACGCCGCGCGACGTGGTCGTCACCAACGGTCCGATGCTCGACGTCAAGGTCGGCACCGTCAACGCGCTCGGCCGCGTGTTCCCGTCTCCGGGCGGCGCACCGATCACGATCACCGTCGCGATCACCGCGCCCGACTGGGCCGCGTTCGACACGCTCGAGGTGTTCGCGAACACCACGCCGGATCCGGTGCCGAAGTCCGATGACACGACGCTGATCCCGCTCGAGTGCTGGACCAGCAAGCCGATCGCAAACCTCGCGACCAACGATCCCTGCAAGCTCGCCGCGATGCCGGCGCAGCCGATGACCGTGCCGCTCGCCTCGAGCTCGGGGCCGGGCAATTACAAACGCTACGAGGCCACGGTCGCGGTGACGCTCGATGCGCAGGACATCGTCTCCCGCGCGGGTGCGACCGGGAAGGACGCGTGGCTGGTGTTCCGGGTCCGCGGCGAGCAGGCGATCTTCCCGATCATGCTCAACAACACGCTGTCGGATGCGGCGGCGCGGACGGCGGCGCTCGCAGGGGATCTTACCGCGCTGCGAACGGCACTGACGGGCAAGGGCGTGCCGGCCGAGGCGCTGACCTCACCGGTGTTCATCGACTTCGACGGAAATGGCTACCGGGCGCCGTTCGCTCCGGGTCCGTAGGCAGCGGCTCACCGTCCCACCCAGGGTGGGGCGTGCTATCACAGGCCAAGGTAACTCTTCATGGAACAGTCGATCTGGGAGCTGTTAGGTCACGGTGGCGGCGCGATGTACGTCGTCGTGGCGTTCTCGGTGATCGCCCTGGCCGTGGGTATCGAGCGCGCGATCGCCCAGTGGAAATTCGTCACCCGTGCCCGCCTGCTGGGGGATGCCGTGACGCGCTGCCTCAACCGCGGTGCGATCGAGGAGGGCCGGTCGGCCTGCGAGCGTTCGCCATCGCCGATCGCCGATGTGTTTCTGGTTGGCTACGAGCGGCTCGGTCGTGCGAAGCCGGAGTACGTGCTCACCGCCGTTCACCGCGAGCGGCTGCGGGTCAATCAGGACCTGCGCGCCCGGCTGTGGATGCTCGGTACGATCGGTGCCACCGCGCCGTTCGTGGGCCTGTTCGGCACCGTCGTCGGCATCATGAGCGCCATGGGCAGCTTCAAGGGCGACGAATCGGTGAAGTTCTCGATGGTGTCCGGACCGATCTCGGAGGCGCTGATCGTCACCGCCGCCGGCATCCTCGTCGCCGTCGAGGCGGTCATCCTGTTCAACTTCTTCAGCCAGCGCGCCAACCGGATCGCCACCGAGATGAAGCTCCTGACCGACGAGTTCCTCGAGCTGCTCCTCGACCCGCCCACCGAGTCCACGGCACCGCGCAAGTCGAAGAAGGACCCTGACGCGAGCTCCGAGAAGGCCGACAACTCCTCCAACCGGACGAAGGGGGACCACGATGGCGATCGGGAAGCAGCCTGACGTCAACGGCGGGGATGATGAGGAAGGTGGAGACTCGATCTTCGCCGAGATCAACATCACGCCGCTGACCGACGTGTTCCTGGTGATGGTGATCATCTTCATGGTCAGCGCGCTGGCCGTGCAGGTCGAGCGCAACCAGGAGAAGAAGAAGATCACGCAGGAGCAGAAGCAGGACGAGCAGGAGAAGCGCTCGGGGATCAAGGTCAACCTGCCGTCCGGTGCGGCGCAGGAGATCGATCCGTCGAAGGCCTCGCTGGTGCTGGTCATCCCGATCAACGGCGACGTCCAGGTCGGCGGCAAGGCGATGAAGGACACCGAGATCGACAACCTGTTCCGGATCGCGTTCCAGAAGGACAAGGGCACCCAGGTCGTGCTCAAGGCCGACAAGGGCGTGCAGCACGGCAAGGTCGTGAACATCATGGAGCGCGCGAAGGCCTCGGGCCTCACGCGCCTCGCGATCGGCACGAGCGGCGGCGGCTGAGCAGTTCGCGGCGTTGGGACCTCACGGGGCACGGATGGCGACGACCTCGACCCGTTTTGCACGCGGTCGGACCCCGTAGATCACGAGCGTCAGGGTGGTCGGGGTTATCAGCATCCGGCGCACGCCCGACGCGCTGGCGATCTGAATCCCGCGATCCGGATAGGCGGCAAGGCTCCGGATCGCAGTCAGCAGCTCGGTTTCGAGCGGCGACATCGCTTCAGGGCGGTGCACGCGCCACCATTCCACAGCAATACGGATCTGTCGTTCGGCGTGCGGCGTCACGCGAACCAGATAGTCCACGGATCACTCTCGCGATTGCCGAAGTCGAACCTCGAGATCTTCGACGGAGGTTCCGAGACCTCGATCGGCTTCTGCTTCGCCGGCGCAGATACTGGCCTCGAGGTCGGGGGTCATCACGAGGCGTCCGGCTCGATCGAGCTGATAGCCCCGTTCGGGTTGGGAAGCGACCTCGACGGTGACAGCTGTCCTCTCGGGCAGATCGACGGCGACGACGCCGTTCTTGACCGTACCCTTGAGCTTCATCGCCTCCAGGATACCACGCGACCTCACGGCAGCTCCTCGACGAATCGCAGCAGGTCCGTCGCGGTGAGCTTGCCGGCGTACGCGAGCACGTTGGGATCGACCCGGGCATCGGGCGCGCGACGCTCGTCGACGCACAGCGAGATGTCGCTCGCGCCCGTGGCTCGATAGCGCGCGAGCTTGGCAGCCAGGTACTCGGTGGTCGCAAAGCCGACCAGCTCGATCAGCCACCGGCGCCCGGCGCGGAGCAGCGCGAGATCTCGGACGCACACCACGCGCCCACGTGGTGCGCCTCGTCGACGATCACCAGCCCGAACCGGTCACCGATCCGCGGCGCCCACGGACGCGTGCCTCTCCGCTGGAACCCTCCAGCCGAGCAGCTCGGGATCCCAGTGAGCTCCTGGAATTCGCGAGGGATCCTCGTCTCCGTCCTGCGCCTCGACAACCAGGGTGCCGCGATCAAATCGAATCCGCATGCGACAGGACGCAGCAACGCTCGTGCCGCGCTCCCTGCGCTCATGCGACGCCGGGATCTACAGGAGGACGCCGCCGCTCGGCACGCCCGCATCCGGCGCGGCGACCGGCTCGGCACTGCCCGCAGCGCTACCGTCCGGTTCGACCGGCAACGCGACACCGGGAGGCGCGGTCGGGCGCTCGGCCGGTGGTAGCGGCGGGAACGTGGCCGCGGGGATGCCGCCGGGACCGGCCTTCAGCTGGTCCATCAGCTTGCGGGTATAGCTGGCCCATTCGGAAGCGTCGGTGAAGTGCGCGGGGTTCTTCGTCGAGGCGGCATCGAACTGCTTCGCCGCCTCGGCGAGCGTCTCGGAGGCGCCGCGCAGCTTCGCCGAGGCGCGCCAGTACACGACATCACCGAGCAGGCGATCGATCTCGGCGCGCGCATCCTTGGCATCACCGTCGGTGCGCAGCTCGCGGCTGACCAGCAGTGACTGGTTGAGCACGCCCTCGGCTTCGTCGACTTTCGAGAGCTCGCGAGCAGCGAGCAGCCGCGTGGCCTGCCCGGTGAGGATCTTGAGGTACCACTGCGCGAGCTCCGCCTTGTCCTCGGTCTCCTGCGGATGACACGGGGTCTCCGGTGGGATCTTGAGCGACTTCCATTCGGCACCACCGAGCACCGAGGTCCCCCAGGGCGGAAACGAGCGCCCTTGCTCGACGACGACCTGGTCGGCCTCGCACGCGAGCACGTACTTCGCGCTGTTCACCTTGCCGAGCAACACCAGGGCCGCGATGCCACCGCCGACCACGACGCTGAGCGCCGCGACCAGCATCGTTTTTCGGCTGCGCTTCGTCGGCGCGCCATCCTCGTCGTCGTCATCACGGCGAGCGACCGGAATCCGCGCCGAGCGCTGCGTATCGCTGGGATCGAACCGCGGGGTGACTCCCACCGCGTCGCGCAGCTCGTTCTCGCTGTACGAGGCGGGCAGCAGCGGCGGTTCGGGCGGTGCCGCCTCGGTCCACGCTTGCTCGACTATCTGCGACGGTGCGGGCGGCTCCACCACCTGAACATCGGTGGGTGGCGGTGGCGGATCCCACGCATGATCGACGAGCGGAGGCGCCTCCGACGAGACGAACGCGGTCGGTGGAACGCTGGGAGCTGGCGTGCGCACCGGCGCGGATGGCTCATCGCCGCGGCCGCGGACGGGTGGGAGATCGGCGAGTGGCAGGGGAGCGAACGGGTCGGGCTTGTCACCCCTTCCAGGCTTGTCCCCGCCACCCGGATCGGTCACGGCGCGACCTCGACGCGATTGCGCCCGCGCTCCTTTGCACCATACAGCGCGACATCCGCGCGCTCGATCAGGTCCGGCATCGGTTCGTCCAGTCGCCACTGCGCGATCCCGACGGAGATCCGCAGCAGCAGCGAGACGCCATCGCCGACATCGAACGCGCGCTCGCATACGCGCTGGCGCATCCGCTCGCCGACCTCCCACGCGCGCCCGGCATCGGCCTTCGGGAGCACGACCAGGAACTCCTCGCCGCCGTAGCGAACGAGCACGTCACCGTTGCGGATCGCACTGCGCAGCCGCCGCGCCACCTCGGCGAGCACGACATCCCCGACGCCGTGCCCGTGCTGATCGTTGACCGCCTTGAAGTGGTCGACGTCGACCATCGCGATCGATAGCGTGCGATCGCGATCGATCGCCGCCTCCATCTCCTGCGGCAGGCGTTGCATCAGGAACTCGCGGTTGTACGCGCCCGTGAGTGGATCGGTGACGGCGACCCGGTGGAGCCGCACGTTCTCGATGTCGAGCGCGATCGTCGTGGAGATGAAGCGCACCAGCTCGAGGTGGTTGGTGTCGAACGCATTGATCCGCTCGCTGGTCGCGGTGACCACGCCCACGCGCTCGCCCCGTGCGAGCAGCGGCACGCAGACCAGCGACGCGATCGGGGTCTGGTTCGCGGGCAGCGTGATGAACCGCGAGTCCTGCGTGACATCCGGGATCAACGCGGGCGTGCCGCGCTCCATCACCCAGCCGGCCACGCCTTCACCGATGGCGAAGGTCAGCGTATGCATCCGCTCGGTGCGCAGACCGTACGCGGCCTTCGCGAGCAGCCGCTTGCGATCGGCATCTAGCAGCATCACCGAGCACGCCTTCGCATCGATCAGCTGACAGATCAGCTCGGCGATCCGCGACAGCAGGATGCCCGGATCGAGATCAGAGCCGATCAGCTTGCCGATCTCGAACAGCGCCGCCGGGAGCTTCTGGAGGCCTTCCGTGTTCACTAGACCTGAACACCGATGAAGGGGAGGTTCCTGTACTGCTGCGAGACGTCGAGCCCGTAGCCAACCACGAACTTGTTGGGGATCGTGAAGCCCAGGTAGTGGATGTCGATCTGGCGCTCGGCGCGGTCCGGCTTGTGGAGCAGCGAGGCGAGCTTCATGCTCGCCGGCCGGCGCGTGGCGAGGTTCTCCATCAGGTAGTGCACGGTGTGACCGGTGTCGACGATGTCCTCGACGATGATCACGTGCTTGCCTTCGATCGGTCGCGACAGATCCTGGGTGATCTGCACCACGCCGGAGGACACGGTGGCGTCGCCGTAGGACGAGATGCCGATGAAGTCCATGATGATCGGCACGCCGATCTGACGCACGAGGTCAGCGAGAAAGATCACCGAGCCCTTCAGGACGCCGATCACGACGACATCGGCGGTGGTTGCGAGCGGAGCGTACTCGGCCGTGATCTGCGCCCCGAGCTCGGCCACGCGCGCTGCGATGGCCTCCGCGGAGATCAGCTCGGCGAACGGTTCCGGGGAACGATTCCAGGGAGGTGGCGACGCGGCCATACCCGCAATGTATCCCAGTCGCGCACCCCGAACAGGCCGCCGGGCCGTCGAGATCAAGCTACAATCGAACCGAATGGTCGCTGCGCCTGCGCCCCCGGACCTCGAAGCTCAGCTCGGTGCGCTTCTGGGTGAGACCACCACGGAGATCGACGTTCCCCGCAAGAACCGCGTGTTCTGCAACCGGAACCTCCGCATGGACTCGATCGAGATGATCGGGTTCGACATGGACTACACGCTCGCGCTCTACCACCAGGAGAAGCTCGAGGAGCTGTCGATCGAGCTGACACTGTCCAAGCTGATCGAGAAGCACGGCTACCCCGAGGCCATCCGGAGCCTGCACTACGACCCGCGGTGGGCGATTCGCGGCGTGATGGTGGATCGCAAGCTCGGCAACGTGTTCAAGCTCGACCGCCACAGCCACGTCGGCCGCTGCTTCCACGGCTTCAAGGAGCTCGATCAGGAGAAGCGGCGCACCACGTATCGCCACGAGAAGGTCAACCTCTCCGACGATCGCTGGGAGTGGATCGACACGCTGTTCGGCCTCCCCGAGGCGGTGATGTTCACGACCATGGTCGACTGGGCGGACCGCCAGACCGGCACCGTCGATTACGACAAGCTGTTCGGCGACATCCGAACCGCGATCGACGAGGCGCACCGCGACGACACGCTCAAGAGCGTGATCAAGAAGGACCTCGCGTCGTACATCGTCAAGGATCCGTTGCTCGGCGAGACCCTGCACAAGTTCCGCAGCTCCGGCAAGAAGCTGTTCCTGCTGACCAACTCGCTCTACGACTACACCACCGTCGTCATGAGCTACCTGCTCGATGGCGAGCGCAAGGCGTACCCGTCGTGGCGCAACTACTTCGACATCGTGATCGTCGGTGGGGCGAAGCCGGCGTTCTTCAACGAGCTGCGGCCGTTCGTGCAGGTCGATCAGCAGACGTTCCAGACCATCGATGGGGCCGAGGTCAAGCACCTGTCGCGCGACAAGGTCTATCAGGGCGGCAACGTCGTGGCGTTCGAGCAGATGACCGGCATCAAAGGCGAGCAGGTCCTCTACATCGGCGATCACATCTACGGCGACATCCTGCGGCTCCGCAAGCAACATATGTGGCGCACAGCGATGGTGCTCCAGGAGCTCGAGCGCGAGATCTCGGTGGCCGATCGGCTCGAGGCGCAGATCCAGGATCTCGAGTTGCTCGACCGTCGCCATCGCAACCTCGAGTCGGAGATCGACTACCAGACGCTCCGGCTGAAGAAGATGCAGCGCCTGATCGAGGATCCGGGCACCACCGCGCCGCTGCGCAGCCGGCTCGAGGACGAGCGCCGGATCACGCGGGCGAGCTGCGAATCGCTGCGCGACCGCGCGAAGCTGATGGACACCGAGGTCGATTCGCTCGAGGCGCGGATCGACCGCGCGTACAACTCGCACTGGGGCTCGTGCCTGCGCGAGGGCAACGAGAACTCGCGGTTCGGCGAGCAGGTCAACGACTACGCGGACCTCTACACCTCCCGGGTCTCGAACTTCGGGCCGTACTCGCCGCTGCGCTACTTCCGCGCACCGCGCCGGCCGATGCCGCACGAAGTCTAACCCGATGGTTTAGAACGACCCGCCGATGCCGAGGCTCACGGTCGTGTGCGCGCCGCTCGACACCACGGACGGCGCGAGCTGCACGTGCCTCGCGATCCAGCGCTGTGCGCTGCGCTCCGCCGTGGCCAGGTCGCAGACGATGCCGGTCAGATAGAGCGCCGCGCCGATCACGAAGATCACGGGAACACCATCGCGGCCCTCGCCCGCCGTCGCTTCCGCCGCGGCAGGAAGTCCTGCCACCAGCACGGCGAGGCCACCGAGCCGCAGCCCATTCCCGGCGAGAACGACCGCCCGGCGTACCAGTGACCGAGCGACGGCGTGAACAGGCTCGTCAGCCCACCGGCTGCCACCAGCCAGCCGTTCCTGCGGGCCACACCCGCGGCGAACAGCCCCACCGAGACACCGGTCACCGACACCGAGCCGCTCGAGACCTCAGCGAGGCAGCTTCGCGGGCGGCGTGATGCCGAGCCAGCTGGCAAGGATCGGCGCGATGCGGATCATCGGCATCATCGGACCGCTCGGCTGCGCGAGTGCCGCATGGGGCGTTCGACCCGGCGGCACGAGGATCACGGGCACCTCGCGATCGTACGCATCGAGCGATCCATGGGCGGTGGCGTGTCGCTCGTCGCTCGCACCGACGATCCACCCAGGGCCAAGTACGTAGATGATCTCGCCGGAGCGCTGCGGATCGATCGTCCAGCACAGCCGCTGCGCATCACCGCTGCGCGTCTCGCAATGACCGGAGAAGTCCGTCGTCCGCTCCACGCGCGCGAGCCCCGGAAATGACCGCAGGGCGAACACGATCTTGCGCAGCGCCTGGATCCGGTCCTTCGCGGCGAGCGCGGCCCTGGTCAGGTACACGCTCGGAACGTGGGCATCCGCGATCCAGTCGCCATCGCCGAGCTCGGTGGCCGCCGCCTTGTTCGCGGCGTCCTTGATCTGAGGGTAGGTGATCACGCCACGCGGCATC
>JAYUVX010000099.1:0-19345 GCA_043753855.1 Myxococcales bacterium | reverse complement strand
GCGCCGGCGCCTGCAGATCCACCCGCACCGGATCCGCCGCTCGCGCCTGCGCCCGCAGATCCGCTCGCGCCTGCGCCCGCAGATCCACCCGCGCTCGCACCGGCACCACCGCTCGCGCCGGCGCCCGCAGATCCTCCCGCACCGGCGCCGCCGCTCGCGCTTGCGCCTGCAGATCCGCTCGCGCCTGCGCCTGCAGATCCGCTCGCGCCTGCGCCTGCAGATCCACCCGCACCGGCTCCGCCGCTCGCGCCTGCGCCCGCAGATCCCCCTGCGCTTGCGCCGGCTCCGCCGCTCGCGCCTGCGCCCGCAGATCCGCTCGCGCCTGCAGATCCCCCTGCGCTTGCGCCGGCTCCGCCGCTCGCGCCGGCGCCGGCAGATCCACCTGCGCCCACCCCGGCTCCGCCGCTCGCGCCGGCGCCGCCGCTCGCGCCGGCGCCGGCAGATCCACCTGCGCCCACCCCGGCTCCGCCGCTCGCGCCCGCAGATCCGCTCGCGCCTCCGCCCGCAGATCCACCCGCACTTGCACTGGCTTCGCCGCTCGCGCCCGCGCCCGCAGATCCGCTCGCGCCCGCAGATCCGCTCGCGCCTGCGCCCGCAGATCCGCTCGCGCCTGCGCCCGCTCCGGCTCGGCCGCTCGCGCCTGCGCCCGCTCCGGCTCGGCCGCTCGCGCCTGCGCCCGCAGATCCGCTCGCACTCGCCGCATCAGGTGTCGGACGCTCCATGGGCGTATCCGACGAGCTGGCAGGCGCCGGTTGCCCACCGCCGCCGCCGCCGCCCGCGCCGCCACCACCGCCGTCCGGTCCACCGCCACCCGTCGAGCTGCCGCCGCTCGCGCCACCGGCGCCGCCTGCTCCGCCACCGCCAGCGCCCGCCGCGGCCTGCCCCGGCTTGATCTGATCCTTCGCCTTCTCCTCGGCGACTCCACCGATCTCGCCGGCACCCGATCCGGACACTTGTGCTGCCGTGGCGTTGTTGACGTTGATCGTGGCGCTCGAGCCCGACACCGTGATGTCACCGCCGGCCTTGAAGCCGAACGTCGACTTGGCGTGCATCAACAGTTGCTGTCCCTTGCCGGTCAGCTTGGCCTTGGTCCCCATCGTCAGCTTGTCGCAGTGCATGACCACGTTCGCGGCGGCCTTGATCTCGAGGTCGCCGTCGCTCTCGATCTTGATCAGCTTGCCCGCGGTATCGAGGACGATCTTGTTCTTCTTGGTCTTGTCGACGATCGTGACCTTCTCGGCGCCTTCCTTGTCGTCGAAGATCACCCGGTGACCAGAGCGCGACTTGATCAGCTTCGTCTGGTTCTTACCCGACGTGTTGTTCTCGGGCGCTTCCTGTTTTTTGCTCCACACCGCACCGATCACGATCGGTCGATCGATATCGCCATGCTCGAACACGACGAGCAGCTGGTCATCGACCTCCGGGAGGAAGTACGTGCCGCGCTCCTTGCCGCCCATCGGGATCGCGATGCGCGCCCAGAACGTGGTCTCCTGCTCCGAGAGCCACGGGAACTTCACCTTGACCCGATATCCCGGGTTGCCCTCGCCATCCTTGTTGTCGGCGACGATCGCGAGGTGCACGCCACGCACCTTGTTCGCGCGTTGCGCGAGGTGCATCGGCCGATCGATGGGCAGGAAGCTCACAGGATCTTCATCGTGGGTGCGTCGTAGTTGCTCGGCGAGCCCGAGGTGATCTTGGTGGCCGACTGGCCCTCGAGCAGCACCTCGCCGGCCGCCTTCACGTCGATCGTGGTCTTCGCGCTGATCTTGATGTTCTGACCGGCGTCGACCTTGAGCTTGCCCTTTGCCGTGATCTCGAGCTTGCCTTCCATCGTCGAGACCGACACGCCGGTGTCGCCCGACATCGGCGGCTTGAAGATCGCGCAGGTGTTGGGGCCCGCGCCGTCCTTGCCGAAGTTGCCGACGCCGACCATGTTCTTGCCCGTCTTGTCGGAGAACGTGACCTTCACCTTGCCGGAGTCGTCGAGGATGAGGCGCGCGCCGGCACGGCTGCGATAGCCGCGGAAGTTGTTCTTGCCGTCCTCGTTGGGCTCGGGCGAGAAGTCGGGCTTGCTCCACACGCCGCCGAGGATCACCGGCTGCGAGGTATCGCCACCGATGAACATCACGATGACGACGTCATCGACATCGGGGAGCGTGTACCAGCCGAACGCCTTGCCCTCCATCGGCGTGACCAGCTGTGCCCAGTGCGTCTGATCGACGTCGCCGCCGTCGAGCCACGGCAACCGGATCTTCACCCGGTTCAGGTGGTCGGGATCCTGGTTCTGACAGACCACGCCGTAGTGCAGTCCGTACTGCACGTGATCGAGCGATTCGATGCGTGGTCCGCCCGGTCGCACGGCTCAGCCCCTCTTCTTCTGGCCGTCGCGAGCGAGCTTGAAGGTGGTCACGAAGCCGCCATTCTTGGACTTCGGCATCGCGTGGCGGTGGGTGATCCCCATGACGTAGTACAGGCCATCGAACGGATCGTCGCCCTCGGCCTTCTGATCGACCTCGAGCTCGACGGTCTGCCCGAGCTCGACCTCGGTGTTCCCGGCGCACTCGGCCTCCGCAGTGAGGAACGTCATGTTGAGGTCGCGCAGCCGCGCGGTCGCGATCGCCTTCGCCTCCTCCTTGCTCCAGATCGGGTGGTCGACGGTGAACGTCTCCTCCTTCCCGAGATCCATGGACGCCACGACGGCGTCCTCCCTGGCGAGCTTGGAGCCGGGATTGGTGGCCTCTCCGACGATCAACTCCTTGGTCTCGGGGTTCCACCCCTTGACCGTGACCTTCTTGACCACGCCCGACGAGTTGATGCGCGGCGTGAACGTGCGCAGCGTGCCGCCCTTGTCGACCGACAGCTTCACCTTGCTCGAGTCACCGAAGTCCGGCTCCTTGACGAACAGGTCGGTGCCGACGCACCACACGTGACAGCCGAGGCGCGCCGCGCGGGTGCGCAGGAACTCCAGATCGGTCTGGTTGTGCTGGTAGACGTGCTTGTAGGTGATCGCCGTCTGGTGCTTCCACTTCAGCGTGAGCCCGCCGTCCTTGACGACATCCTTGAGGATCGCCTCGTCGGTCTTGTCGGTATAGGTGACCGACTTGCGCTTGCGCAGCAGGCGATGGAGCTTGTTCATCCCGCGGAGCGTGAGCTTCGTGGGCTCGCCGCCCTTGTAGAAGCCCTCGAAGCCGACGATCTCGCCGACGTAGATCGACTTCGTCGGGTTACCGACCTTGATCTCGAGGCTCATGCCGATCTTGAACTTACCGGCGTAGATATCGTTCTGGTTCGAGAGCACGACCGCCGCCATGTCGGGCTGAAACATGTCGCGATCGACGGCGAACGAGATGAAGTCCGCATCGGAGACTTCCTTCCCGTCGACCAGGATGTCGATGTTCGGTGTGGCGGCGCCCACGGATCACTTAACCTTCTTCTTGGCGGGTTTGGCGTCGGCCTTCTTCTTGTCGGCGCTCGCTGCTTCCTTGAGCTTCACCGTGCACGTCGCTCGTAGTGGGACGCCTTCGCTCGAGAACATCGTGTACTTGGTCGTCAGGCTCTCGATCACACAGGTGAAGCGATCCAGCACGCCACCCGAGGCGCCCCAGACCACGACGCAGTGGTGCGGCCGTCGATCCGTCTCCACGGAGGACTTGGGATTCTTCACGCGCGACAACGTCTCCAGGCGGCCCACCATCTGGAGGACGGTCAGACCGTCGTCGGCACCTGGGATCTTTCCGCCGGTCTCGAAGCCGTCGAACAGCAGCTCGATCGACATCGACCGGCCATCGCTGCCCGTGTACTCCTGCGCCATGTAGTTTTCGTCCGGCTTCGCCGTCGCTGACGCAGGCGCCGTACCGCCGCCCTGGGTCGCGGCCTCCGGCTTCTTCCACGCGATGCTCTGCGAGATCTCGAGGGTCGCCGGGTTGTACTGAGCCTTCACCGTCAGCTTGCCGTGCTCTTCGCTCTTGGCGTCGATGCTTCCGATCCAGATGTGGCTTTGGGCTCGCTTGAATGGGTTGGCCGGTGTTCCGTTCGCCTTGTCGACGGTGGGTGGGCGATCACCTGCCGGCGCCGGCTTCTTCGCGGCGGGGGGCGACTGCTCGAAGTTCGCGCGCATCTCCTCCTGCGACAGGGTCCCTGGTTTTCCCTGCTGGTGCTGCTGACCGTCGGCGCCCGTGTACGTCGTGGGGGCCGGTTTTGACTGCTCGAAGTTCGCGCGCATCTCCTCCTGCGACAGGGTCCCTGGTTTTCCCTGCTGGTGCTGCTGACCGTCGGCGCCCGTGTACGTCGTGGGGCCCGGTGCCGGCTTGCGCTCCATGCCGGGATTCGCGGCGTCGATCCTGGCGTGATCTTGTTCGGTCTCGGCGGTGTCGCGCAATGCATCGACCTGCGCCGCGTTGAGCGGTCGGGGGGCTGGGGGGCTGCCGGGCGGCTTGGGTGTGTTGGGCGGACTCATAGGTAGGGCTCTCCGTTGCGTGATCGCGCCGTGTCCATCATGGCCATGATCTCGCGATAGACGTCATTGGCGATCTTGTCGATGTCGATCGCCCCACCCGCCGCGGGCTTGTCGTTGCCGCTCGCTGCTGCAGGCGCCACCGAGGCGGTGTGGGGCGCCTTGGTCGACGCCGCGATCTGGGTCGCCGGCGCGGCGCTGACCAGCGTCAGCTCCGACATCGAGATGCCCATGTCGCCGGAGCCGGCGCTGCTGCGATCGTCGAACATCTTGCGCGCGGCCGATTCGAACCAGGCCGGGATCTCGACCTCGCCGCCGCCATGGCGCCCGCTGGGACGGCCGGTCTGGACCAGCTCCTGCGCGGCACTCGGAGCACGCTGCGCGACCGGCAGCTCGCGCGAGGTCGCACGTGGAGCGGACGAGTCCGAACGCGTCGCCGCCGCGGCGAGCTCGCCGGTCGACGGCGCGACGTACGAGCCCAGTGCTTCACCGGCGCGCGTCACTCCTGGCCGCGCGCCCGACGTGGCGACCGCGGGCATCTCCGGGCGACCCGCACGACCGCCGCGGGCGGCAGCGGCCGAGCGCGCGATCCGCGGCAGCGCTCCGGTGGCCGTCGCGGCGTCGATCTCCGCGATCGACATGCCATCGGTCGCGTAGACGACCGGCAGCACGTCCCAGGCCGTGGCCGCGCGCTCGTAGGCGGACACCGGCGTCTCGTCCCCACGACCGGCGAGTGCGAGGGCGCGGGCGGCGCGCGCCGCGGGGGACCAGTTGCGACCGCTCGGCGACTGGCTGAGCGCGACGTAGAGCGCATCGAACCGCGCACGGCGCGACGTCGACACCAGGGCAGCGGCGGCGCCCAGCACGTCGGCCTCCGCGGGCTCGGCGAGCGACGGCATCGCGGTCGCACCACCGACGGGCGAGGCAGCCGCGCTACCGATCATCGGCAGCGTGCGGCTCTCGCGCGCAGGGCCGTCGGTGCCGCGATCATCACCCGCCAGCGCACCCGCGTCGCGATCCGCGAACGCCGCATAGGTTCCGATCTCGGCGACCGCCTGGGCGGCGAGTAGCTCGAGCGCGGCGACCGACATCGACTGCTCGCCATCGTGCGCGGCCGCGCTGACGCCGAGCGCGGCGACGCTGGCCGACGGCCACAGGAACGCGCCGCGCGGCGTGCGGCGCTCGACACCGAACGCGCTGGTGGGAAGGACGTGATCGGGCTGCGCCGAGCTGACACCGGCCGCGCGATCGCTCTCGACCGTGCCGGCGCTCGCGGGAGGTGCGATCGGATACGCGGTCGCGATCGCGCCGGGACCTGCGGGCGCGGCGCCCGTCGCGGACGCGCTGGCTACCGATCCGCCGAGCTGGCCACCCGCGCGACGATCGCTCGCGATCGACAGCGCCTGGACGAACGTGCGATCGACGGTGCTCGCCATCGCCGAGAGCTGGCCCGGACCGGCGATCGCCAGCCGCACCGCCTGCGCCGCCTCGGCGGGGCCGAGGCCGTAGATCCGCGCAGCGAGCACGAGCTCGGGCGCCACGAAGTCGAGCGACAGATCCGACGACGACCGCTCCTGCGCGACCGACCAGCTGTGCGCGCGCTCGCCGACCATGCCGGGAGCCGTCCACGCTGCTCCGCCATCGAGTGCCGGCAGTGCATCGCCGAGCATCGGCATGCTCATCGACTCGCTCATGATCCGGGCTGCCGAGCTGGTGGCGGGAACCGCCGGGCCCGCGGTCATCGTGGGCGCCTGGGCCAGCGACGGCGATGGCGATGCGACGTCGACGTTCCACGACAGCAGCGCGGTGCGTAGCGTGGTCAGTGGTGCCGCGTAGCTCGCGGCGACCGCGGCCTGATCGGTGACGCGAGCCTCGACCTGCGCGGCGGCGTCTTCCGCGGACGTTCCCACGTCGTCGCGCGCCGCCGTGCGCTCGGGCGAGACGTAGCTCAGGTCGAGCTCGGGTGCGGTGCGCTCGTTCACCACCGACTCGGCGGCCTGGGTGCCCGCGGGCGCGAACGACGCCCATGCGGGCGCGCCGATGCCAGCGGGCTCGACGCCGATCGCGTGCGCGTCGGCCGTGAACAGACCGGCGAGATAGCTGGCCGAGACGCCGCCGCCGAACAGTGCGCGGACATCGAAGCTCGCCGCCGCTGGAAGTGGAAGCAGATGGCGCAGCGCGGCCGCGAACGGCGACGACGCGAGACCGGCCGAGAGACCGGCGTTGGGTGCGCCCGGCGCGGCGTGCACCACCGCATCGGCCTGGGTCATCCGCGCGTCGAACATCGCCGGCGCCACGAGGGCAGCGGGCCGGGCAGCGGGCCGGGCAGCGGGCGCACTCGCCTGCGTCGCCGCCGCGCTGCGCACGCCCGCGGCAGCGGCCGCGATCTGGGCGAACACGTCGTCGGGCGTCTCGGCGTTGTCGTCGAACCGCTCGATCGGCTGCGGAGCTGGGCGCAGCACCGGCGTCGGGGTCAGCGATGCGCTCGCCGGCGCGGCGCCGAACGTCGGCACGGCCTCGATCGGCATCGCCGGGCGCGGCATCGCATCGAACATCGGGCGAACGAACACCGACTCGGGCGCGGCCGACGCGAGCGCGGCCATCCGCTGCTCGTGCGAGCCGCCCGCGGCTGCGTGCAGGATCTCGAGCGAGCGCGGCGCCGCACCGGCGAACCGTGCGAGCCAGCGATCCGACCACGCGACGTGTGCGAGCGCGGCCGGCTGGGCGGCGGCGGTGGCGCCGAGAGCGGTCGTCGGCACGACTGGCATCGCGGCGGGGCCGGTCAGCCACGGCAGCGACGGCATGCGCTGCACGATCTGCGCGGAGCGCGGAGCCGCCTTGGTGCCGATCGGGGCGGGCGCCGCCATGGTCGACGAGAACCGGGACGACAGCTGCGCGGGGCGATCCGCGATCACGTGGGCGCGATCGACGGCGGACACCAGGCCACCGAGACCGGCCGGCATCATCAGGCGCGGGCCGCGGGTGACCTCGAATGACTGGTTTTGGTGCGTGCTGCGCGCCATCAGCTCCGCGGCGCGGAGCACGTCGCCGAGCTCAGCGATCGCGGCCATGCCACGCTCGGGGCGCTGCGCGAGGATCTGTTGCAGCTCGGGCGGCAGCGCGGCGATCGCGGCGAGCACCTCCGCGGGTGCCGGTGCATGGCGAGGATCGACGGCGGGTGTGGTCGCTGCGGGCGTGCTCGTTGCGAGCTCCGCCATCCGCGCGTGCTGCGCGGCCTCGGTGCGCGCCTGCTCGTGCAGCCGCTGCTGACCGGTGCGAGCCTGGTCAGCGCCCGTACGCTCGGCGATCCGCTGCGCGATCCGCTCCTCGATCCGCGCACGCTCGGCCGCGGCGGCGCGCTGGACCTCGGTCGTCGCGGCGACGGTGGCCGCACGCTGCGCGTCGGTCACCGCGGCGGTGCGCTGGACCTCCGCCTTCGCCTGCTCGGCGCGCTGCGCGGTAGTCTGCGCATCGCTGCGCGCGGTGGCGCTGCGGGCGGTCGAGGCCTCGTTCGCCTGCGCGTCAGCGCGCAGCGAGAGCTCGCGCTCTGCCGACACCCGTGCGATCCGCTGGAGGTCCGCGATCTGCGCGCGCTGCCCCGCGTAGTGATCGGCGAGCCGCGATGCAGGCGAGGACATCTCGACCGCTGCGGGCGATACGAGCGGAGCCGGCTGCGCCGATGACTCGGGACGCGGCGCCGGTGGCGTGACCAGCTCGGGAGCCTGCTGGGCGACGCGAGCATCGGTGCGCTGCGCCGTCGCTCGCTCGAGCATCGTGGTCAGCACCGCGCGAAGCGCCGGGCTGACGCGACCGATCGTGCTCGGCGTGGCGATCGAGCCATCCGGGCTCGCCGGTGCGCGCATCAGCGGCGCGACCGCGCGCGACATCAGCTCGGCAGCCTGGACCGCGGCGAGCGGGATCAGCGGCGAGTACGCATCGAGCGGGCGACCCGAATCGGCGCCGGCATATCCGATGCCCGCGATCGACGACTGGGGCGTGGGCTGCGCGATCGACAGCGACGGCGCGACATACTCGTACAGCGCGCTCGGCATCGCGGTCTGCGGCGCCGCGATCGCCGGACGCTGCTGCGGCGCGGGCGCGACGAACGTGCCGCGCGTGGTGAACATCGTCGGCGCGGACTCGCCCTCGACGGCTGTGGCCGTGACCTGGCGGGCCGCGGCCATCCAGTCGAGCTCGTCCTGGTACCACGGCCGCGGGAACACCCACGACACCGCGGCGGCTTCCCGCTGCGCGGCGCCGGCGGTCGAGTACTGGCTGAACAGCCGCATCGATGCCGAGCGCTGCGCGGTCTCGATCCACGGAGCCACGAGCCGATCCACGAACCCGAGCGAACGCATCGACCGCACATTCGCGGCGGTAGTCTCGGGCGCCCAGCGCTCGACGTGCCGGTTCGCGGCATGCAGCATGCTGCCACCGCCGCGAGTCGTGAACGGCGTCGGCGCGGACAGCGCCGCGCTGAGAGCGCGAGGTTCGTGAGTCTCGATGGCCATGCGGGACGTGACTACTTCTTCTCGGGGGCAGGAACTTTGAACGTGAGGCCGTTGTGAGCGATCTCGAGCGTCTCGATCGCGAGCTCGCTCTTGGATGCATCGAACTCGGAGATCTCCCACTTCGCCGGCCAGCCCTGATAGAAGACCCAGCTCGCCATCGGCTGGAGCGCCGTGTTGAGCTGGATGATCGTGCCGGTCTCGACCCGGTTGCACGTACCCCGCAGCCAGTCCTCTCGCCACGCGAGCAAGCTCGAGCTGCCGGTGAACCCCTGCTTCAAGACGATGTTCGACCACTTCGTCGCGCCGACCAGCTGAAACGTCGTGTCGTTCGCTCCGCCTTCGCGAACGGGGATGACCTCGGTCTCGTACTTGAGCCCGCTGACGCTCTTGAAGAACGCTTCGCCCTTGTTGCCGGCCGTGAACTTGGCCTCAACCCGGAAGCAGAATACGGGAAGCGGATCTGATCTCATCGGGTCGTCTCCTACTCGGCGGATGGTCCGGTCATCGTCTGGGTCAGCGAGATCATGATGAACTCGGCTGGAGTCACGGGCGCCACGCCGATGTCGCAGATGAGCAGGCCACTATCGATCTGCTCGGGCGGATTGGTCTCAGCATCGCATTTTACGAAGAACGCCTGCTCGGCATTCCCTCCGATCAGCATGCCGCGCTGCAAAAGATCCGAGAGAAACGCGTTGGTCCGGCCCGCGATGAGGTTCCAGGTCCGCGGTTCGTTGGGCTCGAACGTCACCCACGCGAATCCCGCCTCCAGCGACCGCCGTAACATGATGAAAAGACGGCGAATCGGGACGTAGCGCCACTGGGGATCGGACGAGGCGGTGCGCGCGCCCCACGGCCGGACGCCGCGCTGGAGCCGGAACGTGTTCACCGCCTCCGCGTTGAGGGCGCCGATGTGGTCTTCGGTGACCCGGAGAGCGACATCCTCGACCCCGTGGATCTCGAGGTTCGCGGGTGCGTGGTGGACGCCTTCGAGGTCGCGCCGCGCATAGCAGCCGGCCAGATACCCCGACGGGGGCACGATCCGCACCTTGTCGTCCGGATTGAGGCTGCGCAGCCAAGGCCAGTAATACGCGCAGTAGGACGAGTCCGTCCGCCGGCGCCAGCGACACACCCACTCGATGTCCTTGCTCTGCGGGATGTCGAGGATCGCGAACCGATCCTTCTGCAGCTCGCAGATCGAGATCAGCTGATCCTGGAGGCGCTGCGCCTTGAACTCACCTGCCGGGCCGGGCTCCTTCTCGTAGAACCGCATCGCATCGGGGATCGCGAGGAGCGCGACCTCCTCGGTGGCCGCCAGCGCGAGCAGCCCCGTGCGCTCGCCCGGGCCGAGGTCGATCCCGATGTAGTCCTCGGGGGTCAGCGCCTCGAGCCCGTCGCGACCTCCTGCGAGTCGCGTCATCGGCAGCGCTTCGGGCATGTTGTGTGGCACTGGCGACCGGGTGCCGAGATCCTCGATCCGGATCAGCCGCGAGCGCTGCCGGACCACGCGCGGTGCGTAGCTCGTGGACGACGGGTGCATCTGCAGGCCCTTAAACACCTCGCGGCGATCCTTCATCGCCACGTGGATCTCGAAGGTAAGCACCTCGAGGTGGGTCGGCGCGGCGGCACGATGCCGTCGGTTGACGGGCGTCCCGGTACCCCACCGGACCAGCTTGTCGCGGACCTCGGTGATCACGACGTAGTCGGAGTTCTCGCGATCGAAGATCCGGACCGCGGCACCGACCTCGAAGCCGCGCGTCGAGTTGACGTGCGCCTCGCCCGATCCGATGTCGAGATCGCGCGTCAGCAGCGCCTGCGAGCCGGGCGCGTGCACACAGCGAAACCAGATCGTGTTGCCCCACGTGCCCTCGTCGAGCGCGCGGATCCGGAGCGAGGGCTTGTCCCAGTCGTCGGTCTGCACCTGCTCGGCACACGCCGCGTGCTCCGCGCCGGGCTGTTCGCCTGCCGGTGCGGCGTGGGCAACGCGGACGACCCAGCAGTCCGTGCCGCCGTTCTTGAAGAACCCGTAGATCGAATCCGAGGTGTACGACTCCGCCGAGTAGCCGAACAGCTCGAGGAAGTCGTCATAGCTGGTCAACCGGGTCGGCTCGTTCATCGGACCCTTGTAGGTCGTGCCGACGAACCCGGCGATCCGGGTATTGGAGATCGACATCGCCGGTGGGACCACCGGGTCGAACGATTGATAGATGCCAGGTGCTCGCTGGTCTGCGGACGATCGCATGCGCATGACAGAAACCTTCCCAAGACCTCGACGCGTGCAGGGAGAAGCTAGCGACGACGAGCGTCGTTGATCTCGCGGTTCACCCGCGCGATCTCACGCAGCCAGACGTGCCGTTCTTCGTGCTCCATGTCGAGGATGTCGTCGATCGACCAATGAAAGTGGTAAGCGATGTACGCGATCTCTTGGTACAGCTGCTCGCGCGGATAGGTAGCGACCGCCGCCCAGGTTACCCCGGGCCAGACTGGCCACTACCTCCCTCGGTGATCAGACCACCCGTGACCATGTCGACATCCATCTCGTGCTGACACTTCGGGCACGTGACGTGATGCTTGGGAGTTCCGCCCTCCTCGTTGATCTTCCGGTAGAACTCCTGGAGATATGCGAGGTCGGTCGAGAACAAGTTCTCGATCACGTCACCGGTGATGTGCGTCTGCTCGCCGATCTTCACGATCACGCGAGACAGCAGCACGATCACGAGGTACGCGCGATTTGACTGGACGCGGTAGTCCTGCAGCGGCAGGATCTCGTCGCGCGCAGTCGCGAGCCGCATGACGCCGTCGCGATGGACATTTCCTTCCTCGTCGACGTAGCCGCGCGGCAGGCGAAATGGAAACTGAGTCTTGAACGCCATCGTGCCTGTTCCTGCTGGTTCCGAAAAAACAAACGCGGGTTGCTCACCCTGAGCAACCCGCATCGTACGATCGATGTCCAGCCAACTTCAGCTGGAGCGCCGGGTATTACGCGTCGGTGTACTTCATGTCGAACTTGATGCCTTCGCAGTACATCTCGACATTGAAGCGCTTGATCTTCTCGGAGTTCGCCTCGACATCGTCGTCGCTGAACTTCTTGAAGCCGAGGTGCTCGAGCGTGATGGTGCCGAGCTCCTTCTTGAGGTCCGGGCCGAGGAACGTGATGAGGCCGGTGAGCTCCTGCTCCTCCTCACGAACACCGTCGATGAACCACTTGTAGGCCGCGTCGGCCCACGGCTGGTGATCGGCGTACGAGATCGACAGCTTGATATCGGGCACCGTGACCTTGGCCGGGTGCTTGGTCGCCAGGTTGTTGGTACCGACCTGGTCGGGGGCGATCGCGCACTTCCAGGTGAACGAATCCACGGTGGCGACGCGGCCGCACGGCAGGCCCGGGATATCGACGCGGAAGTTCGCGCACATCCACGACTTCTGCTTGGTGCCGATCGGGCCCTGGATGGACTCGCCGCCCGCCTTCACCCAGTTCACGATCTCGGGCTCGAACTCGACGTCGAAGTACGCCGCGTCCTTGCTCGCGCCATCGAGCTTCGGGCAGGTGACGCCGGTGATCAGCGCCTGCTTGAACTCGATGCGGCTCTGCGCCTTGTAGTCGAAGTCGGCCGCGGTGAACGCGCCGGCGCGGTACTCGGAGCCCTTGGCGAACGAGAGGTTGATCCACTCGTACATGCCCTTGCCCATGCCGATGCCGACCGTGGCCTTGCCGCCGGTCCACTTGAAGTTGGTGACATGCTTCTTCTGCATGTTGTCGGGGCCGAGGTCGTTCGAGGCGACATCGCCTTCGAGCGCCAGACCACTGAACTTCTTGAGATAGCCGACGTTGTAACCAGCGATGTCGAGCTGGAACCGGCCACCTGTATACGTACGATCATTCGCCATGGATATCTGAGTCCTTTGTTTCGTCGTCGTACCGGCCCGTCACGAAGAGCCACGGCGGCGGCAACGCTACGCCTCGCACCACCAGAACCCGTCTGGTCCGCCCTACCTTGCCAACACCGAAGATCCACCTGCCGTTATCCGAGAGTCTATCCCTTCAAGCCGTCGGGTCCGCTCGAGGGCCGTATGCCCCTGACCGCCCTGTTCGTCTGCCTCTTACGAAGTCGAAGCCGGAAGCCTTCCCGCAGATCTCGACTCCGTAATGGGCCCCAGGACCCGCAGGTCCTGGAGGGTACCGTTTACTCCTCGACGCCGCCGCCGGAGGCCATCTGGCCGATCCGGAAGATCACGAACTCGGCCGGCTTCACCGGGGCGAGGCCGATCTCGACGACCAGCTGACCCGCGTCGACCACCTCGGGCGGGTTGGTCTCGGCGTCGCACTTCACGTAGAAGGCCTGCTCGGGCGAGGTGCCCATGAGCGCGCCGTTACGCCAGAGCAGCGTCAGGAACGAGGCGATCGTCCGCTGCACGCGCTTCCAGAGGCGATGGTCGTTGGGCTCGAACACCACCCACTGGGTGGCGCGCTCGATGCTCGACTCGACCATGATGAACAGGCGGCGGACGTTGATGTAGCGCCACGACGGGTCGCTCGACAGCGTGCGCGCGCCCCAGATGCGGATCGCGCCGCTCATGAAGCGAATCGCGTTGATGCCCTTCGGGTTGAGCAGATCCTGCTCGCCCTTGGACACGTTGTACTTCATGCCGAGTGCGCCCCGGATGATCTCGTTGGCGGGCGCCTTGTGGACGCCGCGCTCTGCATCGGTACGCGAGTACACGCCGCAGATGTGCCCCGAGGGGGGAACGAAGATGTTGCCCTTGTCCGGATCGTAGACCTGGATCCACGGGAAGTAGTACGCGCCGTACTTCGAGTCACGCGGCTTCGGGAGCTTGTCCACGCCACCCGTGATCGTCTCGGGCGAATCGAGGACCGCGAACCGATCCTTGCGGGTCTCGGCGTGCGAGAGCAGCGCGTCCTGGACGGCCGGCGAGATCTGGCCTGGAGCCGCGATGATCGCGATCTCGTCCACCTCGTCGAGGCACTTCAGGCCGGTGCGAGCACCGGGGCCACCATCGCGGCCGATGTACAGCGCATCACGACCGCCACCACCGACGGCGGGCTGGATCTGCGTCTTCTCGTCCTTCTTTTCGCCGGCCGGGGGCTTGGCCTCGACCTTCGCGCCCTCGGGCGCGCCGACGTTGACGACGAAGCAGCGCGAGCCGCCATTGTTGAAGAAACCGTAGACCGCGTGAGCGAAGTGCTCGCTGCAATCCTTGAAGTCACCGAACGTCTTCACGAACTGCGACCAGTTCGTGATGAGCACGGCCTCGTTCAGCGGTCCCTTGGCCGACTCACCGAGGAAACCGACGGTGTTCGTACCGACGGCCTCGATGGGCTTGGCTCCGCGATCAACTTCTTCAACGTATACGCCTGGTGACAGGTAGCTAGTAGCCATTCTCGTGTTCTCCTTTGCGTTGCCGATGACGGTGGTCTTCGCCCGTCTACCGGAGTCGTGCGGAGCGCATGATCGCGCCCGCAGCGAAACTTGTTATCTCTTACCCCCCCCGCCGCCGCCGCCTCCCCCGAGATCGAGCCGCTTTGCAGCGGTGAATGCATTTCCGCTCGGGCCCTGCTCCGAGATCCGCGGGTCCGTGATGCTCTTGTATTCGAGCTGGCGGCTCTGCACCCGCTTGAACTCCTCCAGCTTCTCCGGGAGGATCGGGACCGCCGTCCATGCCTGCAAGGCAGGTCGCACGGGCTGGTTCAAGCTTCCCCAGAATCGCGAGAGCGTGCCCTCGTCGAGCCGGGCCGACATCAGCCAGTTGAGCTTGAAGTCGTCCTCGAACGATCCGCCCTTCAGGCGCTCGCGCGGGATCTCGGCGTTCTCCATCACGGTGCGTATGATCAGGCCGAGCAGCAGCTGCTCGTCCTCGGGGGTCTGCGCCCAGGCCGACAGCAGATAATCGAGGCGAACCCACAGTCGGCGGCGGCGCGAGAACTCCTTGATCGTCCCATCCTCCTGCGCGACCTCGACGAGCTCCGCGTTCGGCGTGGCGTCGTAACCTTCCGGATCGATCGACATCTGGTAGAGGTACGCCGACACCGCGGGCAACTTGCCTTCGATCGCATCCGGCTTCGGCGCTTGCTCGACGATGTGGACGCGCTTGTAGCCATTGCGCTTGAACTCGTCCTGAAGCAGACGAGAGAGCGATTCCGACGTCTCTTTGATGATGTGATGCTGCGGCGTCATCGATTGGATTGCGCGCTATCTCGTTCCGTCCACGACCCATGGAACGAGACGGAGGATGGTAGCTGGGAACGCAATTCCCTCAAGCGCCGCGGACGTTAAAACGACTCCGCTCATTGACACGTCACACCGCCGCCGACATCGTCGGCGCGTGGCGCGACGACACCTGTTCGTGTGCACCAACGGCCGCGCGTCCGGAAAACCCGCGTGCGGGCCCGGCGGCAACGATGCGCTGATCACCGAGATCGGGCGCCGGTTACTCGAGCGAAACGCGACCCATGTGCTGGTCACGCCTTGTGGTTGTCTGGGGCCCTGCTTCGATGGCCCGACGGCGGTCGTCTATCCCGATGGCGTCTGGTACGGCGGCTTGACGGCCGACGACGCAGCCGGTCTCGTGGACCATCTGATCGAGGGCACGCCGCACGCACCCAGGGTCACCGAGCCGCCGGGATCCGTCCGCTAGCCGCGGCCAGCCACCACCGATCGCGGCGGTGCCCACGTTGACCTCGAGAGGGAGTAGCGCGGCGCGGCGCACGGTCGGCACGCTGTGGCGCGGCGGGGTCACGCGTCGATCACACAGTCACGCGTCGGGCGCGCCTGGCACGCGAGGATCAGGCCCTTGCCGCGATCTGCCACGGTCAGCGCGTCCTGGTTCTCCATGGAGACCTTGCCGGAGACCAGCCTGGTCTTGCACTGGCCGCAGATGCCCGACCGGCACTCGAACGGGATCGCGACGCCCGCCTCCTCCGCGGCCTCGAGCACGGTCAGCTCGGCGGTCTCGGTCACGGTGCCAGACTTCTGGAACTCGATCGTGGCGACCGCGCCCTCGGCGAGCGTGGGCTCGTCATGCGCCGGGCTCTCGCCGCCGCTGGCGTTGGCCTCGACCGCGGGCGGCGAGCTGAACGCCTCCTGGTGGACGTCCGCGTCGGGGATGCCCATCCCGACAAGGAGCTTGCGCATCGCGGTCATCATCGCGTCAGGGCCGCACACCAGGACCGGTCCGGTCTTGAAACCAGGGATGAAGCCTTCCAGCAGCTGTTGCGTGATGTTGCCGCGCGCGCCGTCCCACGCCGTGTCGGGATCTCTGGACACCGTGATCAGCACGTGGAGGTTGGCAAACCGCGCCTTCAGGTATGCGAGCTCGTCACGGAACACGACGTCGCGCACGAACCGGATCGAGAACACCAGGTAGATGTCGCCGCGCCAGCCGCGGTCGGTGAGGCTGCGCACCACGCTCATCATCGGCGTGATGCCGATGCCGCCGGCGAGCAGCACGACCCGCTCGGACTCGTGACCCGCGAACACGAACGTGCCGGCAGGCGCGGAGACCTTCACCAGGTCGCCTTCCTTCCAGGCCTCGTGCAGGTGCTTCGAGCCGTACCCGTTGGCGGCCTGCTTGACGCTGATCTCGCAGTACGCGCTGCGGGTCGGCGACGAGGCGATGGTGTACGAGCGACTGACCCGCTTGCCACCGATCATCAGCTGCAGATTCAGATACTGCCCCGCGACGTGCTGGAACGGCAGCGAGCCGCCATCGGGGGACACCAACCGGAACGTGCGGACGTCGTGGGTCTCGTCGAAGATCCGCGCGATCTTCAAGCTGCCCGACCAGAACTTCTTGGTCGACCCCGTGCGCGCCGCCGTGCGCAGCGTCTCGATCTTTGCGTGCGCCGCGCGGACCTGCGCGCGCAGATCCATGTAGTGCGCGATCATCCGGTACAGCAGCGCCGCGCCGAGGACCATCGCGAACACCGTGGGCTGTCGGCGGTCGGACTTCACGAGCAGCAGGTAGTGGATGACCCCGGCGATGATCGCGGGGTACGCGAGCCGGTGCAGCAGCTTCCAGTGCTTCGCGCCGAGCCGGCTCAGCATGCCGTCGGTCGACGTGACGGCGAGCGGGATCATGAGCAGCAGCGCGCCAAACCCGAACCACAGGTACGGCCGGTCGATGATCTCGCTGAACGTGTCGCGCAGGCTGCCGTCCTGATCCCACCACACGAAGATCAGGAAGTGCGCTGCGATATAGGCCAAGCCGATCACGCCGAGGTTGCGGCGCACCGCGATCAGGGTCTGCCAGCCGGTGAGCTTGCGTAGCGGCGTGATCAGCAACGAGCCGACTAGCAGGATCAGACCGACCAGGCCGGTGGTCTTGATCGCGAAGTTGATGTCGTTGACGCCGAGGCTGCCGTGCGCTGCGTCCCACACGAGCAGCACGGCGGGGACCAGCGCGTTGATGATGACGAGGCGCCTCGCGAACGTGTTGTCGACGACGCGGTCAGAACTCGACATCGAGATCCATCCCCGTGTAGAGGCTCGCGACCTGATCGGCGTAGCCATTGAACATCAGCGTCTTGCGCCGCGTGGACTCGCCGATCCGGCGCTCCGTCGCCTGCGTCCAGCGTGGGTGATCGTGGTGTGGATTGACGTTCGCGTAGAACCCGTACTCGCCGGGCGCGCGCTTGTTCCACGTCGTCGGCGGCCGGGTCGCGACCAACGAGATCTTGACGATCGACTTGATGCCCTTGAACCCGTACTTCCACGGCGTCACGAGCCGCACCGGCGCGCCGTCCTGCGGCGGGAGCTCCTGCCCGTAGAGTCCGGTCGCGAGCAGCGCGAGCGGGTGCATCGCCTCGTCGATCCGCAGCCCCTCGACGTAGGGCCAGTCGAGGACCGAGCTGTTGCGCTGGTTCGGCATCCGCTCGGGGTCCATCAACGTCTCCATCGCCACGAACTTCGCGGCGGATGTCGGCTCCACGGCCGCGAGCAGCTTGTTCAGCGAGAACCCGACCCACGGGACCACCATCGACCATCCTTCCACGCAGCGCATGCGATAGATCCGCTCCTCGCGAGGCGCGAGCCGGTTCAGAGCATCGAGGTCGAACACGCGCGGCTTGGCGCACAGGCCCTCCACGGAGATCTTCCAGCCGGCCGTCTCAAAGCCGGCGGCGGCGCTCGCCACGCCATCCTTGTTGGTCGTGAACTCGTAGAAGTTGTTGTAGTTGGCGATCGACCGCAGCGGGGTCAGCTCCTCGCCCTCCACCACGAAGCCCTGCCCTGCCGGCGGCTTCACGATGCCCCTGATCGGAGGCAGCTCGGAGCTGCGCAGCTCGACGCCGTTGACCCTGCGGTAGGCCAGCGCGGTGGCGGCCACGGTCGCAACGACGATCCCGTTGCGGATGAAGTTACGACGGTTGAAGTAGACGTCCGGCGGCGTGATCTGGTTCTCGAGCTGGTCGGCCATGGCTCCCGACCCAGCCTACGCCAGCCGTCCTGCGCGGTTACGCGCGATCAGCCGATCGCCACCCCGAGCCGCGCGACCGGGGTGGTGGCCCAGGTCTCGACGGCGCGGGTCACCGTGGCATCGACGTCGTCGGTGATCGCCGAGGCGGTCACCCACGGGAACGAATCGGCGAGCACGGTCTCGAGGTCGGCACCCGGCGTCATCATGCACACGCTGATCTGCAGCTGCGCGCGGGTCAGCAGGTCGATCGTCTCGAGCGGAGTGCGAGGCGCGAGCGGTGTCATCCCGCGATCGACCAGACGATCCATCAGCCGCCTTCGCCGCGGCTCGTCGGGATCGAGCACGAGGATCGGACGGCGACGGGCGGCAGACAGCGCCGCGTCGATCGAGGCATCGATCGACGCACGCATCGCCGGATCCACGCGATCGAACGAGATCGCGATCCGCCAGCCATCGCGCGCGTGATCGGGCTCGATCCGCACGGTCCGCGCGCTGATCGTTCCGCTGCCATCGATCAGGCGGAGCTCGAGCTCGTGATCGCGATGCATCGGCTCCGCGACGACGTGCAGCAGCGCCCCCGAGCGCGACAGGTTCTCCACCGTGCCGCGCAACGCGCCCGCGTGCGACTGGAGAATCGCGGTCCCGCGGACCGGCACTCTCGTCGCTCGCCGACGTTCCGACCAGCTCGCCAGATCCTCACCCATCGCGACCTCCCCGTGGTTGCTCCGACGAGCATAGGCGAAATCAGCGACGAGAGAACGAGGAATAATTTTCCACGCTAGCACGACGCACGTGACGTGCAGCGTCATCGGATACGTGACCCTCAGTACGTCAACAAAGCGTCGAGATGATGGCGCTCCCACGTCCGCGCCTGCGCGTAGTCGGCGAACTGCGCCTCGTCAGCGAGGAACTCCTTCGAGTGGAACTCGCGGCGGCCGTTCTTGACGCGGAT
>JAYUVX010000098.1:0-6397 GCA_043753855.1 Myxococcales bacterium | reverse complement strand
ACCTCCGCGAGCAGCTCGGCCGGGATCCCGAGCTTCGCGAGGTCTGCCGGCCCGTGCGTACCGGTGGCGACTGCGATCGTCATGCTCACCGAGGGAAGGCGGTGACGGATCTCGCGGAGGAACGCGGCGCGGGGCTCGTTCCGGGTCGCATCGCTCACGATGACCGTGACGCGTGCACCCAGCTGGGCACGATCCTCGAGCAGGGCGCCTCCGACCGGACTATCGAGCGCCGCGGCGAGCAGGCCGGCGAGCGGAGGAGGAGGAGGCCGCGGCGGCGCCTCGACGACACTTATCGAACGGCCGGCCAGGTCGAGCGGGTAGGGGGTTCGCCCGTACGGAAGCTCGATCATCGACCACAGGCTACGCTTCTGGCGACGAGACGGATATCCCGTTACGATTCGCGGGTTCTCCACGCCCGTGTCTAAGCAAAGCTTGCTCCTGGTCGACGGGGACACTCGCAGCCTTCGAGTGCTGGAAGTGTCTCTGCGGAAGGCGGGGTTCTCCGTCACGCCGGCGGAGTCCGTGCAGGACGCGCTCGACAAGCTCGAGCTCCATGCGCCCGATCTGATCATCTCGGAGACCACCTTCCCCGATGGCGACGGCTTCGATCTTCGTCGCCGCGTACGGGCGACTCCGGACTGGGGCGAGATCCCGTTCATCTTCCTGACCGCCGAGACTGCGATCGAGAACAAGATCAAGGGGCTCGAGCTCGGGGTCGACGACTACCTGACCAAGCCGATCTACATCAAGGAGATCGTCACCCGGATCAACATCCTGCTCCAGAAGCGCCAGCGGGTCCGGTTCGAGGAGCGCAAGGACGGACGCACGCGGTTCGCCGGCCGCGTCAACGACATGCCCGTCGTCGACGTGATCCAGACCATCGAGATCAGCCGCAAGTCCGGCGTGATCCAGTTCGTCGGCGAGCGCGGCCGTCAAGCGGCGATCTACTTCCGCGATGGACGCGTGATCGACGCCGAGGCGGGAACGCTGCAGGGCGAGGACGCGGTCTATCGCTTGCTGACCTGGAGCGACGGCGAGTTCGAGGTCGTGTTCCGCACGGTGCGCCGTCGCGAGGTGATCACGACGAGCTCGCAGGGGCTGCTGATGGAGGGCATGCGGCGGCTCGACGAATGGTCGCGGTTGCTCGAGCAACTCCCGCCGCTGACCCACCGCTTCGAGATCGATGCCGGCGAGCTGGCGGCGCGGCTCGGTGATGTTCCCGATGACAACAACCGGATCCTGCGCTCGATCGATGGCAAGCGGACGCTGCTCGAGGTGATCGATGCGTCCGACTTCCGCGACCTCGAGTGTCTGCAGGCCGTGGCTCGCCTGTACTTCGAGGGCATGCTGATCGATCTGGATCACGACGCGCCCAGGCGCCGCGATACCGGCAAGCCGATGCCGCTCGTCGAGCTCGATGCTCCGACACCGATCGAGGAGGTCGTGTCAGGTCCGATCCCGCTCGGGCCGATGGACACCGCCCGGGTCTCCGATGCGAGCATCCTCTCCGAGGAGTCGGCGCCAGCAACGCACCGGTCGACCGAAGCACCGCCGCACGGTGCCCTGCTCGGCGGCTACCGGCCGTCGGGCCTGATCCTGATCGACGCCGCGGTCGCTGCCGCCGAAGCGATCGAGCCGGGTCTGTTCGATGACGAGCCCCGCGGTCGGGCGCCGATGCGGGCCGCAGTAGCCGACCAGAGCGTGCCCGAAGCGAGCGAGGCGGATGAGGCATCGCCACCGCGTCGAGCCCGGCCATCGCCCGTGGCCGCACCGCCCGATCTCCCGTCGCTGTCGCGCCGCCATGACGAGCCGGGCCTGCGGATGATCGGATCGCTGGGACGCGACCGCGCCGAGGCCTCCGGCGAGCTGAGGCCTGCAGGGGAATCCTCGTCATCGTTTCAGGTTCCGGAGACCCAGCGCGAGCTCGTCACGATCCTACCGCGGCGGATCACTCGCGAGATGCAGGCGGTGCAGCCACTGTCCGAGGTTCGGGCAACGACGCCGGCGACTCCGGTCGAGGCAGGGACCTCGCGCGTGCTGACGCCGCGCCCTACGCCGCGGCCCATGGCCGTCGCCCCGTCTGGATCGGGCGTGGCGCGCCCGGATACCGGCCCGGGAGCCGGGGCGATCGCGTTGATCCTGTTCGCTGCGTTGCTTGCCGGCGTCGCGGTGTTCGTGTGGCTTCGCAAGTCCAACCAGCAGCACGAGGTCGCGGTCGGATCCGATGCTGGGCGCGACGCGCGAATGCTCGTCGGGTCCGCGACGGATGCCGCTGTTGGGGATCCGATCGACGCTGATGTGCCACCTCTCGCGACGGACGCAGCGCGGCCGGCCGTGGCCGTCGACGCGGCGGTGCCAATTGATGCCGATACGGGCCGACCGGGAGTGATCGATGCGGGAGCTTCGACCACCGTCGTCGATGCGGGCGTCGATCCCGTGCAGCAGGCCAAGATCCTGATGCAGCAAGCGCAGAACGCCAACCAGGAGGGCGACTTCGCGAAGGCACTCGCACTCGCCTCCTCGTCGCTCAAGCTGCGGCGCACGGCGCGCGCCTACATCGTCCGCGCGCAGGCGCTGCAGCGACTCGCACGGATCGAAGATGCGCTCGCCTCGCTCGACTCGGCCGAGGAGCTCGCGCCCGACTATGCGTCGGTGTTCGAGGCTCGCGGCTCGATCCTGTGGGCCGCCGGAGAGACGCGTCGCGCGCGCGCCGCCTACGAGCGGTTCCTCGAGCTCGAGCCCAGCAGCGCGCGCGGGACGCAGATCCGCAAGCGCCTCGCAGAGCCCAAGTGATGCGTGTCCTCGGCCTCGAGAGCTCGTGCGACGAGACCGCTGCGGCGATCGTCGACGATGGCCGGGACGTTCGCGCCGATGTGGTCGCCTCGCAGCATGAGGTTCACGCCAAGTATGGCGGTGTGGTCCCGGAGCTCGCGTCGCGCGCGCACATCCTCAACGTGGTTCCGGTGGTGCGCGCGGCGCTCGAACACGCAGGGTGCGCGCTCGCCGAGATCGATGGCATCGCGGTGACCAATGCGCCGGGTCTCTCCGGTCCGCTGCTCGTTGGACTGCAGACCGCGAAGGCGATCGCGTGGGTGACCGGCAAGCCGCTGATCGGCGTGCATCACCTCGAAGGCCACATGGCGGCCGTCTATCTCGAGCCGGATCCCCCGCCGATGCCGCACCTCGCGCTGGTCGTCTCGGGTGGCCACACATCGCTGGTCCGCGTCAACGATCACTCCGATGTCGTCGAGCTCGGAGCCACGCGCGATGACGCGGCCGGTGAGGCGTTCGACAAGGGTGCGAAGCTGATCGGGCTCGGATATCCGGGTGGCGTGATGATCGACAAGCTCGCACAGACCGGCGATCCGACCGCGGTGAAGTTCCCGAAGGCGATGACCGCTGCTTCGACCGGGGCCGAGTTCTCGTTCAGCGGGCTCAAGACCTCGCTGCTGCATCACGTCCGTGCGCACGGAATTCCCGAGGGCCAGGCGCTCTCCGATCTGTGTGCGAGCTATCAGGCGGCGATCGTCGAGGTGCTGGTGCGCAAGACCCGCTGGCTCGCACGCCGCGAGCGGCTCGCGCATGTCCAGGTGTGCGGCGGCGTGGCAGCGAACTCCGGGTTGCGCGCCGGTCTCCGTGCGGCCGGCGCCGAGGATGGCTTTCGCGTGTACATCCCGCCGCCGGCGCGCTGCACCGATAACGCGGCGATGATCGCCGCTGCAGGCTATCACCGGCTGGTGCGCGGCGATCGATCCGGTCTCGACCTCGATGCGATTCCGAGCCTCCCGCTTCCGAGGCCCGCATGACCGGTGGCAACGGCAACGGCAAGGGCAAGCCCGGTGTCGATCCGCTACGGGCGATGGAGGCGTTTCCCGATGCGCGCGTGATCCTCGCGCGGCATGGTCTCCACGCGAAGAAGCAGTTCGGCCAAAACTTCCTGATCTCGGACCGAGCATTTCGCGCGATCGTCGATGCGACGGTCCGGACCGACGAGGACTGGATCGTCGAGATCGGTGCGGGACTCGGGACGCTGACCGCACGGCTCGCCGAACGTGTGACAGCCGGCAAGGTCATCGCGCTCGAGTACGACCCCGACATGGTGAAAGTGCTGCGCGCGGAGCTCGCGGGCGTAGACAACGTCGAGATCGAGCAGGTCGATGCCATGCGGTACGACCTGCGGATGGCGGCGAAGTGGCGCGGTGAGCCGATCAGCGTGTGCGGCAACTTGCCGTATCACATCGCCTCGCAGTTGCTGTTCAAGGTGATCGAGGCACGGGCGTCGGTGACTCACGCGGTGATGATGATCCAGAAGGAGATGGCGGACCGGATCGTCGCCCCACCCGGCGGGAAGGAGTACGGCGCGATCGGCGTGATGCTCCGCACCTATGCGGACATCAGCACGGTCGCCAAGGTCGGTGCCGGATCGTTCGTGCCCGCGCCGAAGATCGACTCCACGGTGATCAAGATGGTCCCGCTCGCGCAGCCGCGCGCGCCGATCGCGGATCCGAAGCACTACTCGGCGGTTGTTCACGCCGCGTTCGGTCAACGCCGGAAGACGCTGCGCAATGCACTGCGTGCGGTGTTTCCGGAGGAAGCCGTGGACGCGGCGCTGAGCTCGACGGGGATCGACGGCATCCGCCGCGGGGAGACACTGGATATCGCGGAGTTCGCGGCACTTGCCGCCCTGATTCCGGTGCCGCAGGCATAGCGCATGCCCGAGCTCCCCGAGGTCGAGACCGTTCGCAGGACGCTGACTCCGGCGATCGGCGGGACCATCCAGGCGGTGTGGGACAGCGGCAAGGGTCTCCACATGCAGCGCAAGCCTCCGCGGGCGGCGCTGCGGAAGCTGGTCGGTGCGTCGATCACCGGCGTCCGGCGGATCGGGAAGTACCTGCTCGTCGACACCGACGGACCGAGCTCGCTGCTGGTCCATCTCGGCATGACGGGTCGGCTGCGGATCCACGCGAAGGGCGATCCACGTGCGAATCACACGCATGTCGTGTTCGACCTCGGGACGCGCGAGCTGCGATTCTCGGATCCGCGAAGGTTCGGCCAGATCGATGTGGTCACCCGCGCGCACGAGCGCGCGCACGCGGCACTCGCGGTGCTCGGGCCCGATGCGCTCACCGATGGCATCGATGTCGCTGCGTTCCATGCGAGGTCGCGCGGCAAGAAGGCGATGCTCAAGGCGTTCGTACTCGATCAGAGCGTGATCGCCGGCGTCGGAAACATCTATGCCTCGGAGGCGCTGTGGCGCGCCAGGATCCGGCCCACGACCCGCGCGCACCGGCTGACCTTGGATCGCGCGCGCGTGTTGGCCGCGGCGATCCGCGAGGTGTTCGAGCGCGCCCTGGAGAACGGTGGGACGTCGCTGCGGGACTTCGTCGACGCCGACGGCGCAGAGGGAGAAAACGCTGACTACCTGTGGGTCTACGATCGAAAAGGACTGCCGTGTCCTCGGTGCCAGACGCCGATCAAGCGGACGGTCCTCCAAGGACGGGCCACCTATTTCTGTCCAACGTGTCAGACCCCGTAAGCGGTCTACGATAAGGTCGTTATCGATCAGGGCTGGCCAGCGCAGAAATGTTCAAGGAAACCGCCGACGAAGACCTGATGGTCATGTACCAGAAGGGCGAGGTTCGCGCCTTCGAAGTCCTGCTGTCGCGGCATCGCAAGCCCGTCTACAACTTCATCCTTCGGTTCATCGGGGATCGCGAGACTGCGGAGGACCTCCTGCAGGAAGCCTTCATGCGCGTCATCAAGGGCGCGGAGGCGTACAAGCGGCAGGCCAAGTTTACGACGTGGCTTTACACCATCGCGCGCAACCTGTGCGTTGACCAGACGAGGAGACGCAAACATCGCAAGCACGCTTCGCTCGACGCGCCCATGGACTCGAGCGAGGAGAGCGGGACGTTGATGGATGTGATCCCCGGCAACGAGATGGCCAGCGATCGTAAGAGCGTCAACAAGCAGCTCCACGAGACCATGCAGCGCGCGATCGAGGCGCTGTCCGAAGAGCAGCGCGAAGTGTTCCTGATGCGCGAGTTCCTCGACATGCCGTTCAAGCAGATCGCGGATGTCGTCGGCGTCCCCGAGAACACCGTGAAGAGCCGCATGCGCTATGCGCTCGAGAAGCTGCGGCTCGAGCTCGACGAATACAAGGACTTCGCCAAGGCCGCGCCGTGATGTCGGCGTCCGACGATGACGACGACAACACGGACGGTGCCGAGGACCCGCAGCTGAAGCAGCTGCGCGCGGTGTGGGTCTCGATGCGCGAGGAAGCTCCGCCGGAGCACGGGCTGGCAGCGCTGATGGCCGCGGCTCGCGACAAGGCCGGCGAGCTGGCAGCGCCCGAACATTCCGAGAGCTGGTGGCAGCGCGCGCTCGCGGTGCTGCG
>JAYUVX010000097.1:0-19443 GCA_043753855.1 Myxococcales bacterium | reverse complement strand
GCGCGACCAAGTAGGGGCGTGAGTCTCAAGCTGGCGGCTGGCCTGTCGATCGCGGCGCGTTGGGACCAGCTCGCGCACCTTCCACCTCCGCGCCCGCGGCTGGTTCGAACGTGTCGACCTCGTCGCCGGGCCCCGCGGGATCTCCGCTCGAGGGCCCGTCGGCGCCCGCACCACCGGCTCAGGCGCCACCGCGGGTCGCCACCGCGCCCAGCGCCGAGGCGCTGTATCACGTCGCGGAGGTCGCGCTCGCGGCGGGGGCTCGCGCGGCGGCGGATCGTTCGCTGGCGCGCATCCTCGCGCTGCCGAGCTCGGCGCTCGCGGACCAGGCGCTGTACGAGCGCGCACGGATCGCTTACCAGGACAAGAGCTTCCCGGCCGCTCGACGCCTCCTCGCGACGCTCGCCACCATCCGCGGGACGTCGCTCGCCGAACCGGGCCAGTACCTCGACTGCCGGATCGCGGTGCAGGCTCGCGATCGCGATGCCGAGCGCTGCTTTCTCGCGTATCGAACGGCCTATCCGCGATCCCCCCACGATCTCGACGTGCTGGCGGTCCTCGCGCAGCTCGCGCATGCGCGTGGCGGCTGCACCGCGGCGCAGCCCGCTCGTGACGAGCTCGTCGCGCAGTATCCCCGCACCCACCACGCGGCTGCCTGGCGTTCCCGCTGTCCGGCGGTCCCTTGAAGCGACGCGTGTTCGCACTCGTGCTCGGCCTCGCGGCGCTGCTCGCAGCGTGCGATCGCGTGATCGATCTGTCGCGCAAGGGCGTCGATGCGTCGCCGGGGCCAGATACCGCCAATCCGGGGGATGGCGGTACGGACGGCATCCCCGATGACGGTGGCGCCGATGATGGCGGCGGCGCCGCGGCCGACGTCTGACCGGGCCGGACCGAAAGGCAACGCGTGGCAACCCGTGCACTGGCACGGGCCGCACGACCTGCAGCCCAGCGGTCAGGTGGCGCGGGTCACAGCTTTCCACACCGAGAGCCGCAATGCCTCGGCGGTGGTCAGGGCCGCAGATGTGGAACGCAGCCGCGCGATCAGCTGCTGCGGTGCGGGCCGAGCACGCCATGGCGCGTCGTCGCGCGCGGAGGCAAGGGCCCTCCGGCCGATCTGCTCGATCTCGTAGTCCACGGCCTCGACGGCCTGCTCGAGGGTGGAGAACCGGTCGATGAGCTCACCATCGAGCTCGATCTGCCAGCTCTTCCCGCGTGACCCGCGCTTCAACACCGTGACCGCGCTGGGCCGGCCGGGCTGTCGCTCGAAGTGCAGCCCCACCCCATGACGGCCGAGCGAGAACCAGGCGTTCGCCGAGATCGCGCGGACCTCGAGGTTCTCGGCGAGCGTCAGCGGATCGAAGCTCGCCGCGCGGTCCTGGATCTCGCGCAGGGTCAGCGCGCCGGCCTCGAGCTCGAAGTCCGGATGATCGAGCATCAGCTGCATCCAGGCGCGCCGGGCCTCGCCGACATCGCCGCCGCGCAGATCGAGATCGCGAGGACAGCCGAACAGCGATGGCAGCGAGCACAGGCTGAGCGTCGACACGTCGACGAAGTCGAGGATCAAGCAGTCCTGCTTCCCCTCGGCGAGCCGCGTACCGCGCCCGATGCACTGGGCATACAGCCCTTCGGAGCGCGTCGGCCGCACCATCGCGACGCAGGACACTTCCGGATCGTCGAACCCCTCGGTGAGCACCGCGACGTTGGCGATCACCTGGATGCGCCCCGACCGGAGCTCGGCCAGCGCCTTCGCGCGATCTGCCGACGGCATCGCACCGTGAACGATGCCCGCGGCCACGCCCACCGCATTCAAGGCGCGGGACAGGTTCCGTGCGTGGTTGACGGTGACGCAGAATGCGATCGTGCGCCGGTCGCGCGCGAGCTCCTGGATCGATCGAGCGACCAGGGCATTGCGGTCCTCGATATCGACCGCCTCGGCGAGCTCGTCATCGGCGAAGTCCACGCCGCTCGACGTGATCCGCGTCAGGTCCGCGTTGGTGTTGATCCGGAATCCCTTGAGCGGCGCGAGGTAGCCCTCCTCGATCAGGTCCGGCAAGGTCTTCGTGTAGACGATGCGCTCGAACACCTGGTCGAGGCCTTTGCCGTCACCGCGCGCGGTCGTGGCGGTGAAGCCGAGCAGCGTTCCCTCCCAGCTGCTCTCGAACGCGCCGAGCTGGCGCAGGATGCGGAGGTTGTCATCGGCGGCGGCGTGGTGGCACTCGTCGTAGATGACGAGCCCGAAGTCGCGGCCTTCGAGGACGTGCGCCAGCCGCTGTTCGTGCAGCGAGCGTAGCGATGCGACGAGGACCCTCGCCTCGCCGGCTGCGCGTTCGGCGCCGCGCTCGAGTGCCACCACGCGAGTGCCCTCGAGCGCGCGCTCGAGCTTGTCCTTCGCCTGGCCGAGCAGCTCCTCGCGGTGCGCGAGGACGAGGACCTGCTTCCGCGCGAGCCGCGCGAGATGCGAGAAGATGACCGTCTTGCCGGCGCCCGTGGGCAAGCAGACGACCATGCGCTTCGTGCCGGCCCGGCGAGCGGCCACGACCGCGACGATCGCCTCGCGCTGGTACGGCCGGAGCTCGGGCGCACGGAACACACGCGCACTCTCGCATGGTGCTCTGAGACCAAGGCGTTCCCCGAAGCAGCAGCCGGTCGGAATAGTTCGGACGCTGTGGCATCCGTCACAGACGTATGTTTGCATCCCCGCAATGAAGAATCAGCTCAAGACCATGGTGTTGGCGGTGGCCCTTGTCGCGTCGATCGCGGCCTGCAAGAAGAAGGACGGCGGCGGCGACAGCCTGGGCGTCCCCGAGTGCGACGACTATCTTGCCAAGATGGACGCCTGCGCGAAGAAGCTCGGCGACAAGGGCGGCGAGGGTCTCACCAAGATGGCGAACATGATGCGCGGCTCGTGGAAGGACGACGTGAAGGACGCCGAGAAGAAGTCGGCGATGCCGATGGTCTGTCGCGGCGCGATCAAGGACATGAAGAAGCAGATGCCCGACTGCGACTGGGGCGCCGGTTCGGAGCCTGCTGCCGCCGCAGCGGGCAGCGCTGCCCCGGCCGCCGCCGCCGGTGGTGACCTCCCGGCCGAGTGCGGCGAGTACAAGGCCGCGATCGAGGCGCTGTCGAAGTGCGACAAGCTGCCCCAGGCGACGCGCGATGCGCTCAAGCAGTCATTCGAGCAGACGTCGGCGGCGTGGGGGAACGTGCCGGCCGAGGGCCGCGCCGCGCTCGGTACCGCGTGCAAGTCGGCCTCCGATGCCGTGAAGCAGTCGGCCGCAGCCTGCAACTGAGCGATCGTCTCGACGGGACGTGGCTCGATCTCCGGTGGCTGCAGGCCGACGGCGGTCGACACGAAGACCGACGGCTACGGCGAGACGATGACGGTGTCGGCTGTTGTGACAGCGCCGCAAGTGACCATAGTTACTCGGGACCCGCGAACGGCTGGGATAGAATCGGCTGTGCGCTGGATCTGGATCGCCGTGTGTCTCGTCGCGTGTAGCTCCGATCCCCCAGTGGAGGTCGCTCGCGGGCGCATCACGGTGCAGATCTATCCGGACCCTGCACGCATCGCGATCCTGCTCGATGGCGCGGAGGTGTGGACCACACGCGCGGGCAACGGCAGCGGCAAGCCGCCGGATGGTTTCGCGGCGATCGGTTCGCAGACCTCGACCGTGGAGATGCAGTTCGGCTCGTTCCGGTTCACCGAGGACGAGACCAAGGAGACGTGGCAGTCGATCGGCAAGCTCGGGACGATCACGCCGAGCGAGGCCGGCGCGACGTTCGCACTGCAAGGCGGAGCCGGCGAGCTCGGCACCGGCACGGTCACGATCGATCCCGCGACGCTCGATGTGCACATCGTGCTCGAGACCGGACGCCCCGACTCGCGGATCGCGATCGCCGCCCCGACACCGAACGGCGAGCACCTCGTCGGACTCGGGGGACAATCCTTCGACATCGATCATCGCGGCGAGCGCGTCCCGCTGTGGGTCCAGGAGGACGGCATCGAGAAGTTTTCCGATCCGGACGATCAATACATGGGCGTGTGGTTTCTCAACGGCCGCAAGCACACGACCCACACCCCGATGCCGATGCTGCTGTCGTCGCGCCACTACGCGCTCGTGGTGGACACCAACGGCCGCGCAGTATTCGACCTGGCGAAGGCGCACACCGATACCGCCATCTACGAAGCGTGGGACACCAAGCTCGATCTGCACGTGTTCGTCGGTGACACGTCTCGCGACGCGTTCACGCAGATGATCGCGTGGGTCGGCAAGCCGGTGCGGCCACCGAAGCTGGTCTTCGCGCCGTGGGTCGATGCCTTGTTTGGCTCGGCGAACGTGCGCCGCGTTGCGCAATCGCTGCGTAGCAATGGCGTGGCGTCCTCGGTGATCTGGACCGAGGACTGGCGCGGCGGCGTTGAAGGTGCAAACGGCTACGCACTGAAGGAGAACTGGCGCGTCGATCGATCGCTGTATCCCGACTTCGAGCAGCTCGCGAACGACCTGCGCGGCATGGGCTTCGCGTTTCACACGTATCACAACACGTTCATCGACTCGACGGCGGACGTCTTCGGGGAAGCGACCGGCGCGGGCTATCCGATCAAGGATGCCAGCGGAGCCACGTTCATGTTCACGGGCGTGAAGTTCAACCCGGCGACGATGCTCGATCTCACGAGCCCGGCCGCGGTCAGCTGGGCCACGTCGGTGATGAGCGAAGCGATCACGCTCGGCTCTGACGGCTGGATGGCCGACTTCGCGGAGTGGTTACCGGCGAACGCCACGCTCGCATCCGGCGAGCCGGCGCTCGCCGTGCACAACCGATATCCCGTCGACTGGGCGCGGATGAACGAGCACATGTTCGCCACACCGAAGCCTGGCCGGCCGGCTCCGGTCTACTTCATGCGCTCGGCGTGGCTGCACTCGCAACCGCATGTGCAGGTGATGTGGGCCGGTGATCAGCAGACCGATTGGTCCGAGGGCGATGGGTTTCCATCGGTGATTCCGATCGGCCTCGGTATGGGCCTGGCGGGTCTTCCGTACTTCGGTCACGACATCGGTGGCTACATGGGCCAAGGCACCGTGCCGACCAGCGAGGAGCTGTTCTTCCGGTGGACCACGCTCGGCGCGTTGTCGCCGGTCATGCGCACGCACCATGGCCGCGCCGTGCGTACGAACGTGCAATGGGAGACGAACCCCGCGACGATCACGCACTTCGCCCGGTGGACGCGGTTTCACATGCAGCTGGCCGCGTATCTGTGGGGCTCGAGCGGCAGCTTCGAGCACGATGGCTCGCCGCTGTTCCGGCTGATCGCGCTCGATTACCCCGACGAGGCGTGGGCCTGGACCTCGATCGACGAGTACCTGCTCGGCGACCGCATCCTGGTGGCACCGATCCTCGTCGCCGGCCAGACCTCGCGCACGGTGCAACTGCCGGCAGGGCAGTGGTACCCGATGTTCGGCGGCGCGCCGATCGCTGGTGGTGAGGTCACCGCGGTCGCGCCGCGCAGCGAGATCCCGGCGTTCGTCCCGGCTGGCACGATGCTCGTGCTGTATCCCGCGGGCGTCGACACCGTGCTTCCCGCGGCAGCGCTGGCCACGGCGACGACGCTCGCGCAGACCAACGAGGCGCGGGAGGTATGGCTCTACTCCGGCACCGCCACGAATCCGGCGCATGCGCGATGGCATGACGACAATGGTCCGGTCGGCACCCCACACTGGACCTGGAGCGGTCGACCTGCCGGCGCGTTACCGGCGAGCGCGATGTTCAACGGTGCGCCGGTCCCGGTCACGGCGAACGCGGACTCCGCAACGCTCACGATCAGCGGGGATGGCACGCTCGACCTCGCCGGCGGTGGCACGCTGACGATCGCGCGTGGCGTGACCGCGACGTACAAGATCGTCCTGCGCTGACTGTCAGGCACATCCGTCGAGCTTCCTCGACGTTGCGTCGCGGTCGGCCTCCCCGCACGGGCAACGCCGCTGGTCCCGGACCCGCCCTGCCGGTGGCGGGATGTGGAGCGATCGCGCACTATACGGCATGGTCGATCTGCTCTCGTCTCCCGCGGCCTGGCTGAGCCTCGGGACCCTGACCGCTCTCGAGATCGTGCTCGGCGTCGACAACATCATCTTCATCGCAATCCTCTCGGGCCGGCTGCCCGTGGCGCAGCGCGAGCGCGCGCGCAGGTTGGGCCTCGCCGGCGCCTTCGTGTCCCGGCTCGGGCTGCTCGCCACGATCTCGTGGATCGTGAAGCTCGACCAGCCGCTGTTCGAAGTCGCGGGCCAGGGCTTCTCGGGCAAGGCGCTGATCCTGCTCGGAGGCGGGCTGTTTCTGCTCTACAAGGCGACCAAGGAGATCCACCACAAGCTGGAGGCCGCCGAAGCCGACGGCGCGGCCGCGAAGGCCGGGACCACATTCGCCGCGGTGGTCGCGCAGATCGTCGTGCTCGACATGGTGTTCTCGATCGACAGCGTGATCACCGCCGTTGGCATGACCGAGTTCGTCAGCGTGATGGTGGCCGCGAACGTGATCGCGCTGGTCTTGATGCTGGTGCTCGGCAAGGGGATCAGCTCGTTCGTCGAACGCCATCCGTCCGTCAAGGTGCTCGCGCTGTCGTTCCTGTTGATGATCGGCCTCGTGCTGGTCGCCGAAGGGTTCGGCGCGCACATTCCGAAGGGCTACATCTACGGCGCCATGGGGTTCAGCGTGTTCGTCGAGCTACTCAACCTCCGCACCACGCGCAAGACCCGGCCGGTCGAGCTCAACCAGGTTCCTCACGTGACAGACATCCCGACGTAGCTGGTGTCACATGCGCCCCGGCCGGGCGTAGCGAAGCAAGCAGCCCACGCCGCCGAGCTCCGAGAGCTGATCGTGATGGCTCACGCGTTCGAAGCCACACCCCGTGCGTTCAGCAAGCTGAACGAGGTGCTCGCGCAGGTCGACGCCCGCGAGCTCGCCTCCACAATCGGAACAGGTGTCGGAGAGGTGCTCAGGTCCGTTGGTGACGGTCTCGCAGATCGTACAGAGCCAACCCCGTCCGGGATCGTACGAGCCGGTCATCACGAGGAGGTCGGCCTGCCCCCGCTGCAGCTCGGCGATCGACGGCAACGTGCCGATCTCCGCCATCGCACCCCGTCGGACCTCACGACACAGCGTGTCGGCTGCGTCGAACGACTCCTGTTGCTCTTGCTCGATGAATCTCGCGAGCGCGGCCTGCACCACGTCTCCGTGGTCGGAGCTGCGGGGGCAGGGACGATGTCCACGAGCTTCGCGCGCAGTCGATCGGGAAGCCGGTCACGGATGCGCGCGGTGAGCCGCGGATCCCCGGCGAGGATCAAGTGCGTGTGCCCACGTCCCGACATCAACCGATCGAGCAGCAACAGCTTCTCCTGGAGGAAGCGATCCGCGCGGTCCTTGCGATGGCTCTGGTAGTGGTCGTGACTCCAGCTCCGGCGCACGTCCTCGGGGAGGGCGGGGGCCGTCTTCCAGATCTCTCTCGTCACGGCGCCGAGGCTGACCTCCAGGATCCGAGTCGACCCCTCGGTGGAGATCAGCACGACGAAGCGATGGAACGTGTCCTTGAGTTCGATCAGCGGATAGATCACCGGCCCGCGATCGAGGGCCACGAGCTCCGGCAGAGGCACCCGAAACTCCAGCGCCTGAAAGTACGGCGTCTCCCCTCCGCGCGCGAACACCGCCATGCCGCGCGTTCGCGCGGAGCGTTGCTCGAGCTGCGCGTAGATCAGCGCGGTCGTGGTGTCGAGCTCACCGCGCACTCTGGCAGGCAGCGTCCCTCGGATCGCGCGGATGCGGCGTTCGATGAGGTCTCGTCGCGCGAGCCCGTGCTCGACCGACAGGTAGCAGCTCACCATCAGCGCGTCGGACGCGCCGAGCGTGGCCAGTGTACGAAGCTGCTTGCGCAACTCGGTCAGGTCAACCGCGCCCACGTCGACGAGGCTCGGTCGAGGATCCGGACCTTCCAGGATGGTTTCAGTCGCCACAGCCGGGCTCGTCGTTGTGGGGCCGGGGCGTGGAGCCGTGATCCGCCTTGACGTGACGGAGCTGTCGTCGCTCGGTGTCACCGCGGCTTCGGGCAAGGCGACGGCGAATCTCGGTCGCCTGAACGAGATCGAGCAGTCGTCTGATCAGCATGGGTGAGCGCACTCCTTGCTCCATGCATAGGTCCTCAGCCGTGGAGGAACACCGACATAAGTTGGTGGTCACGCTTCGAGAATCTCGAAGCTACGCGGCCTCACCCTCCGCTCTCACGCGAACAGATCGTTGCGCGCCGCGGCGCGGATCGCCAGCACGGCGGGGTGAACCAGGCGGCGCTCGGCCGAGATCGCATAGAAGCGCTCGCGGACGCTCTCGACCTCGGCGACCTCGACGAGCCCGTACCGCTGGGCGACGATCTTTGCGATGACCGAGGGCACGAACAGGGCCCCCATCCCATCCGCCGCGAACGCCTTGAGGAGCGCGCTGTCCTCGGCCTCGGCCACGATCAGCGGCCGCACCTCGGCGTCCGCGAACCAGGCGTCCAGGCTCCGCCGCAACGTGCATCCTGGGGTCGGCAACAGGAGCCGCGCTCCGTCGAGCCCAGTCGGGAACGATCGGCGCATGGCCGGCGCAAGCGCGGCGGGCGCGAGCAACGTGACCGACGACTCTCCGAGGAGATGGTTGTAGGCTCGGACGCTCGCGTCGGGCGGCACGGGCGCGTCCGCGATCACCACATCGACGGCATCCAGCGCGAGCTCGGCGAGAAGCCGATCGAAGCGATCTTCCTTGCAGGTCAAGGCAAGGCCGCCCTCGTGCCGAAACGCCGGCTCGAGCAGCGTGCGGACGAGCAGCTTCGGAACGACGTCAGAGACGCCGACGATCAAGCGCAACGCGCGGGACGTGGGCCGTTCGCGGATCGTGTCGAGCATCTCGCGGCCCAGGGCGAAGATCTCGTCCGCGTACTTGAAGACGACGCGGCCGTTCTCCGTCATCTCGAGCTTGCGGCCGCGGCGCTCGAACAGCGGCTGGCCGAGCGTCTCTTCGAGCCGCTTGATCTGACCGCTCAGCGCAGACTGCGAGAGCCGCAAGACCTTCCCCGCGGGGGCGAGCCCGCCTTCGCGGGCGACCATCCAGAAGTACAGGAGGTGGTGATAGTTCAACCATTCCATACGGTCCTCCAGCCGAACGTCGTAGCACACTTCGAAAAAACCGAGTGGTGACCACCATACTTGGTCGCTGTCGTCTCCGGGTGCGATGGCTACAACGGGCGGAAGGAGGTGACTCGTGAAGCTCGCCATTCGATTCAAAGCAACCGACCGTTCTGCGTCATTGATCGAGTACGTCCGCCAGCGCGTGGCAGGGCTCGCTGATCGGCGCGTGGACAACCTGACTGTTCGCTTCGAGGATGTAAACGGCCCCAAGGGAGGCCTCGACAAGCGCTGCTCGATCTCGATGGGTGGTTCGTTCGGGACATGCGTCGTCGAGACCTTCGATGCGGAGTTCTTCGTTGGCGTCGAGCGGGCGCTCGAGGTATGTGAGCGCGCGCTGGAGCGGTCCAGCGGGACAGGCGTAGAGCCCGCCGTCGCCGTGGTGGTGTCATGACCCGCGGCGCGGGCGAGCCAGCGCAGCTCGGTGCGCAGAGCAGTGCACCTCGGGCCGAGTGACGGCCGGCGCGATCTCGATCCGACCGCTTCCCGGGGTGATGCGCGGGATGGCGTCACCTGGCGGGTGCACGTAGAGATCGGGCGGTGGCGCGTCTCGACCTGCGCGCGGCTCGCTCGCTGCTATGCCGAGGTCGAGCACGCGATGCAGACGGAGCTCGGCCGGCTCTCCGCAGGGCCCCGATTCCTGCTCGGTCCGCGAGTCACGCCACCGCGCTCGCCGGCAGCCCATCGCGAGCTGGTCTAGCGGCCGGCAGGCATCGTGACCTGTATTGTTCGTACGCCGCGTTACCTGTCAGTACCTGCCACGTGGCGGCGTGCGCACGTTTAAAACTGGCGTGCGAGTCTCCGCGCACCATGAACCGCTTCCTTCCGACCTCCCTTCACGCTGCACTGATGTGCTCTGTCCTTGGCGCGTGCGCGCTCGGGGGCTCCGAGCTCTCGACCGACGAATCGTCCGTGATTCTCGGGGGCGACGACCTCATCGAGGTCGCGGAGAATGGCAGCAACGTGGCGGCTCGGTATCGTCCGCTCCTCGACGCGTTCGGGAAGATGGGCCCCAGCGGTTGTACGGCAACGCATGTCGGCAACGGGGTTGCGGTCCTGGCCGGTCACTGCTTCGGCAAGCAGCCACGCGCGCGTCAGGACAACATCTCGTGCGTCACGCAGAATGGCAGCGCGGTCTGGATCGACTGGGGCCTGCGCGGAGATGCCGGTGCGTATCTCCATTCCGAATGCACGAAGATCCTGTCCATCCAGTGGAGCGAGAAGCAGACCGACTACGCGATCGTCGCGGTGTCGCCCGTGCCGCGAGCGAGCGTGGGAGTCGCGTTCGAGCGTCCTGAGCTGGATCGAACCCTGACGGTGTTCAGCCATCCGTCGGGTCGCCCGCTGGAGTGGTCACAACGGTGCAAGCGCCTCGCGCAGCTGGGACCGAGTGTCTTCGGGCACGACTGCGACACCGAGCCTGGATCCAGTGGGGCAGCGGTCCTCGACGACAGCGGACTCGTGGTGATCGGGCTCCACAACGGAGGCGATCCAGGCAACGGCTACAACTACGCGACGTTCCTCGGGGCCACGCCGCTCGCGCAGTATCTCGGAGGCGCGCCGATGCCGCCCGAGCCCACCCCGGACGATCCGGACCTCGTCGTGCCCGAGGTATTCGGGAACACCGTCTCGGCCGGCAAGTGGGTCGATTTCGGTCCGTATCCCGTTACTGCAGGGCACACGCTGCACGCGACACTCGACGGGGATGGCGACGCCGACCTGTTCCTTCGGCGCGGCGCCTATCCCGAGTTGCACACCAACGACTGTGGCTCGCTCGGACCGCAGTCGTCCGAGGAGTGCTCGATCCGTGGCCCGGGGTCGGTCTACGTGTCCGTGTACGGTGTTGCTCCGGTCTCGCACTTCGACGTCGACGTGTTCTGAGCCAACGTCCGCACGCGCTCAGAGCGGGCAGGTCTGCCGAAGACGCTCGTCGGGCGGAACAGCACTCGTCGCTATCCTCGTCGCCGATCACCCAGCCCTCGATGTGCTGGGACAACAGCGGGTAGCGAGCGAGCAGGAACGGCCCGACCGTGGCGGGCTCCGCGGGCGTCTCGGCGATCTGATCGAGCCATTCGTGCGCATCCTCGGGCTCCGCGAGCTTGACGTTGCGCATCATGACGTGCTCGTCGGCCCGAACGCCGCGCTCGAACGCGCCACCGGGGATGAGCACCATCTCGATGCCGCTCTCGTGGGTAATCGCCGCGAGCTCGTCCTCGCCGAGCAGCTCGGTGAACGTCCCGCCGACCGCCGATGCGACCTTGGTGGCGATCGTCACGCACTCGTCATCGGAGTACGCGCGCCAGGTTTCGAGGTCCATCGCGACCACCTATCACGTCAGCAGTTCGGGCTGTTCTCGCTGGTGTCGAGCTGCGCGGCGCACGGGCCGAACTGCTCGAAGATGTTCAGAAGCCGAGGCGCGCGAGGAACGCGGCGATCTGCGACTGGGGGAGCGCCGGGTTGTCTACGAGCGTGATCTGGCCAGTCACGGTGGTCAGCGCGGCGAGGCCCGAGAGACTCGTGAGCGCCGCGTTCTTCGTGATCGTGAGGTTACCGGTCAGCTGCGCGAGCTGGTCGAGGCCGGCGAGGCTCGCGAGCTTGGCATTCTCCGTGATCGTGATGGTCGTCGCGTTCGTCAGCTGCTCGAGGCCGCGCAGGTTCTCGAGCTTGGCGTTCCACCGGAGCTTGAGCGTCTTGATCGCTCGCAGATTCGAGAACACCTGGAGGTCGGACACCGACATGCTCGCCAGCTCGAAGGTGTCGACCGCCGTGACCTGGGGGAGCGCAAACGTCGTCAGCTGCGGCAGACCGTAGATCATGAGCGAGGTCACCCCCGACACCGCGGGCATCTGCACGGTCGTCAGCGTCTTGCTCGATCCGATCCGGACCACCGAAGCGGTCTTCAGCGACGGCAACGTGAGCGACGTCAGATTGCTGGAGAACAGCTCGAAGCTCGCCGCAGTCTCCAGCGCGTTCACATCGAGGCGCGTAAACGAGCCGTTGAACGCGACCGTTCCACCAACACGTACGAGCGCTGGCAACTCGAGCCTCTCCGCGTCCACAGAGATACCGAGCTTACCGCCGACCCGTTTCAGCGCGTGCAGATCGACGCCCGTGAGCTTCACGTGGAGGGCGAGCTCGCCGTCGACCGCTGTGAGCGAGGGGGCCGAGAACGTGCCTCCATTCGGCAACCAGTTCATCGTGACAGAACCGCCATCTTCCGTGAGCCCGGGAACTGCGAGCTGCACGCTGGCGCTGAAATTTGAGGAGGGCGGCCCGTTCAGGTTTCCGGCAATCCGTTTGAGCGCGGGCAACGTGACGGGTGACGCGGAGCGGAGGTCGATGTTTCCGCCGACCGTCTCGAGGCCCGGCATCGGAGCGTCGCTGTCGATCATCACGTTGCCGGTGACGATGCGAACGTGGGACAGCTTCTCCCGCGACGCATCCGTCGAGAACTCCGAGGTCTCGAGGTTGCCGTGAAACAGCTCGTCCGAGTAGCAGACGGTCGCCGTGTCCTCGATCTCGGCGTCCTCGAGTGAGCCGCTGTCATCGAGGTCATGTCCGCTGCGCACCGCGACCCCGCCGCCGGGACACACCGGCCCCGACCCCAGGGTGTCCTCGCGGGGCAGCGTCTTGTGGTTGCACATGTACGTGGTCAACATGAACTCGCTCGGAGCGAGGACGCCGTTGTCGTCGGCGTCGATGCCGGTGTGGACGGCGATGCCTCCTGCGCGGCAGTGCGCGCCCACCGGCTAGATCTCGGTGGAGGTCAGCTTGGTGCAGCCTCCTCCCATGTTCGAATCGTCGACGCCGCACGCCATCAAGGTCGAGAACAGGAAGCTAACGAGGAGTGGGGTTCGCATGGTGTGTCGCGACGTTGCGCGGGTCATGCCAGCGCGGATCGCACGCGAAATCGGCGAACGGCGCTGTCGCCAGCGGTTCACGGAACCGGCTGCCGCCGGTGGTTACACCCCGATACTGCGGGACGTTTAGAAATCGGGACCGACGGCCCCAAACGGCCGCATCGAGTCGCGATACCCTGGGATGGCATGCCCCGCATCCACTACATCACCGCTGAGGGCTGGCAGACGCTCGAGCTGCAACCGCATCAGGGCGTCGGGCGGCACCCGAACAATGCGGTTCAGCTGCTCGACACGGTGGTCAGCAAGGAGCACTGCATCCTCGAGCAGCAAGGTCCGTCGATGGTGCTTCAGGATCTGGGCAGCATGAACGGCACCTACATCAACGGCGAACGGGTGGCCGGCTCGCGCATGCTCCGTCACGGCGACGAGATCCGGCTGGGGAACACGACGCTCCTGTTCGACGATGGAACCACGCGGTTCCATGCCGCGCCTCCACCGCCGTCGCCGGGCGTGCTTCATCACCCGTTCGTCGCGAACTTCGACCCCGCGACCGGGGCACCGCTCACGGGAGGTACGCCGCAGTGGGCCGTCAAGAAGCGCACGGCCGGAGCGATCGACATCCCTGCGCACGACCACCTGGTCAACGTGGACAACTCGCGGCACGCGATCGGCCAGCAGGTGGCCGCGCAGACCAAGGAGTTCCTCCCGTTCGACGAGGCCGTGCGAGACGGCGCCGGGCTCCGCCTGGATTACGAGCGATTGCGGATCACGTGGGAGCTGCTGCGCGAGATCGGGCTCGAGCGCGACCTCGATACCCTGCTCGCGAAGATCCTGATCGCCCTGTTCCGGTTCGTGGATGCCGATCGAGGCGTGATCTTGCTGAAGGAGCCCGATGGCGCGCTGAAGCCGCGCGCCCACCGTCGCCGGGATGGTGCCAACCTGCCGATCAACATCTCCTCGACGATCCTCGCGCACGTCACGCGGGAGCGGGCGGGCGTCATGACGCACGACGCGGGATCGGACTTCGGCGGTGGCGGCAAGTCGGTGGTCTTGAACCGCATCACGAGCGCGATCGTCGTGCCGCTGCTGCACGACAAGGACGTGATCGGGGCGCTGTGGCTCGACTCCGAGAGGCTCGCTTCGTTCAAGGCGAAGGACCTCGAGCTGCTCACCGCCGTCGGAAATCAGGTCGCGATGCTGATCTCCAATACCTTGCTCGGCCTCAAGGTGCAGCAGGAGATCATGACGCGCGAGCAGTTCTCGCGGCTGCTCTCGCCCAACGTGGCCGAGCAGGTGATCTCCGGCAAGCTCGACATCCGCAAGGGCGGCATCCAGGTCCCGATGGCGACCGTGTTCAACAGCGACCTTCGCGGCTTCACGCGGATGAGCGAGGCGACCACGGCCGAGGCGATGGTCGAGCTATTGAACGAATACTTCGAGCTGATGGTCGAGTGCATCTTCAAGTACGAGGGCACGCTCGACAAATTCATGGGCGACGGCATCATGGCGTTCTGGGGTGCGCCCGCCTTCCACGCTGACGATGCGGTGCGCTGCGTGCAGTGCGCGCTCGAGCAGATGGAGGTGCTCGATCAGCTCAACGCGCACCGCGCATCGTTCGGTGCGGTCCCGCTCGCGACTGGTATCGGGATTCACACCGGCTCGCTGATCTCCGGGTACGTCGGCAGCTCGAAGTCGCTGTCCTATACCGTCATCGGCGACACCGTGAACACCAGCGCACGGATATGTGGCATCGCTGCCGGTGGCCAGATCCTGGTGTCGGAGGCGACGGCGATCCAGCTCGGCGGGCGGTTCCAGCTCGGAGCGCTCCCCGACGCGGCGCTCAAGGGCAAAGAGAAGCCGATGAAGATCTTCGAAGTTCGCAGGCAGTAAGTTCCCCATGGGCGCGCTCCTGAGCTGGCTCGACAGCGCGGCGTTCGTGATTGCGGGCGTGCCGGTCGCATGGTCCGAGGTGCTGGGAGACGTGACCGGGGCCGCATGCGTGGTGCTCGTCGTCCGGCAGCACGTGCTGAACTGGCCGCTCGGCCTGCTGAACAACCTGTTCTGGGCGCTGCTGTTCTGGCGAGCGAAGCTCTACAGCGACAGCTCGCTCCAGGTCATCTTCTTCGGGCTCGGCTGCTACGGGTGGTGGCGCTGGCAGACGAAGGGCAACGCCGGCGAGGTGCTCCACGTGCGCAGGACGCGCGCGATCGAGTGGAAGGTCCTGGCGGGCCTGGTCGTGCTCGTCACGGCGGGACTCGCGAGCTGGCTCGCGCACGCGACCGACTCGCCCGCACCGCTCGCCGACGCGTTCGTGCTGACGCTCAGCCTCGCCGCGACGTGGGGGCAGGCCGAGAAGCTCGTCGAGTCGTGGTGGATCTGGATCGCAGTGGATGTGATCAGCGTGCCGCTTTACGTGAGCCGCGCGCTGTATCCGACCGCGGGCCTCTACCTGATCTTCGGCATCCTGTGCGTGCTCGGGCTACGTGCCTGGTCGCGCGCGCTGCGCACCCAGGTGTCGTCGTGAGACCGCACCACGGCCTGGTGATCGGCAAGTTCTATCCGCCGCACGCGGGACACCACTTTCTCGTTCGCGCCGCGTCGCGTGGAGCGGCGCGGGTGACCGTCGTCGTGATGGCGTCGGAGGTCGAGAGTCTCTCGCTCGCCGACCGCGTTGCGTGGATGCGCGAGGTGCACGAGGGCGACGCCAGCGTGACCGTCGTCGGGATCCGCGATGATCATCCCGTCGACTACACGAGCGATTCGATCTGGCGCGCGCATGTGGAGCTGATGCAGCAGGCGGCGCGCAGCGTGACCGACGACCCGATCGATGTCGTGTTCAGCTCCGAACCCTACGGCGACGAGCTGGCGCGCCGGCTGGGGGCGCGGCACGTCCTCGTCGATCTGGCGCGCGAGCAGCATCGCGTCTCGGGCACGAGCGTCCGCGCCGATCCGGTCGCGCACTGGGCCGCGCTCGCGCCGTGCGTGCGCGGTCATCTCGCGTGGCGCGTGATCGTCGTCGGCGCGGAGTCCACCGGCAAGTCCACGGTGGCGGCCGCCGTCGCATCACGTCTGCGATCGCGCGGCGGTGCCTTCGCCACCACGGCATGGGTGCCGGAGGCAGGACGCGAGGTCACCGAGCACAAGCTCGCCGCGGCAGGGCCCGGCGCAGCGATGGACGCGCTGGTCTGGGAGACCCAGGACTTCGCCGACATCGCGCGCGAGCAGGCCCGTCGCGAGCGGGCGGCTGCGCGAGCTGGCGCACCGGTGCTCGTCTGTGACACCGACGCGTTCGCCACCGGGATCTGGCACGAGCGCTATCGCGGCGAGCCGTCGCCCGCGGTCGATGCGCTCGGCGAGCCGGCGCCGTTTCATCTCTACCTCCTGACCCACCACGACGACGTGCCGTTCGAGCAGGACGGCCTCCGCGATGGCGAGCACGTGCGCGCGTGGATGACCCACCGCTTCGTCGAGCGGCTCGGTGCGACCGGCCGGCGCTGGCAGTGGCTCCGCGGCGGACGCGAGGCGCGCGAGGCGGATGCCCTGGCGGCGATCGACGCGGTGTTGACCGCGGGCTGGGAGCTCGCGGCGCCGCTCGGCTGACTCCGGTATCACGACACAAACCAGCTTCGCTACGGCACACTGAGGAACACCGATGTCGATAGATCCGTTGCCACGCTGGTGCGCGACGATCCGCCCTCGGATCTGGACGATCTTCGTAGGCCCAATGTTCGTTGCTTGCGTCGCTCAGCTCGCCCTGTTCTCGAGCTCGTGGCTTGGCGAGGTCGCGCGCGGCCACCAGATGTGGCTCGTGATGGTGCCGCTGTATGCATCGATCGCCATCGGGGTAGCGAACCTGCTGATCTCTCGCCGGGTCACGTACACCTTGCAAGGCGACAGCATGATCGTCGCGCGATGGTGGCGGCGCCGGACGTACTCCCTCACCGGCGGCTCCGTGGCCTTCGCGAAGTGGAGCACGTCGATCCATGGCGTCGTTGGAACGCTGCTGGTGCTGACGCTCCGCGAGGCAACGATCCAGCTCGCGGGCAAGGACTTCCGGTTCGACGATGCCGTGCACTACACGCTGCCGACCGGCGCTCCGCACGTTCCCGTGATGGAGCGAGACGCCTTCGCGAGCCTGTTGAGCGAGATCCGTGCCACGACGCCCGGGGGCTCCCGCGGCGCGCCCGAGACCGCTCACTCCGGTCACCGAACGATCTCGATCGACCTCGGGGTCAGCGTCAGCGTTCTCGTGGTGCGCTGGTCATTTGGCTCGATGTTCCTGATGATGGTCGCGGCGATCGCCGGCGCGCTGGTCGAGCGGTTCGTACCCGCGTTGTCCGGAACGCTCTCGCTGATCGCAGCGGGCGCATCGCTCCTCGTTGCCGGTCCATTGCTGTATCTGCTGCTCCGGGTACCCTCGTATCGACTCGAGTTCGCCGCGGATCGGGTCGTGTTGCGTCGTGGGAGGGGCGCTCTCGTCACGGACGCGCCGGTCGAGGAGCTGTCGATCAGGCGGGGCCGGCATATGGTCGGACGTGGCGGCTGCACGATCCCGACGCTTGTCCTCGGATTCCCTTCGGGTCACCGACTGAGGGTGTGCGCCATGGGGGTCGCCGTGTCCGATCACGACCGCGCTCCTACCACCTGGCTGTTTAACCCCAAGCACACCGTGGGGGCCCTCGAGTGGCCGACCCTGCTGCGCTGTCTCCGACAGCCCGACGCGCGGTACTCTGGCGACCGATGAAGAACCGGCGCGCTCAGGTGAGCCAGGCTCCGACCAACCCACGCCCGACCACCGCACCCGCGCGGTTCGACGTGGCGGACCTCTACCGCGGTCCACTCGGTGACGTGGACGCGCGCCCGCCGGAGACGGTGCCGCCCGACGAGAAGCTGCGTCAGGCGTACTTCTGGATCGTCAATCACGCGATCATCAGTCCGTTCTACGATCTCGAGTTCGTCGACGCGCCGCCCGCCACGTTCACCCTCGGCGAGCAGAAGACGCGCCTCGTGCTGCCCACCGCGCAGAGCTACTCGAGCTACGTCTTGCTGCCGCTGCTGAACCTCGCCGTGCGGCGCCGCTGCTTGCTCGTCGGCGGGCCGGGGCGCGGCAAGACGGTGATCGCGACCCTGCTCGGCCTGCTCGCCGGCTACACGCCGCGCGAGATGAAGCAGGGCATCCAGCACGGGCAGCCACAGATGACGATCGCGGATCTGCTCGGGAACCCGCTGCCGTCAAGCCTCGTCAGCGCGACGAACATGGAGGACATCAAGATCGCGTGGCGCAAGTGGCTCGGCATGCATGTCAAGATCATCGACGAGTACAACCGCATCCCGACGCGCACGCAGTCGGCGCTGCTGACCGTGATGGCCGATGACTACGCCGAGATCTACGATCAGGTCTACGAGTGCCCGCCGGCCGCCTGGTACCTGACCGCGAACGACGACGCCGGCGGCGGCACCTACCAGGTGATCGAGGCGCTGCGCGATCGCATCGACGTCGTGGTGAAGGCGCTGCACTTCAACACGCGGTTCCTTGGCGAGCTGCTCGATCGCGTGGAGTCCGGGCAGAAGCCCGAGGATCTGGTGCCGCCCGAGATCGTGTTCACGCAGCCCGAGCTCGATCGGATGGAGCACGAGGTCCGTGCGGTCCACCTGCCGCCACCGCTGCTCCGCCGGATCGAGTTCTTCGCGGCCGGGTTCGAGTTCTTCGAGCCCGCAGGACGCACGATCGAGTACCAGACCAAGGACACGGTGAAGGTGGCGGCGATCCCGTTCGAGTCGTTCACCGCGCGCGGCAATGCCGAGGATCTGGGCGCGCAGACCAAGAACGGCCTGTCGGTGCGCGCGCTCACCACGTGCCTCGTGTTCGCGAAGGCCCTCGCGTGGTTCCGTGGCAACCGCGAGGTCGCGTTCGAGGACGTCCGTCAGATCCTGCCGTTCGTGCTCCACGACAAGCTGGTGCAGCACCGCGACGCGGCGTTCTTCGACGCCGCGGAGAACGCGCCGTATCGGTCGGATCTCGTCGGCTGGATCCGCGTGCTGTTCGATCGCGCGTGCCTCGAGTACGACCGCCTGGGTCGCGATACCACCGACCCGGTGCGCGACGCGCTCGAGATCTTCGACGGTGGCCTCGAAGGGCTCGACGAGGCGACCGTCGACGTGCGGCTCGCCGGGCTCGAGCGGCAGCTCGTCGAGATCGAGAAGGGCGGCAAGCTGTACGGCCATCTGTTCGACGACGTGCTCGCGCTCAAGTACCTGCATCAGCGCTACACCAATTACCGCACCTGGCTGCGGGCGAGCGGCGCCTCGGCATGAGCGCGGCGTCCCTGCTCGAGGCGTGTCGCGACGAGCTCAACGCTCGGTTCGCGCGCGAGGCAGGGGCCCGG
>JAYUVX010000096.1:0-6426 GCA_043753855.1 Myxococcales bacterium | reverse complement strand
ACGGGTTCGTCACGCAGGACGGAACGCCTCCGGCGGAGATCCGGAGGGTCGCGCACGAGCAGCTCCGCGCCTACGAGGGGTTCTCGCTGCGCGAGCAGTGCACCGTGACGGACGTGCGGAAGGCCGGCGCTCGCTTCGAGGTGGTGACCCCCGAGGGCGTCATCCCGGTGCGGCGCGTGCTGCTGTGCGTGGGGCTCGTGGATATCTTCCCGGAGCTGCCAGGCTATCGCGAGCTGTGGGGGACGAGCCTGTTCCAGTGCCCGTACTGCCACGCGTGGGAGGTTCGCGATCGCGCGTTCGGCTACCTCGCGCCGGATACCGGGTGCGCCGAGTGGTCGATGATCCTCCGTGCGTGGACCCGTGACCTGGTCGTGTTCACGGGCGGCAGGTTCGAGGTTCCTGTCGAGCTGCGTGCGGAGCTCACCGCGGCGAACGTGCGGATCGACGAGCGCCGTGTGGTGGGGTTGCGGATCGAGAACGCCGTGCTCGCCGCGGTGCAGCTGGCCGACGGTAGCGAGGTCGCGCGCGCAGTGCTGTTCGTGCGACCGCCCCAGCGACAGACCCCGCTCGTGGCCGGTCTGGTCGAGCGGCACGGTCTGCGCCTCGATGCGCCGGATCGGGTGCACACCCGTGGCTTCGAGACCTCGCTCCCGGGATTGTTCGCAGCCGGCGATTTGATGATGAGCCAGCACGGTGCGTTGCCGGCGGCGGCAGCCGGAGCGTTGGCAGCTCACGCGCTGGACGAGGCTCTGACGCACGAGCTGGTGCTCGAGGGGGTGTTGTAGCCAGTTGCGAGTACACTGAGCGGACGTGCACATCAGCGTCTTCGACATCTTCAAGATCGGCATCGGCCCGTCGAGCTCGCACACGGTGGGGCCGATGCGCGCAGCGAAGCGGTTCGCCGAGCGGCTCGAGGCCGACGGACAGCTCGAGACCACCGCGGGCGTGAAGATCGAGCTGTTCGGCAGCCTCGGGTTCACCGGCAAGGGACACGGCAGCGATCGCGCCGTGGTGCTCGGCCTCGAGGGCGAAGACCCGAAGACGGTCGACGTCGACACCAGCAACAAGCGCATCGCGCAGGTCACCGAGACCCGCAAGATCAAGCTGCTCGGCACGCACGAGGTCGCCCTCGATCCGGCCGAAGCCCTGCTATTTCACCGCCGCGAGAAGCTCCCGCTGCACTCCAACGGGATGCGGTTCACGGCGCGTGATGCGGCCGGTGCGGTCATCGCCGAGCGGATCTACTACTCGGTCGGCGGCGGCTTCGTGGTCGACCACAGTGGCGCGCCCGCGGATGGCAGCACCCCGGCGGAGCAGGTCAGCGTCCCGTATCCGTTCAACTCCGCGGACGAGCTGCTGCGCCATGCGAGCGAGCACGGGATGGGATTCTCGTCGCTGATGCTCGAGAACGAAAAGGCGCTGCTCCCCGAGGCGGAGGTCCGGGCGCGGATCCTCGAGATCTGGGGCGCGATGGACGCCTGCGTGAAGCGCGGCTGCGAGCGCGAGGGCATCCTGCCCGGTGGTCTCAAGGTCAAGCGGCGCGCGGCTGCGCAGTATCGCAAGATGAAGAGCGATCCTGCAGGCTCGAGTGACCCGCTCGTGATCATGGACTGGGTCAACCTGTTCGCGCTCGCAGTCAACGAGGAGAACGCCGCCGGTGGCCGCGTGGTGACCGCTCCGACCAATGGCGCCGCCGGCATCATCCCCGCCGTCATCATGTACTACCGGCGCTTCCTGCCGAACGCCGACGACGAGGGGACGATCCGGTTCCTGCTGACGGCGGCGGCGATCGCCGCGCTCTACAAGAAGAATGCGTCGATCAGCGGCGCCGAGGTCGGCTGCCAGGGCGAGGTCGGTGTGGCCTGCTCGATGGCTGCTGGCGCGCTGGCCGAGGTGATGGGCGGTACCCCGGCGCAGGTCGAAAATGCCGCGGAGATCGGGATGGAGCACAACCTCGGTCTCACCTGCGACCCGATCGGAGGCCTCGTGCAGGTGCCGTGCATCGAGCGCAACGCGATGGGTGCGGTGAAGGCGATCAACGCCGCGCGGCTCGCGCTGCAGGGCGATGGGACGCACAAGGTGTCGCTCGACAAGGTGATCAAGACCATGTGGCGCACGGGCGCCGACATGAGCAGCAAGTACAAGGAGACCGCGCGCGGTGGTCTCGCCGTGAACATCATCGAGTGCTGATCGATCCTCATTCTCGATTCGCGGTACGCTGAGCGCAGTGGAGCTAACCGGGCTCGAACCGCGGCGCAGCGACCTCGCGCGCGGGATCGTGATCGCGAGGAGCAAGGCTCCCCTCGATCCGTCCGCGCAGCAAGCGCTGTGGGAAGCACTGGCCGCCGCCGGGGTGACCGAGGCCGAGCGCCCCGAGCCCGATGACGGTGGCGAGCCCGAGGAGCAGATCGCTCGCCAGTGGCTGGCCGCGCCGTGGATGCCGCCCTCGCCGAGCGAGCTCGAGGGCCAGCGCGCCGCGCTGCTCGCCGCGGCGGCCACCTATGACCTCGAGGCGATCTGGTGCGTGAAGGTCGAGACCGGGATCGACGGCGTCGCCTGGATGGACATCGCCGCCAGCGAGCCCGCGCTCGCGCAGGACGATGACGAGACCCCGCCCGCTACCGGCGAGCCGCAGGAGATCGTCGATGCGATCTTCGACGACAAGGAAGAGGTGCTCTACGCGGCCCCCGATGCTCCCGCGCCTTCACAGGAAGGCGAGCAGAGCGGCGAGGACGATACCGATGACGACGAGGATCTGGAGGACGACGAGGACATGCGCGACGACATCTCGTCCGCACTCGAGAGCCACTGGCGCAACGGCGTTCCTCCGTTCGAGCACTCGGTCGCATTTCCGATCGAGCGCTATCCCGAGATCATCGACGACTACGACTGGGAGAGCTTCGGCCTCGCGATGAAGCTCTCGGGCGCCGCGCTCCCCGGTGAGGAGTCCGTGATCAACGCGTTCTTCGCGCTCTGGCTCTCGGTCTACCAGGACGAGCGCACCGACGAGTTCGAGCCGTTTCAGCGGGCCGACGTGGTTCACGATCGCCGCCATCGCACCGCGCTGATGTGGGTCGAGCGGTTCGCGGTCCCGGCGACCGCATCGGACCAGGTCCACTTCCTGTTGTGGATCGCCGCGCGGATCAACGAGATGTTGCCGCTCGCGTGGGCGCGGTTCGATGCCGTCGACGATGCGGTCAAGTCGCGCGCGGTACCCGATGATGGGTCCGACGTGTTCGTGCTCGCGGGCAATCCGTTCGCCGAGCGGTTTCGCCGTCACGGCGAGGAGCCTGCGCTGGCCTGGGCGGTCTCGCAGAGCGCGTGGAGCAAGCGCGAGCTCGCAGGGATGTTGATCGAGGTCGCGCTCGAGCATGATCCTGACGAGCCGCAGACCGCGGTGGTCGCCGAGCGGCTGCTTCGCCGCGCACTGTCGTTTGACGCCGCCTCCGACGCGACCGGCTATCTCGCGATCGTCCTGATCCGCCAGCATCGCCTGCCCGAGGCGATCCAGCTCGCGAAGAGCTCGGTCAGGCGCGACGTTCGCTTACTGGTCGTGGGCGAGACCGCCGAGCACCTGCCCGCCGAGCTCGCCACGTCCCTCGATCTGCTCGATGACGAGACCCTGCGTGCCACCGATCCGGAAGAGGTCGCGGACCTGGTGAGTGCGATCGCGCGTCATGCGCCCCCGCAGCTGCCGGCGCTGCTGTCCCGGCTGCCGCGCGAGGTCGCCCTGGTGCCGTATCTCTACAACGCGAGCTTCGCGGCCGAACGTCCGCAAGCCCTTCAGATCCTGCGACGCGTGCTCTCCTTGCCGGAGCCCAAGCGCGAATCCGGCGAGGCGCGCACCGCGCTCGTGATGGCATGGAACAATGCCTGTATCCACGCGCACGCGCTCGGTGACTTCAAGCTCGCCGTCGAGCTCGCCGATGGTGGTCAGCCGTACGGGCCCGAGAATCCGTACATCTATCACTCGGCTGCCTGCGCGTATGCTGCCAGCGGTCAGATCGATTGCGCGATCGATCAGGTCAAGCTGGCGATCGAGCACGAATACGAGCACTCCGAGAGGATGGAGACCGATCACGATCTCTCGGCGCTCCACGCCGACCCGCGGTTCGGACAGCTGTTCGTGGACTGGCGCACGCGGCGCGCTGACCTGAACTGAACAGGGTCCGGCTTGGCTTCGCTAGTTCATATGTCAACTCACACAAGCCGAGCCGAATCGAGGACGCGTCGGTCGTGGTCTGGTGGCGGCGCGCTCACTCACGTGGCGTGGCCCACCAGCGAGCGGCCCAGCGCTCGAGCTCGGCGGCGAGCTGCTCGAGCAGTGTCGGATCGGTGCCGAGGTCCGCGACCTTCGCGCCGGCGATCAGGTTGAAGAAGAACAGCACGAAGTTTGTCGTCGCCGCGAAGTAGAGGACCTTGGCATCGGGCTGTCGAGCGCGAGCACGTGCTGGGTCATCAGCACCACGTGGGTGAACGCGAGCACCGTGCCGAGCAACAGGTTCATGAACGGCCCGGCGACCGAAGCCACCCGATACCGCGCGCGGCCGGCGTGACGCCGCGATGATCGAGCTCGCCTGTGCCTCCGGCCTGCGCGTCTCCGAGCTGGTCACGGTGCCGCTCGCCGACGTCAACCTCAACGCCGGGTTCGTGCGCGTCACGGGCAAGGGCAACAAGACCCGGCTGGTTCCGCTCGGTCAGGAAGCGCAAGTGCGGATCGCCCGCTACCTCGCCGAGGACCGTCCGACCTTCGTGAAGGATCCCGCGCAGCGCGCGCTATTTCTCACCGATCGAGGCGGCCCGATGACGCGCCAGGGCTTCTGGAAGGCGCTGCGCCACTCGTTTGCGACCCACCTCGTCGAGAGCGGCGCCGATCTTTGCGCGGTGCAGACGATGCTCGGCCACGCGGACATCTCGACGACGCAGATCTACACCCACGTCGGCCAGGCGCGGATGATCGAGCAGGCGCGCAAGCACCCGCGCGCTCGCTGACTGCTACGGTCGCTCCCATGCTCTCCCCCGGCGCAGCCTTCCTGCTCGCCTACCTGCCCGGCCGCCACGTCGCGCAGCTGGTGCGGACCGAGCTCGCGAATCGCACTGCAGGCACGCTCGTTCCGGAGCTGAAGCAGGCGGTCGAGCGGTTGCGCGACGAGCTGCGGACTGACGTGGCGCAGGTCGACGCAGCCAACGGCAAGCTGGCCGACCTCGCGAGCGACGGCGCGATGATCCTTCCACCACCGCCGTCGCGGCTCGCCGAGATCGAGGCGTGGCTGCGCACGATCGCGCTCACCGTTCTCCCGCTCCTGCTGACGCCGGCCCTGGATGCCGCCTGGCTCGCCGGCGATGCGGCGCGGACGCTCGCGGTCGCGGTCTCGGTCGGAGTGGCCGCGGCTCCACTGCGCGCCGTAGCGCCCGGCAACCCCGAGCTACGCTTCGTGGCCGAGGCGCGCGCTCGCGATGTCCACAGCGCCCTCGCCGCGTTCATCGGGACCGACCTCACGCAGACGATCGCCGTGGCTGGTGACGTCGAGCGCCGCGTGCGGGAGACGCCCGATCTCGCTCCCGTCTCGGCGGAGGGGCAGCGCGGGCTCGGCTCGCTCGGCGACTCCCGTCAGCGCTGCTTCGAGGCGATCGCCGTCGCGCTCGACGACGCGCGTTGACCGCTCACGAGCACCGCGCGCACGTCGAGGCTGCTAGAGTCGGCGCACGCTCTCCGCCGGAGCGGCGTTTCACCTAGCGTATCTGCCAGCCAAGCACGTCGCGCTGGTCACCCGGCGCACGATGACCGAGGCGGTCGCGTCGACGATCGATCCGGCGCTCAAGCATGCGGTCGAGCTCTCGCGCAAGGCGCTGGCGATCGAGGACTCGTTGGTGGCGAAGTCCACGGCCCGGTGGACCGAGCTGGCGAACGCCGCCTCGATCGTCGTCCCTCCACCGCCTGCGGACGCCGGGGCAACCGATGCCTGGACGGCGGCGATCCGCGACGCCGTGCGACCGCAGCTGACCACACCCGTCCTCGAGGCCGCGGAGTCCGCGGGAGAGACCGCGCGCCAGATCGAGGTGGCCGCCGCCGTGGCTGCGCACGTCGCGTACTTGCGGTGCGCAGCGCCGAGAACCCCCAGTTGCGTGGGGAAGCGGAAGGCGCGGCGCGCACGCTGGCAGCGGCCGTCCCCGAGCTCGCGCTGATCTTCGCCGCGCAGCGGGAGTCCGTGGTTCATGTCTCCGTCGCCGAGATGGTGACCGCGATGGCCACCCGCGCCGCGCCCGAACCGCTGGTGGCGCGTTCGCTCCACGTGGCTCCGCCGCCGGTCGAGGAGGTCGTCGAGGTGACGCCGGTCGATCCATTTCACATCGCTGCATCGCTCACCTGCGATGCGTTGCCCCAGCGGCTCGCGCTCGATCCCACCACCACGGAGGAGACGGCTG
>JAYUVX010000095.1:0-6452 GCA_043753855.1 Myxococcales bacterium | reverse complement strand
GGGATCGAGATCGAGGGCGGTGCGAAGATACTCGACGGCCGTCGCGGTCTCGCCCAGCACGACCATCGCCTCGCCAGCCTCGGACCATGCATCCGCCGCGCGCACCGGATCGCGCTCGTGCGGGGCCCACGTGGCGCAGACATCGGCGAGTAGCTCACCGCGCCCTGCGTCGCGCAGCACTTGCCGCAGCTCCGCAAAGCCCTTGGCTTCGGGCTGCTGACGGAACGAGACCACCCGCGCTTCGAGTGGGTCGATCCGGTGGGTAGGCAGTGTGTCGTCCGACATCCCCGGTCGGCCGCTACGATAGCACGCGAGTCACTCTGCAAGCTGGCGTGGGGCCTGGGAATCTCGCTACTGCGGCGGGATCCGATGGCTAGCGTTCGGAGCAGCCGGACATCGCGTGCGGGGAGATCCGCTCGACCACCGGCTGCGTGATCAGCGGCCGCTTGACGGCACCGGACCCGCCTGCGAGCGCACCCTCCACCCGACCGCCGGTGGAATCCGGGGCGAGATCGCGGGTCTGCGGGCGGAGGCGGCGGCGGCGGGTTCGAACGCTGTACTGCATGGTAAAGCTCGATGCTTCCCACCTTCATACGCCCGAGCGATTCTCGGTGCAACGGCAACTCGTGTCGCCACCCACACCGATCGGGATTCATTCGCGATTCAGGCGCCGTGCTCCCCGCCGTCGACCAGGGCGTAAGGCCACGATTCGATGCTTGCTTTGAGGATATCCGGCGTTGCGGGCACCGGCGGGATCGTCTGCGCGCGGAGCCGCGGCTTGGTATCCGCTGGAACCACGCCGCAGCGCGCCAGCACGAACTCGACCGCGCGCACCCGCTCCTGCATCGAGACGCTCTCGATCGGCAGGTAGCTGATCCGGTGCTGCTCGAGCATCAGCTTCACCATGCCGTCGATCCGGAGCACCGAATCCCACGACACGCCGGCGCGGACGCCATCGTCCTTGAGCAGCGACTGGTGCGGGCGCAGGAAGAACACCACGCCCTCGCTGACCCACTTCATGTAGTCGCGGAACCGCTGGTCGTTCATCATCGCGGCCGCGTTGGTGGTGTGCTCGGCGACGTACGCGAGGTTATCGAACGCGCGGTCCGAGACGAACTTGCCGGAGTGCAGCCGCTCCACCGCAACCTGCCGGGCGAACACTCGCTCCTGATACTCGGCGACCAGGTCCATGTCGGTGCGGAGGGCGTCGAGACCGGTCTCCATCTCGGCGAGCACGGCGCGCGCGACCTCGCTGATCATGGGCAGGCCATAGCGGCGGCTGACATAGCGGCACAGGGTGGTTTTTCCGGTCGCGTGACTGCCGACGAAGTAGATCCGCACGATCGCGGTGTACGAGATCCGTCTGACACCCGGCGACAGGTTGCCTGGATCACGGGACCGGGAGCGAGATCGGCTCGATCGCGCCCTCGAACAGAACGTCCTTGACCGTCAGGTAGAACGAGCCGCCGGCGATCGACAAATCCCACGTGTTGTTGCGATCGAGCGTGGCCGCGACCTTGTCGAGCACGTCCGCGGGCAGCGCGCGGATGACCAGATCATCGGCGCGGTGGATCTTGAACTCCGCGATCTCGGTGGCGAGCTGGGCGACGTTCTTCCAGGCGTAGACCACGACGCGCGGTGCGGCCTTGCTTGCCTTGTGCAACCGCTGCGGGGTCGGCGAGCCGACCTCGATCCACGCCTGGAGCTCGCCGCGGAGGTTGCGCTGCACGATTGCCGGCTCCTCGTCATCCGAGACGCCGCCCTTCGAGTAGTCCACGCCCTCGGCATGCTCGAGGGCGCGCGCGAGCAGCCGCGCGATCAGGTAACGCTCGCTCTCCGATGGGTGCTGCGGCACGCGCCAGTCGAGCTGCTCGTAGATCCCGCGATCGGAGTCCGCGAGCGAGATCGTGAACCGGCGCAGCGTCGCGGGAAGTGCCATCGGCGGCGAGTGTAGTGGGATCACCGGCGGTGCGCGAGCGTCGGGAGCCTGGGCTCGCCGGTGCGCCAGGAGAACCCGCGCAGGGTTGACCTCCACTCGGTCACGACGTCTCGCGGACGTAGATGCTGCGCACCCCGGCGCAGCGCGCGCAGGTGAACTGCAGGACGCGCAGCTCGGTGTCCTCGTACACCACGGCATCGTCGGCTGCGGAGTCGAGGGCGATCCGGCAACGCGGGCAGGTCTGGCGCCGGCGGATTCGCTCGATCTCGCCGATCGACGCGGTGAGCGCGGTGCCGGGCGATTCTCCCGCCATCCCCGATGCGAGCAACGGCCGCTGCCCGCTCGCGAGCAGCAGATCCTCCTTGCGAGGGAGCAGGTTCCAGCGGCGATCGGCGAACAACCCGGCGAGGATCGTCGCCGCGACGATGCCCAACGTACCGAGCATCGTCCAGATCACGGGGCGACCAGGTCCCGCGTGATCGCGCCGATCTCGGCGCACCCGCACAGCGCCATCGCGAGATCGAGCTCGCGTCGCAGCAGCCCGAGCGCCATCGCCACGCCCTCCCGGCCGCCGGCGGCGAGCCCCCACAGCACGGGCCGCCCGACCAGCACCGCGCGCGCACCGAGCGCGATCGCCTTGATCACGTCCGCGCCGCGCCGCACGCCACCATCGAGCAGGATCTCGCAGCGACCCGCCACCGCGTCGGCGATCCGCGGCAGCACATCGATCGTGGCCGGCGCGGAATCGAGCTGGCGGCCGCCGTGATTCGAGACCACCACACCCGCGGCGCCGCCCTCGATCGCGCGCACCGCATCATCGGCGCGGACGATGCCCTTGATCAGGATCGGCAGCTTCGTGATCGAGCGCAGCCACGGCACCACGTCCCAGGTCAGCGCCGGATCGAGCAGCTCGGCGAAGTATGCCGCGAGCCCGGATTCCCCGCCGGCCGCGGGCACCGGTGCGTAGCCCGCCGCGTTGAGGTTCTCGACGCCGAGCTCCGGAGGCAATCCGAACTGGTTGCGGACATCGCGCTCGCGACGCCCCAGCAGCGGGGCGTCCACGGTGACCACCAGCGCGCGACAGCCCGCTGCTTCGACGCGCTGGACCAGCGCCTCGGTGGCTCTACGATCCTTGTAGACATAGAGCTGGAACCACACCGGTCCGCTCGCGGCAGCGACCACGTCCTCGACGCGGGTGTTGGACAACGTCGACAGGATGAACAGCGTCCCGGCATCGCCGGCGCCGCGCACGCTGGCGAGCTCGCCCTCGGGATGTGCCAGCCGGTGGAACGCGGTGGGCGCGACCGCGATCGGCATCGCTAGCTGTTCGCCGAGCACCGTGGTCGCCAGGTTACGGCGCGCCACATCGACGAGCACGTGGTAGTGCAGCACGATCTGCTCGTACGCTTCGATGTTGCGGCGCAGGCAGCGCTCGTCGTCGGCACCCGAGGAATAGTAGTCCCATGTCAGCTTCGGCAGCCGAGCCTGCGCGAGGGCCTCGAGCTCGTGGAGGTTGAGGGCGTCGAGCGTCACGTCCGCGCGAGCATAGCTCAACCTGCGGGACTGTCTTGATGCGGCTCGACCTTGACGTCCACCGAGAGCGTCTCACCACCGCCACCGACGAAGATCGTGCCGCTCGTCGGTGTGGCATCGTTGTAGTTGCGGCCGACGGCGACGCGCACGTGATCGGTCTGCGTCAGGACCCCGTTGGTCGGGTCGAAGCCCTTCCAGCCAACCTGCGGCAGGTAGAGCTGCACCCACGCGTGCGACGCCTCGGACTGCACCGTGTTGGCAGCCTTGGGCCCGGTATAGATGTAGCCGCACACGTAGCGCGCCGGCACGCCGAGCAGCCGCGCGAGGCAGATCATGACGTTCGTGAAGTCCTGGCAGACGCCGCGGCGGTTCGAGTAGACGTCGAACGCGGTGGTCGCCAGCGTGGTGACGCCCTGCTGGTACGCGTACTCGCGGAAGATCGTGTGGTTCATGTCGAGCAGCGTGTCGAGCAGATCGTAGTCGTTGCGCTTCACGAAGCTCATCGCGTACTCGACGAGCTCGGCGAGCTGGGTCTCCGGCAGCTCCGGTGGCAGCAGGTACGGATCGAGTACCTGGCGCTGCCACGGCATCCAGACCAGCGGGATCGTCGAGCTGACGCGCAGCGGACCGAACCCGAGCGGATCGACATCGAGCACGTCGACCACGCTCCTCACCTCGATCACCATCTCGTCGAATTCGGTCTCGACCACGAGCCGTCGCACGCGATTGCCGAACACGTCCTCGTAGTCGCGGCTCTGCGCTGGCACGGAGACCGTCAGCTCGGATGAGACCACGTTCTGCAGGCGATCGTGGTACGGCACCAGCCGCAGCACGTGCTGCGAACATAGCCGACGACGCTGCTCACACCGCGATCGAGGATCGCCGCCAGGCGGCGACGCTCCTCCGGATCATCGAGACCTGCCGTGCGTGGATCGAGATCGATCGGCAGTCGCGCCTCGGTGCGCAGCACCTCCCACGGATCCTCGAACGCGGCGTGCAGCTCCGCGGACACGCCGAGTGCCGTCGCGATCTGCGCCCCGACGCGATGTGCGGCCTCGGCGGTTCCGGCCTCGGTGAGCGTGCGCTGCGGCCAGATCGTTCCGCCGTCGCGACGACCGATCACGTCGAGCGCCCACCGCGGCAGGCTCTCACCCGGATCCGCCTTGCCGGTGCGATGCAGCACGATCCCGCCGGGCGCGAGCCGATCGCGCAGGGTGTCCGCGAGCATGCGCCCGCGTCGCCACTTGTCAGGACCGAGTGCGCCGCCTTGCCACTCTTCGTTCGCCTGGTTCTCGCGCGCGGTGAACGTGGGCTCGCCGCCGACCCGCACGTCGTGACCCGCGAGCGACAGCGCGGCGTCGGCGCGGTCACCGGCGGCGAGCAGCGCGATCCAGGTCGCGTCGGTGTACGGCGCCGTCGGACGTGCTTCGTGGCCGAGCCGCTGGATCGAGGTCGAGAACCTGACCTCGCTCGCCGGGAGCTCGCTGGTGCCATCGAGTGCCGCCGCCGTGGACGGAGTAGCCGCAGCGGCGAGCGGGATGTGACCCTCGCCGCACAGAAGGCCGCTGGTCGCATCGAAGCCGATCCAGCCTGCGCCCGGCAAGAACGCCTCGGCCCAGGCATGCAGATCGACGACATCCGTCGCGACGCCCCTGGGCTCGTCGGGGATCATGCCCTCGTCGGCGAGCTGCACCAGATAGCCCGAGACGAACCGGGCTGCGATGCCGCGTGCGCGCAGCAGTGCGACGAGGAGCACCGCACTGTCACGACAGCTGCCGCGTCCGTGGGTGAGTGTCTCCTCGGGCGTCCACACCGGCCTGGTCGCGGATGACGTACGCGACCTGCTGCTGGACCGCGGCGTTGAGAGCGATCATCACGTCGAGCGTCTCGCCCGTCCACGGCCTCGACTTCAGCAGATCCGTGGCGCGGCGGCCGAGCCGATACGCGGGATCCCCGGTGTCGAGGTACGGCGCGAGCTCGCCAGCCAGCCCGTCGGGATGACTGAACGGGACCTGCTTGACCCGATCGTCGAGCAAGAAGTCGAACGGATTGACCGGCCGGATATCAACGGCGAGCTCGATGGTGAGAGTGAGCGCGGTGACCCGCTAACCGGCCTTGAACGTCACCCGCGCGATGCGATTCCCGTGCGGATCACGCTGCCAGCGAACGTGGTGTTCGGGCGCGATCGCGAGCGTGTAGCTCTCGATCCGGGCGCGCGTATGATCCGCTGGCCGTAGCCGGATGACCTGCGGACCCAGCAACGCGGGGCGCGGGTATTCATAGCGGCTCCGGTGCTGGATCAGGACTCGCACCCTCGAAATCGTACCCCTCGCGGCGTGGGGCTAGCGGCGCTGCGGGCGGGTGATTTCTTGCGCGAGGTGCTTGTTCCGCTCCAGCCACCGATTGAGGTCGCGCGCGACCACGTCGCTCGGGTGGGCGAGATCGCCCTTCATCAGCGCATAGGCCGTGGCCAGGGCGGTCTCGATGGCCTGGCGGAGCAGGCCTTCGTGCGAGTTCAACTCTGCGAGGGCGCGCTCGAGCTCGTCCTTGCGAACAAGCACCCGCATGCCCAGCGGCTGACCACGAGTGGCATCGGTGGTGTTCTGGATGTCGAGGTTGAGCACTGCCCCCATGGTGAACCTCAGGCCTTCGCGTTCGGGGCAGTTGTCCACTCGCGCATCGCCTGATCGCCGGGGCGATCGACGTGAACCTTGTCATCCACGGACGTCACCCACGCTAGCGGGATGAAGTGGTGCTGCCCGGACTTGTCCTTGGACAGCTTGATCAGCTCGGTACCTTCGACGTGATCGACGGTGGCGAACTGACCGTTTTCCGAGCACACGACGGGCATGTGCGGCTTGATGAGATCCAGAGCGGTCGTTGAATCGAGCATGTCGCCGAACTAAGCACCGAACGTGCCAGGCCCAAGCCACCGGAATGTGGCTATGCCTCGCGTGACTTTCGAGCGCCCCCGCGCATC
>JAYUVX010000094.1:0-19635 GCA_043753855.1 Myxococcales bacterium | reverse complement strand
GAGGATCACGAGGATCACGAGGATCACGAGGATCACGAGGATCACGAGGATCACGAGGATCACGAGGATGAGTGGCCGCTGCGGGCCGGACCTTCGCTGGAAAGGAGATGGACCGCGCGCCCTGGCCCGAGGTGCGCACGAGGGCTCGGCCTGCGGCGCGCCGGCTCCGCGGCGGAGTCGTGAGTCGCCGTAATCGCACGAGTCGACCGTAACCCGCGCAACCACAGGGGTTTCGGCGGCCGAGGCACCCACCTTGCACGAACGGACAGCAACCCGAGGAGATTCCCATGGCTCACAGGACTTCCCACCCCTGGCGCGGTCGCATCGTCGGCACCGCCTTGTTCGCAAGCCTGTTGGGCGGATCGATCGCCGCCGGCGATCCCATGCACGAATCGATGGGCGATGAGTCGATGGGCGAGGCGCATCAGTCGATGGATTCGACCCCGCTCGGGATCGAAGAAACGCGCGATGCGTCGGGTACCGCGTGGCAGCCCGAGTCCACGCCGATGTTCATGTGGCACGCGAAGTCGAACGGCTGGATGTTCGGCCTGCACACGAACTCCTTCGTTGGATACGACAACAAGGCCGGCGCACGCGGTGACGATCAGTTCCTGAGCATCAACTGGATCATGGGTATGGCGCGCCATCCGGTCGGTACGGGCGACGTCACGTTCCGCGCGATGCTGAGCGCTGAGCCGGGCACGATGCCGAAGAACGGCTACCCCCTCTTGCTCCAGACCGGCGAGAGCTACAACGGCGAGCCGCTGCACGATCGACAGCATCCGCATGATCTGTTCATGGAGCTCGCGGCGCGCTACCGGCAACCGATCAACGATTCGATCTGCTTCGAGCTCTACGCCGCGCCCGTGGGCGAGCCTGCGATCGGGCCCGCGGCGTTCCCGCATCGGTTCTCGGCGATGGCGGATCCGCTCGCACCACTCGGGCACCACTGGTTCGACTCGACGCACATCACGTTCGGCGTGCTGACCGCGGGTGTGTTCACCAAGCGGATCAAGCTCGAAGGTTCGTGGTTCAACGGCCGCGAGCCCGACGAGTACCGATGGGACTTCGACTTCCGCAAGCTCGACTCCGCGTCGGGGCGGCTGTCGGTGAGCCCGACGCGCGACCTCAGCGCGCAGGTTTCATACGCGCGACTCGTTAGCCCCGAGGAGCTCGAGGCCGACGTCAGCGTGCAGCGTTACACGGCCTCCGCGACGTGGAACCACAGGCTCGCCGACGACGTGAGCGATGTCGCCGTGACCGGCGCGGTGGGTCGCAACAATCCATCGATGGGACCGAGCACGACCGCCGGACTCGTCGAGGGGACGCTCATGCTCGACGACACGCACACCGTGTTCACGCGCGCCGAGGTGCTGACGAAGACGGGCCAGGAGCTCGTACTCCCTGCGGAGATGGCGGACACCGTGTTCGGGATGGCGAGCTTCTCCGCCGGCTACGTCTACGACTTCCACCAGCTAGGGGCGATCGTTCCCGGGCTCGGGGTGGTTGGAACCGTGGACGTTGTGGGCCGCGCTCTCGAACCGATCTACGACACCCGCACGCCAGTCGGCGGGATGGTGTTCGTGCGCCTACGGCCGCCGGTCATGAAGATGAAGATGAAGATGAAGCCGATGATGCACTCGATGTCAGGCATGACAATGAAGCCTGCTGCGCCGGCACCCGCCGAGGATCAGGGAAACCATCACAACTAGACGGTCGGGGTGTAATGCCCGACCCAGCGCTGCGTCGTGTGGATGCGGGCCATCAAGAGCTCCCAAGGAGTACCCACATGACGAAGACAGTGTTGAACGTCGTAGGAATGTCCTGCCCGTCGTGCATCCAGCATGTCAGTGAGGCGCTCGCGATCGCGGGCGTCGGTCACGTCGATGTGAAGCTCGATACGGGTACGGTGGAAGTGGATCACGAGGTAGCGATCAGCTCGGGCCGGCTGATCGCCGCGCTTCAGCAGGCCGGGTACGAGGCGACAACATCGAAATCGTGGCCAGCCGGGTCACGTGTAACCGGCAAAGTCACATGCTGTGGCCAGGACCGGTAGATAACATCCTGGAAGCATTGGCAGGAAGTCTGGCCCGTGTCGTGCTGCACCGTGTCGTGATGCGCCGTGCCTGGATCGCCACCGCCCTCGTGGCGGGTTGCGTGCCATCGCAGTCGGCCGTGTTCGGACCCGTTCAGCGGGACGTTCAACAGCGGATCGGGTTGAGCGTCGGAAGGGCGGAGGACGCGCGGACCTCGGCGGCGGTCACGGCGTTGCTGGCGAAGCCGATCGATCTCGATGCGGCTGTCCGGATCGCGCTCGCGCGCAACCGCCGGCTGCAGGCGCGGTATGACGAGCTCGGGATCGCAGCGAGCCAGGTCGCGGACGCAACGGTGCTTTCGCCGACCGCGGTCGATGCCGACTACAAGCGCGCGCTGTCGGGCGGCGGGAGCGAGATCGAGCTCAGTGTCGTTCAGGACGTCCTCGACCTGCTTCAGATCGGACAACGTCGCGGCATCGCGAACGCGGAGCTGCGCGCCTCGCAGGCCCGCGCGGTCGCGGCTACCGTGGAGCTCGTCGCCCGGGTGGAGATAGCGTTCTACGACGCGATCGCAGCCGAGCAGGAGCGCGAGCTCGTGAAGACCGCCTTCGACGCCGCGGTTGCTTCGGCGGATCTGATCGAGCGGCAACACGCCGCCGGTAACACGACGGATCTCGCGCTCGTCCGCGAGCAGGAGCAGCGCGAGCGGATGAGGATCGAGACGGGCCGCGCCGATCAGCTGGTCAGGGAACGGCGGACGCATCTCGCGGCGCTTGTCGGTCTCGGAGACGACCAGAAGGTGTGGTCGACCGCAGGGCGGCTTCCGGAGCCACCATCGACGTTGCCCGCGCTCGATCATCTCGAGCAGGCGGCACTGACCGCGAGCCTCGAACTGACCGCATTGCGCGCGGGTGCGGACGCAGCCGCCGCGCGTCATCGCTACGCGATGGTGCGGACGGTGTTGCCCGAGCTTGGCGCGGGTGTCGCGGTCGCGCGGCGTGACGGTGGCGATTGGGAGGCCGGCCCGGCGATCCGGGTCGGAATTCCGCTGTTCAACCAGCAGCAAGGTCCGCGCACGAGGGCTCGCGCCAAGCAGCGACGTGCGCGGAACGAGATGGCAGCGACCAGCATGACGCTGCGGGCGAGCGCGCAGACGACGCGGTCGCGCGTGGAGCAGACATTCGCCGAGGTTCGGCAGCTCGTGGACGTGGTGATGCCGCTCCGCAAGCGCGTTCTAGACGAGACCGTGCTCCAGTACAACGCGATGAACGCGAACACGTTCGAGCTGCTCACCGCCCGGCGCGACATGATCGACATCGGGCGCCAGTACATTGAGGCGCTACGTCGTTACTGGAGTGCGGTGGCCGAGGCCAAGGCACTCGAGCGCGGCGGTCGCGCGATGGGAATGAAGGAACAAACGCCATGAGCATGTCGCGACGCACGTGGTTGCAGACAGGACTCGCGGCCGGCGCACTCGCCGTCGCGAAGCAGCACGCGGACGCACAACCGCACCAGCACGGCGGAGCACCGCCGGCACCCGCGCCCGTTACCGGTGGGAAGGCGCAGCCGCCGCCACTCGAGCTTCCGCCGCCCGCACCGACGGTGGAGATTCCGATGGCACCGGCGGGAGAGCGGTACACGCCGGTCATCGTGCCCGACGGACACACGCTGCCATTCGTGAAGAAGGACGGGGTGAAGATCTTCCACCTCGTTGCCGAGCCGATCCGGCATCAGTTCGCGCCGGGACTCGACGTCGATGCGTGGGGCTACAACGGTTCGACACCGGGGCCCCTCATCGAGGTAGTGGCTGGTGATCGCGTGCGGATCTACGTCACGAACAAGCTGCCCGAGCCGACGACGGTCCACTGGCACGGCGTGATCCTCCCGAATGGCATGGATGGAGTCGCTGGGCTGACGCAGGACTTCATCCAGCCGGGCAAGACCTTCAAGTACGAGCTCACGTTCGCGAAGGCCGGGACGTTCATGTATCACCCGCACTTCGACGAGATGACGCAGATCGCGCTCGGCATGGTCGGGATGATCGTCGTGCATCCGAAGGAACCCCCGGCGCGTCGGGTGCGCGACTTCTCGCTGATGATTCACGAGTGGAAGGTGCCGATCGGCGCGTCGCGTCCCGATCCGCTCGCGATGAACGACTTCAACATCCTGACGTTCAACAGCAAGGCATTCCCGGCGACGTCCCCACTCGCCGTCGAGATCGGGGACCTCGTCCGCATCGGCAATCTCGGCCCGATGGATCACCACCCGATCCATCTCCACGGCTACTCGTTCGAGGTCGTCGAGACCGATGGTGGTGCGATCCCGAAGGAGCGCCGGTGGCCCGAGACGACCACGCTGGTCCCCGTCGGTGCAGTTCGCGTGATCGAGTTCGTCGCGGATAATCCCGGCGACTGGGCACTGCACTGCCACATGACGCACCACACGATGAACCAGATGGGCCACGACGCAGCGAACATGATCGGCGTCGACACCAAGGGCCTCGATAACAAGCTCGGCAGGCTGGTCCCCGGCTACATGACGATGGGCAACACCGGGATGGGCGACATGATGACGATGCAGCGGCCTCGCAACAGCATCTCGATGATGGGCGGCAAGGGGCCGTTCGATCAGATCGACATGGGCGGCATGTTCACGGTCGTGAAGCTTCGGAAGAAGCTCACGAAGGAGACCGCGAACGCCTGGTTCGAACACCCCAAGGGCACCGTCGCCGATGAAGCGACGGCGGACGAGCTCGCGCGCGACGGCATCAAGACCTAGGACACACCATGAGCAAATACCTCGTCATGTTCCTCGCCACCGCAGCGCTTGCCGCCTGTGGCTCGAAGTCGTCTCCGACCCCGACCACACCGCCAGAGCCTGCGCACGATCACGGTGGAGCTGGAAGCGCTGTCACGACGCCGGAGCCGACGCCAAGGGAGCCCGACAAGCCAGTCGAGCCGCCGAAGCCCGATGCGGTCAAGGTGAAGGCAGACCTCCTCGCCGCCGAGACCTCGGCGTGGGAGACGGCGAAGCCGGTGTTCACCAAGTCGTGCGCCACTTGCCACACGAAGGCCGGCAAGAAGTCCGCGAAGAAGAAGCTCGATCACTTCAACATGGACACGTATCCGCCCGGCGGCCATCACACGGCAACGATCGGCTTCACGATCCGCGACGTCCTCGGAATCAGCGGCAAGAAGCCGACGATGCCGTTCGACAGGCCGGGCTCGGTGCAAGGTGATGACCTCGGCAAGATCAAGTCGTGGACGGATGCCTGGGAAGCGGCCGAGAAGGCAGGGGCGCATCCGCCGGTCGCTGCCGACAAGGACGACGACTGATCACGCATGGCGACCGAGGGGCCACCGCTACGCAGTATCACCGGCCGTCGCATCCTCGCGGCGTTCGCGGCCGTGCTCGTGCTGTTCGGTGCAGCCCTTGCCGTCGAGCTCGTCACGCTGCACAAGATCGCCGACGCCGAGTCCGAAGTCGCGCGCCTCGATCACGCGAAGCATGCGGGGCACATGGCCGCCGCGCAGGTTCGCGAGCAGTACATCCATCAGGCACACACCCTGATCGAGTTCGGCCCGGGACACCTCGACCACTACCAGAAGGTTGTCGAGGCGACCAAGGAATCGATCGCCCACCTCCAGTCCGTCGCCGAGACCGAGGCCAACCGGGACCGCGCGCGACAGATCGCGGAACTTGCCGCGCAGAACGACAATGATTTTCACACGCTCGTGGTTCCCGCGATCGCGCGAGGAGATCGTGGCGAGGTGGCGCGTCTCGGCGAGGAGCTCGAGGCCGTCGTCGATCGCGTCGTGGGGATCAACGCGGAGCTCAATTCCGATCTCGAGGCGCGGAGCGTTGCGGCGCGGTATCGTGCGGAGGCGCTGCGCGATCGCTCGGTAGGCTGGACGATCGCGTGCTTCGCGCTCGCGATCGTGTTCGCCGCCGGTGTCGGCTGGTGGCTCAAAAGGACGATCGTTCGCCGGATGGAGAGCCTTCGCCGTGGTGCGCGCCGCATCGGAGAGGGGGATCTTGACGCTCGCATCGATCTGCCTGGGCACGACGAGTTCGCGGAGCTCGCGAGCTCGTTCAACCAGATGACCGCGAGTCTGGCGCACGAACAGGCTGCGCTGGTGCGGTCGCAAAAGCTGGCCTCGATCGGCCAGGTCGCGGCTGGCATCGCACACGAGCTGAACAATCCGCTCTCGGTGATCCTCGGCTATACGAAGCTACTGCGCGCGGAGCCTGGGGTTGCGAACGCTGACGAGCTGCGGATCATCGAGGACGAAGCGCGGTTGTGTCAGCGCATCGTTCAGGAGCTGCTCGATCTGGCGCGCCCGCATCGTCTCGAGGTCGGCTCCGTGGATCTGGCGGTGCTTGCGCGCGAGGCGGTCGACCGACTCGAGGGCGCGAGTGCGCTGCGTGACCGCAGCGTTCGTGTGATCGCGCAGAACCCCGTCGTGGTGTCCGCGGATGCCGGAAAGCTGCGGCAGGTCATCGCGAACGTGGTGGTCAACGCCGCCGAAGCAACGCAGCCGACCGGTAACATCACGATCGACGCGCAGAGCCAGGATGGCCACGCCACGCTCACGTTCGCGGACGACGGTCCGGGGATCTCGGCGGAGATTCGCGGTCAGGTCTTCGAGCCGTTCCTCACCACGAAACCGCGCGGAACCGGACTCGGTCTGGCCATCGCGCAGGCGATCGTCGACGCGCACGGAGGAAGCATCACGATCGCGTCGTCCCCGGAATCGGGAACCCTCGTCTCGCTCCAGCTGCCGATGGAACGTCCCGAGGCGGTGGTGTCGTGAATCGGTCCCGCGTGCTCGTCGTCGACGACAAGGACAACATCGTCAAGCTGCTCACCCGCATCCTGTCGCCCGAGTTCGACGTCACCACGGCGGAGGATGGCACCCGAGCACTTGGGCTGATCGCGGCGAGCGAGTTCGACGTGATCCTGAGCGACATCCGGATGCCGGGTGCGGACGGGATGGCGGTGCTGCAGGAGACCCGCCGGCTGTATCCCGACACCGAGGTCATCCTGATGACGGCGTTCGGCACCGTTCAGGATGCGGTCTCGGCGATGAAGCGGGGCGCCTACGATTACCTGCAGAAGCCGTTCGAGCCCGACGAAGCGTTGCTTCTGGTCCGGCGCGCGATGGAGCGCCGCCAGCTGCGAGCGCAAGCACGTGACCTCCATGCAGCGCTCGCCGGAGCGCACCGCTTCGAGAACCTCGTCGCCGAGAGCGCGCCGATGCGGCGGGTGCTCGAGCTCGTGCATCGCGCTGCGAGCAGCGACGCCACTGTCCTGGTCACGGGTGAGAGCGGGACCGGCAAGGAGGTCGTCGCACACGCGATCCACCGCGCCAGCTCCCGCAAGCAGAAGCGCTTCGTTCCCGTGAACTGCGGCGCGATGCCGGAGTCGCTGTTCGAGGCGGAGCTGTTCGGATATACGAAGGGCGCGTTCACCGGCGCCACTGCGGATCATCCGGGTCTGTTCGAGGAAGCACACGACGGAACGTTGCTGCTCGACGAGATCGGCGAGTTGCCGCTCGCGATGCAGGTCAAGCTCAACCGCGCGCTCCAGGAACACAGCGTCAGGCGCGTCGGTGACAGCGCAGAGCGGGGCATCGACGTCCGTGTGATCGCGGCGACCAACGTGGATCTTGACGCGGCGGTGACCGCAGGGAGGTTCCGCGACGACCTCTTTTTCCGGCTAAACGTGTTCGCGATCCGCGTCCCACCGCTCCGCGAACGGAAGGACGACGTGGCGTTCCTCGCTGCGTTGTTCGTCGAGCGACACCGGCGCGAAGACCAGGCCGATGGATTCACGGCGGATGCGCTCGGCGCGTTGATCGATTACGACTGGCCGGGGAACGTGCGGCAGCTCGAGAACGTGGTGCAACGGGCCCTGGCGGTGAGCGATGGGTCCAAGATCGCGATCACCGCGCTGACCGACGAGGTGACGGCACAGCCACATCGCGGCGGCGCGGGTCAGAAGCTCGAATCACTGTCGTATCGACACATGCTGGAGACCGCTCGCGATCGCGCGACGCGTGAATACCTCGTGGCACTGATGAAGGACCTCGGAGGCAACGTCACGCAAGCGGCAGAGCGCGCGGGCATCGAGCGCGAGAGCATGCATCGGCTGCTGAAGAAGCACGGAGTCCGATCCGAGGACTTCAAGCCGAAGAGCTGAGCCCCGAGCTATTGCGCCTTCAGCAGCGCGCTTCGCGACAGTGCGAAATGCTGGTCGGCAGTCAGCTTCGAACCCGATTGCATCAAGTTGCTCTGCCCGGCCTGCGTGTCGTCGAGAGGGTCGGGGTAGACCATGCCGGAGACGCCGACGTTGGTGACGTGCTGTAGCGCGAGGAAGTGACTCGTCTCGTGTGCGATGACCACCGCGAGCGACGAATCATTCGCGCTGCGCCGGATGAGCACGCCGTAGTAGTAGCCGCCGCGGATCGGCGGGCCCGGTGTGCCCAGGCTCAGCCCTCCGATGCCGGAGGGCAGTGAGTCGACCAGGAAAATGTCGAGCGCGTCGTGGCTGACGCGATCCACGACGAGCGCCGGGAGGCGCGCCGACATGCTCGCCGGAGCTTCCTGTGGTTCCGTGGACTCGGTGATCGCCGATAGGCCGGTACCGCGGAGCTCGATCATATCGTTCACCACGACGCGGATCCCGACCTGGTCGAACAGCGTCTGGAGCTCGTCCATGAACGTCGGGGTAGGCGGGAACGTCAGGGTCTCCGAGACGGCGATCAGGTTGACGTGGAGGACCTTGCCGCCGTCGTCGGGAGGCATCACGACCGTGACGTGTACCGGGCCGGGCTTGTCAGATGCGATCCGCAGCCACGCGACTCCGGCCGCGACGACCTGATCGGGCCGGTACGGATAGACATGGGTGAAGGTGCCGAGGCGGATGGTCTGGAACAGGGAACCCTTCATCTGGCCGATCTGCTCGGTGTCGTAGCTCGCACGCATCGCAGGTCCGGGTTGCGCGGCGAGATCGATCCCGACGCGCTCGGTGCCCTCGGCGGTCTGGAACGAGCCGAGTGCGTAGAGCGCATCGCCTCCGGTCGCGACGACCGAGATTGAGCGCGTGCCCTCAGGAACAGTGAAGGTAAGCGGCTCGGAGAAGCCGCTCGCATCGACGGTCACGTCCGCCTCGACCAATCGCGGCGGCGGACCGGCATCGGCGCCGGAGTCGCCGTCACCACATGCACACAGCGGAAGCACGAGGACAGCAAAGAAGGCGAGGCGGAGATTCATGCGCGGCCGGAGCAACGCACGGCAATGCTGGGACCCGCAAGAGGGTGGGGGTGGAAGTCTCCTCACTCGAGCGTGAAGTCGACGGTGTTCGAGTTTCGCCCGTTGACGCTCACGCGTAGCGCGTACGACCCGGTCGATATGTTGGGTACCTCGACAGTGATCGTCGTATCCGTGTACCCCGTCGGACTTACCGGGGACGAGTCGAACTGCACGGTACCTACGTGCTCGCACGCGAGCGGGTCGACCTCGTCCTCGCCGTGCGGCTCCGGCTGCTGACAGAACCAGCTGCCGCTGAGGACCACGGAGGTACCGGCGCCCGCGCGCGCGGGATTCACGTTCGAGATGGCAGGCGCGTGGATGTCGTCGTTGGCGGTGCAGCCCGCGAGGGCCAGCATCGACCAGGAGATCCATATCCGCACGGTTGTCAGTGTAGCTCTCGCTTTCCTCGGCGGACCCTGTAACCGAGGACGTCACAGTGCCGAAACCACGTCACGCACGAGCCTCAAACCGCCTACATGGATAGGGCCGATCCGGAACATCCGAAGCGCCCGACCGGTTGAAGTCGTGATACTCGAACCGCAAAGGCCCTCCATGAAGTTCCTAGCTCTCCTCCTTCCGATGGCTCTCGCCGGCTCGGCGCTCGCCGATGCACCGGTCACCAAGGCCGCTTCGCGCATCGAGGTCTCGGTGACCAAGCGTGGCTTCAACCCAGACAGCATCCATGTTCCCGCGAACAAGCCGGTGATGCTCGTCTTCACGCGCAAGACGGATGAGACCTGTACGAAGTCCGTCGTGCTCAAGCTCGATGGTGGGAAGAAGATCGAGCGCGAGCTGCCGCTCGACAAGCCAGTCGAGATCGCGATGACCTTCCCGAAGGCCGGCAAGCTCGGTTACGCGTGCAGCATGGACATGGCGAAGGGCGTCATCGTCGTAGAGTAGGCTGGTGCGGACGTGCGCCATTCTCGTCGTCGCGTGCGTCGCCTGTCGTGGCAGCGCGCCGCCATCGCCCGGTGAGCGCGCGCTCGCCGAGTTCGAAGGCTCGTATCCGCTGGTCGCCTCGCCGACTGGCGTGGTTCGCTCGTTCGAGATCGTAGCCGCTCCAACCGAGCTGCCTCTCGTGGACGGCAACCCCCTCAAGGTCTGGGCGTACGATGGCCAGGTTCCGGGGCCCACGTTGCGGATCAAGCTCGGCGAGACCATTCGGGTTCGCTTCACGAACAAGCTGCCGGAGGAGACGACCATCCACTGGCACGGCGTGCGCCTGCCAAACGCGATGGACGGCGTCCCTTACATCACCCAGCAACCGGTCCAGCCCGGTGAGACGTTCGTCTACGAGTTCACCCCGAAGGACGCCGGCACGTTCTGGTTTCATCCTCACGTCCGCGCGAGCGAACAAGTGGAGCGCGGACTCTACGGCGTGCTCGTGGTCGAGGACGCCAGGCCCGCCGCCTACTCGAGAGACCTCGTGTGGGTGCTCGATGACTGGTTGCTCGACGGCAGCGGCCAGATCGCGCCGGAGTTCAACACCCGTCACGACCTCGCGATGGATGGTCGATGGGGCAACGTGATCACGATCAACGCGTTGACCAACACGGTGCTCCACGTGAGACCGGGCGAACGGATCCGGCTCCGACTTCTCAATTCCGCGAACGGTCGCGTGTTCACACCGGACTTCGGCCCGCTCGACGCGAAGATCATCGCTGTGGACGGTCTGTACCTGCGGGCGCCGATTCCCGCGCGCGGGTTCGAGCTCGCGCCCGGTAACCGCCTCGACATCGACTTGTCGTTCGACCGCAGCACCACGGCGCCGCTCGAGATCTGGGATCGCTTCTTCGCGCAGCGTCCGAACAAGCTCGCGAGCATCGAGGTCGATGGCGAGCTCGTCGACGCATCCGCCTTCGCATCGCCTGCTAACGCGCACGTGCCGATGTGGTCGGACGCGCTCGAGGCGCCGATCGCGCACGACTTTCACCTGAACGCACAGGCTGGAGGTCCGTTCGGAATCTCGTGGACGATCGACGGCGTCGCGATGGACAGCAGCCACCACCACGCGATGGCGCCGAGTGCGACGCTTGAACGCGGCCGGTTCGCCCGGCTGCATTTCACGAACGAGTCGGCGCGCATCCATCCGATTCATACGCACGGCATGTTCTTCCGGCTGCTCGCTCGCAATGGTGTGCGCGTCGACGAGCCGTTCTTTCGCGACACCGTCCTGATTCACCCCCGGGAGGAGGTGGACGTGGGCGTCGTTCCCACCGATTCTGGCACCTGGATGATGCACTGCCACATCCTGGAGCACGCCGAGGCCGGGATGATGACGACGATCGGTGTCACCGAGCCCTGAGCCGATCGCTGTGTCGCGGAGGGAGCCGAATCGACTGTAATGACCGGAGCCGTTGGTGCGTCGTACCGGCATGACCAAGCATTACCACCACGTCGTCAGGTCTACTATTGACCCTAGTAGCTCGGCAGGCTAGCAAAGGGGGATGGCGTCACGATCGATGCGCGCGCTGGGCGAGCTCGAAGAGCGCCTGATGACGATCGTCTGGGAGCAGAGTCCGATGTCGGTCCGCGATGTCTGCACGCGCGTGAAGCGCAGCCAGCTCGCGTACACGACGGTGATGACCACGCTCGATCGGCTTCACAAGAAGGGCCTGCTCGCGCGGACGAAGCAGGGGAACGCCTTCTTTTACGAACCGGCGATCGATCGCGCGGAGTATCAGCGGCGCGTTGTCGAGGCCGCGCTCGCCCCTATGTTCGAGCACGGTGCGGCCCCCGTGCTGGCGGCGTTCGTCGATGTCGCCGCAGGAGCGGATGAGGACAATCTGGCGCGCCTCGAAGCGCTGATCGCCGAACACAAGAGGCGCAAGTGAGCCTCGGGAGTCTCGTCGGGTTCGGAGTGCTGGCCGTCGTCCTGATGACCGTATTCTCGGTGATCGGGACGGCCTGCCTCGGGCTCGCGCGTATGCGCCTTCGGCGAGCGGGACCGGCTGTGGAACGCAGTGCTGCGGCGTGGGCACTGATGGCGCCGATCGGGCTCGCGATCGCGAGCGTTGTCATGATCGCGATGCGTGGCTCCGGGGCCGTGGACCATTGTGTTGGCCACGAGCATCACGCGCATTTCTGCGTGGCGCACGGTGGTGCGTGGCTGGAGCGCCCGTGGGCTGTCGCGGTCGCGGCGGCTTCCGGTATCACGTTCCTGCTCCGCCTCGCCGTGGTCGTGGTGCGCAGGGCGCGTGCGTACCAGGCGATCGCACAGGTACGTCGCGTCGCCGATCCTGGCGAGGACGTCCGGATCGCGCCTTCGGAGCGTGTGTTCTGTTTTGTCGCGGGATGGCGGCGTCCCGAGGTGTTCGTCTCGTCGCGGGCGTGGCAGGCACTTTCCGTTTCAGAGCGGCGAGCGGTTCTCGCGCATGAGCACGCTCACGCTGCGCACGGCGATCTCTGGCTCGGTGCGATGGTCGACATCGCCGCGGTGTTCTCCGCGCCGCTCGCCGGCCGCTGGGTACAGGCTCGGTGGGCAGATGCGGGCGAGCGTCTGTGTGATCGGGAGGCCGCACGCGTAACCGATCCCGAGACGGTCGCGAGCGCGCTCGTGAAGCTGTGCCGCGCTGGGCGCGTGCAGGAAACTCCCGCGGGGTTCACGGCGCCTGCTGATGCGTTGGACGATCGCGTGCGCGCCGTGCTCGCGCGAGGCCCCGTCGGATCCGGCTTCGGCTGGACCGCATGGTCATTCGCTGTTGCGAGCGTCGCGGCCATTGCGGTGCTCGCGACCCCGCTCCACCACGCGCTCGAGACCCTGCTCGGCTAACGGCCTCCATGAAGTCGAGGATCAACATGCGTCGTCATCTACTACCGATCATAGTAGGATGCGTCTACCTGCCGTCCGTCGCTCATGCGGATGACACGATCGAGGTCGTCGACGAGGCCACGACGGTCAAGGCGATCGAGGCGAGCGACCCGCGTATCGATCGGATCGTGGCCGAGGTCGATGCGGCGGCGGCGAACGTCAAGGCTGCACGGATCCGACCCGGGCCCCGCATCGCGGCGGACCGTGAAGAGGTGTTTCCCTCGGGTGGCGCCATCGCGACGAACTACCTCCGGGTCGTGTTGCCGCTCGATCTGTCGGGCCGACGTGGGCGAATGGTCGCGGCTGCAACGACGGCGGTGGGCGCGGCTCGCGCACAGAGCCAGCTCGATCGCTTCGCCCTAGTGGTCGAAGGACTTCGCGTGTTTCGGGCGACGGAGTATCTGCGGCTCCGTGTCGTATTGATGACCGGGGAACGCGCCGCGCTCGTGCGCGCCGTCGTGATCGTCGCGAAGCGCGCGAAGGCGGGCGAATCCTCGGGGTACGACCAGCAGCGGCTCCAGCTCGAGCTCACGGCATACGACGATGCCGTCGCCTCGGCGACGATCGAGCTGCGTGCGTCGCAACGACGGCTCGCGACGGCGATGGGTCGCCCAGGCATGCGGGTCGATGCAGCAGGTGAGCTCGCACCGGGAGCCATCGCCTCGCTCGACGTTCTCCTGCCCGACGCGCTCGCGCGCCGTGGCGACTACCGGGCCGCGAAGCTCAGGGTCGACGCTGCAACGCAGGAACGATCGGCAGCGTCGCGGACGTGGCCGACGTTCGAGCTCACTGCCGGCGCCATGTCGGCCGACATTGGGACCGAGCGAGCGTTCGGGTATGTCGCCGGGCTGTCGCTGAACCTGCCCATCTTCGATCGCGGCGGCGCCGGCCGGGCGCGAGCCGATGCGGCGCGCCGCGTTGCATCGGCGGACGCAAAGCTGCTGGAACGTCAGGTCCCCGATGCGATCCGGATCGCGCACGAGACGTGGACCGCTCGCATCGAACAGGCGAAGGCATACCAGACGACGCAGCTGACTCGGATCGATCAGCTGCTGCGCAGCGCGGAGACCGGATATCGGGAAGGCGGGGGCAGCATCGTCGAGCTGCTCGATGCGTATCGCAGCGTCCGCGAATCGCGGCTGCGTGAGCTGGAGCTGCGGCGCGATGCGAGCCTCGCCGAGCTCGACCTCTGGCTCGCTCTCGGGAGACGTCCATGAGGCGCGCAATTCTGGTTCTCGGTCTTGTTGCGTGCCGCGGCGGTCACGAGAGCGGAGAGGCGGAGCACAAGGACCACGCCGCCGCGCCGTCGAACGAGCTGCCGGGGCAGTCGGTGACTGCATGGGCGGATCGCGTCGAGCTATTCATGGAGTACCGGCCCATGATCGCAGGCCACGAGACCGCGTTCGCTGCGCACGTCACGGAGATGCCGACGTTCAAGGCAGTGACCTCGGGAACGGTAACACTCACGCTGAAGCTCGCCGATGGAACGACGATCGCGGGCAAGACGGATGCTCCGACGAATCCGGGCATCTTTCGTCCCAAGCTCGCGCCCGCGAAGGCAGGAGCTTGCACGCTGTCGATGAGCGTCGCGAGCCCGCAGGTCACGCACACGTTCGATGTGGGGCCGTGCACTGTGTTTGCCGACGAGGCCGCAGCTCGCAAGGCGCTGCCGGAGGAGCCGGAACCACCGGGACGGATCGCGTTCCTGAAGGAACAGCAGTGGAAGACCGAATTCGCGACCGTCGCCGTCGCCGAACGGGATCTACAGGACGGAGTGCGAGCAAGCGCGGAGATTCGACCGGTTGCCGGGCGCGAGGCGCGGCTCGGCGCACCGGCGGCGGGTCGCGTCTTGCTGGCCGAGCCGGTGCCGCTGCTCGGCATGCCCGTAACAAAGGGTCAGGTGCTGGCAACGATCTCGCCCGGCGTCGGAGGTCTCGGCGATCGCTCGACGATGGCGGCCGATGTATCGGCTGCGCAGGCGGAGCTCGATGCCGCCAAGAGTGCGCTCGCGCGTGCGGAGCGGCTGGTCGCGGATCAGGCTGCTCCAGCGAAGTCCGTCGAGGAAGCCCGTACGCGCGTCCAGGTGACAGAAGCCCGCGTGGCGGGAACCAAGGGCCGCCTCGGTCAGTTCGATGCTGGAGCCTCGGGCGGCGGAGGCGGGCGCGTGTTCCAGATCCGATCGCCGATCGACGGAACGCTCGTGTCCGTCGATGCCGGTTCGGGCGAGAGTGTCGAGGAGGGACAGTCGGTCTTTCGCGTCGTCGACTTGTCGAGGGTGTGGCTCGTGGCCAACGTGTTCGAGCCGGACCTTCCGCGCGTCGAGGCCGCACACGCCGCGTGGTTCTCGATCGAGGGTTACGCGCAGGCGTTCACGATCGATGACAGCAACGGGAAGCTCGTCACGATCGGCCGTGTGATCGATCCCAAGACGCGAACGACGCCGGTGATCTTCGAGGTCGACAACACCGCCGGTCACCTGCGCATCGGGAACTTCGCCAAGGCCGTGATTGCGACAGGCGCGCCGAAGAAGGGGCTCGCGGTACCGGAGTCCGCGATCGTTGATGATGCGGGGAAGTCGACCGTGTTCGTGATGATCGAGGGCGAGGCGTTCGAGCGCCGCCCAGTACGGCTCGGGATTCGCACGAACGGTTGGGTCGAGGTGCTCGACGGCATCGCAGCCGGTGACCATGTGGTGACCAAGGGCGCCTACGAGATCAAGCTGCAGTCGTCCGCTGGCTCGGTCCCCGCACACGGGCACGTGCACTAGCCATGCATCTGATGGATCGAATCATCCGCTGGTCGATCACGAACCGTCTCGCGGTCGCGATCATTGCGGTGCTGCTCGTTGGATATGGGACGTGGACTGCGATCAAGATGCCCGTCGACGTGTTCCCGGACCTGACCGCACCGACCGTCACCGTGGTCAGCGAGGCGCACGGTCTCGCACCACAGGAGGTCGAATCGCTCGTCACCATTCCGATCGAGTCGTCGGTGAACGGGGCTACCGGCGTGCGGCGGGTGCGATCCTCGTCAGGTATCGGAATCTCGGTCGTCTGGGTGGAGTTCGAGTGGGGGACCGACATCTACGTCGCGCGCCAGATCGTCAACGAGAAGCTGCAGCTCGTTGCGGGGCATCTCCCACCCGATGTGCCCGCGCCGGCGCTCGCACCGATCTCGTCGGTGATGGGGGAGGTGTTGTTCATCGCGTTGAGCGGTGAAGGCATCGATCCACTCGAGCTTCGGGAAACCGCAGACTGGACGCTGCGCCGCCGCCTGCTCGCCATTCCGGGCGTCGCCCAGGTCGTGCCGATCGGCGGCTCGGTCCGGCAGTACCAGGTGAAGGTTGATCCCGACCGCCTCCGCGCGTTCGACGTGAAACTCGAGGAAGTCACCACCGCTCTCGAAGAGTCGAACCAGAACTCGACGGGCGGGTTCTACGTTCACGGAGCCCAGGAGTCGCTGATCCGCGCAGTCGGTCGCGTCGGGTCGCTGGATGACCTTCGCAACGTGGTGGTGAGCGCGCGCAACGGCGTTCCGATCCTCATTGGCCAGGTCGCGGACGTGAGCGTAGGCCCGGCCGTGAAGCGCGGCGAGGGGTCCTCCGATGCCAAACCGGCGGTGGTGCTCGGCATCACCAAGCAACCCGCTGTGAACACCCTGGAGCTCACCAAGCGCATCGACCGCGAGCTGGACGCGATCCAGGCGACGTTGCCGACGGGCATGGTCATCGAGCGCAACAAGGCGCGGCAAGCGGACTTCATCGAGTCGGCCGTGCACAACGTGTCGACCGCGCTCCGTGACGGTGCGATCCTGGTCGCGATCATCCTGTTCATCTTTCTGTTCAATGTCCGCACGACACTGATCTCCCTCGCGTCGGTGCCGCTCTCGCTCCTTGTCGCCGTGGTCGCGATGAACGCCTTTGGCGTGACGATCAATACGATGACTCTCGGCGGCATGACGATCGCGATCGGTGCCCTCGTCGATGACGCGATCATTGACGTCGAGAACGTGTTCCGCCGACTGCGGGAGAACGCCACTCGACCGGAAGCTGAGCGGCTGAAGCCCGACGACGTGATCTACGAAGCCTCGCGAGAAGTCCGCGGCTCCATCGTGTTCGCGACGTTGATCGTGATGCTCGTGTTCGTTCCGATTTTCTTCCTGTCAGGCGTCGAAGGCCGGCTGCTACAGCCGCTCGGGTTCTCGTACCTGGTGGCGATCGGTGCATCGCTGGTGGTCGCGCTCACGCTGACCCCCGCGCTGTGTTCGTACGTGCTCCAGCGAGCAGGGGAGAAGGCGCATGGCGACGCGTTTGTCGTGCGCCATTTGAAGGGGGCATACGAGCCGCTGCTGCGGTTCGCGATCCGCCGCCCGAGCGCAGTGGGTATCGGCGCCGTGGCGCTCCTCGCGGGCACCATCGCGCTGGTGCCGTTCCTCGGTCGCACGTTCCTGCCCGAGTTCAACGAAGGCGCCCTGACGGTCAGCGCGATCACGTTGCCGGGAACGTCACTCGAAGAGTCCGACAAGCTCGGCCGCAGGGTCGAGGAGGTGCTCCGCACGTTCCCCGAGGTCGTATCGACGGCGCGCCGCACGGGACGCGCCGAGCTCGACGAGCACGCTCAGGACGTCAACGCCGCAGAGATCGACGTACGGCTGAAGCTTGGCGACCGTTCAAAGGAAGCGTTCCTCGCCGAGCTGCGTCGCCAGCTCACGACCGTGCCAGGGGTCGTCTGCACGATTGGCGGCCCGATCGCGCATCGCATCGACCACATGCTCTCCGGGACGAGGGCGAGTATCGCGATCAAGATCTTCGGCGATGACCTGAGCGAGCTACGCACGAGCGCAGAGCGGATCAAGCAGGTGATGACCGCGGTCCCGGGCGTCGTGGATCTCGCGATCGAGCAACAGGTGGACGTGCCGCAGCTGGCAATCGCGTTCGATCGTGAGGCGATTGCCCGGTACGGCTTGCGCAGCGGCGCGCTCGCCGAGGTGATCGAGACCGCGTACGCGGGCAAGGTGGTCACGCAGATCCTGGAGCATCAGCGCACCTATGACGTCCTCGTGCGCTACCGCGACGATCAACGCGCCGACATCGACGCGATCCGGAACACGATCATCGATACGCCCTCGGGCGCGCGCGTGCCGCTCAAGATGTTGGCATCGATCCGCGCGGACGTCGGCCCGAACACGATCTCGCGCGAGAACGTGCAGCGGAAGGTCGTGGTCTCGGCAAACGTGGGCGAGCGCGATCTGCGCAGCGTGATCGACGATATCCGCGCAGGGATCGAGACGAAGGTCACCCTGCCGGCCGGCTACTACGTCGTGTACGGAGGACAGTTCGAGAGTGAGCAGGCTGCCTCGCGCACGCTGTCTTTGCTCGGGATCTTGGTCATCGCCGGCATCTTCGCGCTGCTGTTCTTCTCGTTCGGCTCGCTGCGCAACGCGCTGCTGATCATGATCAACCTTCCGCTCGCGCTCATCGGCGGTGTCGTCGCGATCTACTTCGGTAGTGGCATTGTGAGCGTCGCGTCACTGGTCGGGTTCGTGACACTGTTCGGGATCGCGACTCGCAACGGCATCATGATGATCTCGCACTACGACCACCTGCGCACCGTGGAGAAGGCCCCGTTCGACGAGGCTGTTCATCGCGGCTCGATGGAGCGGCTCTCGCCGGTGCTGATGACGGCGCTGTGCGCGGGGTTGGGCCTCGTGCCGCTCGTGCTCGCTGGTGGTCAGCCGGGCAACGAACTCCAGGCACCGATGGCGGTCGTGATCCTCGGAGGACTGCTGTCTTCGACGGCGCTAAACATGATCGTGATCCCGGCGCTCTACGCACGGTTCGCTCGACCTCGAGAGATGCCAGGCGGCGAAGACTTGGACGTGCAAGCGCACCGCGTCGCACGCGGAAAGTAGTGGGCAAGTCCCGCTTGCCTGCTGTTGAGGAGATCTTCGGGGCGTGTCTCGGCCATATTTCCTCGACGAGCCCCTCGCGTAAGTGCGCGAAGTGGGCGCGATTCCAGCTATGCAGCGATCGCTAACAGCTCCAAAGGTATAGACACGGTCCCGATTGGGTAGCGCCCCGTCGGGGTCGCTTCCAGTTTAAGACCGGAGTCCGCCTTCATTTCGGCGGCGTGCTCGGTCGCGAACAGGTTGCCGAACGCCACCGGGACGAGTCCATGTGTCCGAGGAGCGCGCGTACCGATCGTGTGCGGCCTCTGCCAGCGCCCGCCGGCCCGCCGTCGCGGCTGGCGCGACGCTCGCGATTCCCGCCACCACGGTATGGCCGTTGATCCCGCTCGCCGTGCTCGCGGGGCTCGGCGGACCAGCCGGTCGCAGCGGCGACCGGCTGCGTCGGGCCAATCCATTCCGAGTCCGAACGCGTGAGCTACTGCCAGGTCACGTCGAACGTGTCGCGGATCGTCGTCGGGTATTTCGCCGCGGGCGCGTCCCTGAGGTAGCCGGCCGCCGGCACGTTGC
>JAYUVX010000093.1:0-19758 GCA_043753855.1 Myxococcales bacterium | reverse complement strand
GGATGGGGACCTCCAGCCGTGCGATCGCTGTGCTCACCGCTTGCGCACTCGCCTCGGGCTGCTTCGGGTACAACAAGTCGGCGAAGCGCTGGGCCTATGTGGGAGACACTGTCCTGGTGCTCGGGGGTGGCGGTGCGATCGCTGGCGACCTGCTGACCAAGGACAAGGCGTGCATGGATACGGCCACCACGAAGTGCACGTACACCCCGCCGTTCTCGGGGGCGATCGTCGTGGGTGCCGTGCTCGTGGTCGCGGGCCTGTTCGGCTACGTGTTCAACGCGACGCGGCCCAACGTCAAGACCTCGCGCTGATCGCGAGCTCGGGCGACGACCAGCGACGGCTGACCGATGTTCATCACGGGCAGCGCCGCGTGGTCTACGCGCTCGTCGGAGTGGCCGGCGTGATCGCCCTGATCATGCTGCTCGCCTTGCACGTGGTGCCGCGGCGCAATGATCATCGACTCGCCGCGGGTCGCGCCTGGCCTGGCGATCAGCTCGCGCACTCCCCTTCGCTCGTCTGCACCTCGAACGCGCGCGATTCGCCGAGGTCGATGAAGTCGGACTCGATGGCGTCGGCCTCGGCGAGCTCGGTGAGATCCGCGATCTGCGCCTTGAGCTTGTCCGCGGCAACGGTCGACCAGAACGCCGGGCTCGTCGCGCCTTCGGAGATGTAGAAGTCGAGCAGCCGCTCCAACGTGGCAGCGGCGCGCCGAGCCGGCACCTTGCCGATCAGCCGGCCGAACTCGGCCTTGTCAGCGCGGATCCCGCCACCGACATAGACCAGGTACTGCGGCGCCGGGCGGCCGGCGAGCTTGCGCATCCCACCCTGGAACCCGATGCCGGCGATGTAGTGCTGGCCGCAGCCGTGCGGGCACCCGGAGACCTTGACGTCGAGGCCGCGTGCGGCGCTGACGAGGTCGGTACGTCGATCGAGGAGGTCCGTCAGCTGGCCCCCGAGGCCGCGCGATGCGGTGACGGCGAGCTTGCAGCTCGAGGCACCGGGGCAGCTCACGACATCGGCGAGCGTGTTGGCGCCGCCGAGTGCGAGGCCCACGCGCACGAGCTCGCGGTGCAGCGCGGGCAGCCGGGCGTCCGGAACATAGCGCAGCACGAGGTTCTGCTCGTTCGTCGTGCGCAGCTCGCCTTCGCCGTAGTGGACGACGATCGCCGAGAGTGCGCGCAGCTGTGCCGCCGAGATATCGCCGAGGATCAACCGGATCACGACGGCCGAGAATCCCGCCTGCTTCTGCACGCGGACGTTGTGCTCGGCCCACGCGGCGTAACCAGCATCGGGCTCCGACATCTGCGCGAGCAGCGGACGGCGCGACGGCACCACGGGCTGTGGAGGGAGGACCAGGGGAACGCCGCCCTCGGCGCGGATCAGCTCGCGCTCCGCGAGATACTCCGCGATGAACGCGGGAGCGCCGATCTTGTCGATCGCCCACTTGAGCCGGGCCTTCGCCTTGTTGTTGCGATTTCCGATCCGGTGGAACACGCGCACCACCGCATCGGCTGCCTCGAGCACCTCGCCGATCGGGACGAACTCCTCGACCGTGATCGCGCTGCGCCGCAGCGTGGACAGTCCACCGCCCGCGACCACCTGAAATCCGAGCTGGTCGCCACGCTTGCGCGCGAGGAAGCCGAGGTCGTTGATGAACGCCTGCGAGCAATCGGTGCCGCAGCAGCCGCCGAGCGACGGCTTGAGCTTGCGCGGCAGCGTGGACGAGTACGGACCGCGCAGCAGGTGGCGCGCGAGGGCCTCGACGTACGGCGTCGGATCGAACGGCTCGTCGTGCGCGACGCCGGCGAACGGGCAGCACGTCCAGTTGCGCACGGAGTGACCGCACGCTTCCTTGGTGGTGATGCCGCTGTCCGCGAGGATGCGCAGCGCGCCCTCGACGTCGGCGGTGGGGACGAAGTGGTACTGCACGTTCTGTCGCGTGGTGACGTGGCCCTTGCCGCCGCCGTAGACCTCGGCGACGCGCGCGAGCGCCTCGAGCTGCGCGGGCGTCACGAAGCCGCCGGGCAGCTTCGCGCGGATCATCATCACGCCGTCCTGCCGCTGACCGTAGACACCGTTCAGCAGGCGGAAGCCGCGCCAGTCATCGGCGGAGAGCGCGCCGCTCTCGAAGGCCTCGAGCTTGTGGACGAACAGATCGACATCCTCGTGACGAGCGAAGCCGAGGCGGCCGGGTGGGGGAGGGGGCGGAACGTCGACGACACTCATAGGTACCTCTCTGCAACGGCGGGGTGCGCAGACGTGACCGCGATCTGATCGGCGAGCGAGACGACCTCGCCGATCACGAGCACGCCGGGAAGCTCGGTGGAGAATTCAGCCTGGCCGATCGTCGAGAGATCGCCGATCCACGTGAGGCTGTCGGGGTGGGATGCGCCGTGGACGATCGCCGCGGGCGTCGACGCCGGCCAGCCACGGGCGACCAAACGCGCCGCGATCTGACCGCGGGTGCGCACGCCCATCAGCACCACGATGGTGAGGGCACCGGGCGCAAGGCCGTCGAGGATCGGGCCGTAGGCGGACTCGGCATGACCCGAGACCACGGCGAAGCCGGCGGACATCCCGCGATGCGTGACCGGAATCCCGGCGAGCGCCGGAGCCGCGAGCGCCGAGCTGAGCCCGGGCACCACCTCGTACGCGACGCCGGCGGCGTCGAGTGCGAGCGCTTCTTCACCGCCGCGGCCGAGCACGAACGGGTCGCCGCACTTCAGACGGACCACGCGCTGCCCGCGCTTCGCTGCGCGGATCATCAGGCGATGAATGCCCTCCTGATCGATCGAGTGACGGCCGGCGCGCTTGCCGACGTAGAACCGCTGCGCCTTCGGTGCGAGCTCGAGCAGATCACCCTGCACGAGCGCATCGTTCAGGATCAGATCTGCATCGCGCAGCCGGCGCAGCGCCCGCAAGGTCAGCAGCTCCGGATCACCGGGGCCCGCACCGACGAGCGAGACGAACCCGCTCACGCCACACCGCGCTGCTTGTCGAGGATCGGCAACAGGTCGCCGCGGTACAGCTGGACGAGCGTGCGCAGGAGCAGCGAGCGCCGCACCGTCATCGGCACGCCGGAGCGCTTCCAGTCGGCACGGGCACGCTTGGCCACATCGACCCAGCGATCGAGATCGTGCGGCAACAGGGCATCGAGCGCCTCGCGCAGCAGGCCCGCGAGTGCCGGAGCCGCGCCGCCCGTCGAGATCGCGACCTCGATCTCGCCGCGGCGGATCACCCCGCCGAGGTACGCGGTGGCGGCCGAGGTATCATCGACCGCGTTGATGAACAGGCCGCGCGCGGTTGCCGCGGCGCTGACCTCCTGATTTACTTCGGGTGGTGCCGCGGCGACCACCCAGCGTGCGCCATCGAGGTCCGACGGCACGAACGCGCGCTCGACCAGCGTGATCCGCGGGTCGGCCAGCGCGCGGATCGCGTTGACGATCACCGGCGCGACCACCGTGACCTTCGCGCCGGCGGCGAGCAGACCATCGAGCTTGCCGGCTGCGATGGGTCCACCACCGACGACAACGACCGGGAGGCCGTCGAGCTTGAGGAACACGGGGTAGAGGGCGGTCGACAAGGTCAGGCTCCTTCGGACGGGCGAACGCCGGTGATCGGCGCAGACAGCGAAAGCGATGCGAGCAGGCCACGCGAGCGCAGCACGGCGATGATCTTCGCGGTGCTCTGCTCGATCGTCTCGCGGTCGGTCTCGACGCGAACGTCGGGGGACTCGGGCGACTCGTACGGATCGGAGACCCCGGTGAAGTTCGGAACCTCGCCGGCGAGCGCCCGCTTGTAGAGCCCCTTCGGATCGCGCGCGGCGAGGGCCGCGAGGGAGGAGCTGGCGAACACCTCGAGGAACGCGATGCCGCGCTGCTCCGCGAGCTCGCGGACCTGCCGGCGGGTCTCGGCATACGGCGAGATCGCAGCCGTGATCACCCCGACGCCGTGCTTCGCCAGCGTGCGGGCCACGTAGCCGATGCGGTGCACGTTGACGTCGCGATCCTCGCGCGAGAAGCCGAGGCCCTTCGAGAGGTGCGTGCGGACCTCGTCACCGTCGAGGATCTCGAGGCTACGCTCGCCGCGGAGCTGCTGCTCGACGGCGTTTGCCAGCGTGCTCTTGCCGGCGCCCGACAGCCCGGTGAACCACAGGATGAACCCGGCCCTCATCGCGAGCCTCCTCCGCTCCGGGGCAGCACGTGCAGGCCGCACTCGTTCTTGCCCGAGTCGCGCCAGCGTCCTGTCCGCGAATCTTCACCGGCGGCGACCACGGAAGTGCAAGGCTGGCAACCGATCGACGGATAGCCGCGCTCGTGGAGCACGTTGTAGGGTACGTCGTTCGCGTAGATGTGCGCCCATACGTCGTCGTGGCTCCAGCGGACGAGCGGGTTGATCTTGAGCAGCCCGAACTTGGAATCGGACTCGATGACCTTCGCGGTGGCGCGCTCGGCGGTCTGCGCGCGCCGGATCGCGGTGATCCACGCATCGAACCCGGAGAGCGCGGCACGCAGCGGCACGACCTTGCGCAGCTCGCAGCAGCGATCGGGATCGCGCGTCCACAGTGCAGAGCCGTGCGCGAGCGCCTGGGCCTCGATGGTGTGCTCGGGACGGACGGCGCGGATCGTCACGCCGTACGTGGTCTCGAGTGCTCGCCACAGCTCGTAGGTCTCGGGGAACAGCACGCCGGTGTCGAGCGTGAACAGATCGATCGACAGCCCGGCGCGCGCGATCAGGTCGATGATCACGCAGCCTTCGGCGCCAAATCCGGTCGCGAACGTCAGCTTCGGGCCGACCTCGCGGCTCGCCCAGCGCAGGATGTCGAGCGCGCTGTGGCCCTCGAGCGACGCGGCCGCGCCGGCGATGTCGATCACGTTCGGCCTGGGCAGCGCATCCGTCATAACGGATATCTGTCTTAACCCCGAGCGGACGGTCTGTCAACGATAACGGATATCGTTCGTTCTGCGGTGCGTCAACGGCGCTTCAGCTCCTGGATCGCTTCCTTGGCGCGCGCGCGGTCGGGGTCGTTCTTCGGCGCGAGGTCGAGGAAGGTCTGGAAGTTATCGATCGCGGGCTTGGTCCTCTTCTGCCCGGCGTACACCATGCCGAGGTGGAGGTAGTTCACCGCGTTCTTGGCGTCCTTGCGGATCGCTTTGATCAGGACCTCCTCCGCTGCATCCCAGTCCTTGCGCTCCACGAGCAGCTGGCCGAGCTTCGCGATCGCCTTGGGGTAGGGCGGGTCGAGCTCCACCGCCTTGCGGTACGCCTTGATCGCGTCGTCGAACCGCTCCTGGACCCGATAGATCTCGCCGTACGCGTACCAGTAGCGCGACTCGTTCGGCGACTTCTGCACGGCCTTGGCGAATGCGGCCTCGGCCTCGGCTTGCTTGCCCTGTCGGTTGTAGAGCACGCCGAGCTCGAAGTACGCTTGACCGTTGTCGGGATCGAGCTCGAGCGCCTTGTCGAGGAAATGCTTGGCCTCGTCGAGCTCGTTCTGATCGCGGAGTGCCATGCCGAGCAGCACGTGCGCGGTGGGATCCTTGTCGGAGGCCTTCAACGCCGCGCGGAATTCGAGAGCGGCCTCGTTGATCTCGCCGAGCTTGTGAAGCGCGCTGCCGAGCGACATGTGGAACTGGGCGCTCTTCGGATCGAGCTGCACGGCGCGGCGCAGCTCGTCGACGCCTTCCTGGTTCTTCTCGAGGAGCAGCATCGCGCGGCCGCGCTTGTCATGGCCCGCGGCATCGTCCTGGTTCATGCCGAGGACCTGATCGGCGACCTCGAGCGCTTCGACGCCCTTGCCGCCCGCGATCAATGCCTCGGCATAGAGCCGGTAGCCCGCCACGTCGGTGGCGTTGGCGTCGTAGTAGGCCTTCGCCGCTTCCTGCGCGCGCGTCGCCTTGCCCGCATGGATCAGGAAGTCGACGCGCTCCTCGAGCACGTCGAGCTGCTTGCTGGCCGCGAACGCCTCGGCGTACTTCCGATCCGCCTCGTCGACGTCGCCCGCCTTGGCACGTTCGCGCGCCTCCGCGAGCAGCGGGCGCTGGCTGGCGCCCAGCTTCTTGACCTTCGCGGTCTGCTTGGGCTTCTGACCGCCGCCGCAGGCGGGCGCGGTGGCGAGCAGCGCGCTCGCAATCGCGAACCCGAGGAGGCGTCGAGGCATTCGCTGAGGGTAGCGAAAGTCACCCCAGCGCGCCACTTTGCCTACACGCCGCCTACACGCCGGTCGGGCGCCGGACGGGTATGCGCACCATCGACGAGGTCGGCACGGTTCTGACCTTGTGCGCGATCGCGGTTCCGACGCCGACCAGCCACTCCATCACGCTCACGCGCGGATCCGCGGGCGGGGTCGGCTCGGGATCCGTCGCAGTCGGGTCGTCCTCGGAATCCATGTCCTCACCATCAGCACCGTACGTGCCACCGCCAACTGCCCATTAGGGCGTGCGCAACACCGTGCGAACCGGCTACAGCGAGCGGGGAGCGGGCGCGTCACTTCCGGGTTTCGCAGCAGCGGCGCGCGGCCGTCGCAGCGCGAGCCACACCGCACCGACGATCAGGACATTCGCGATCACCGTCGTGATCCCGAGCTGCTCTCCGGAGATCAAGGCGCCGATGATCACGGCGAGGATGGGATTGACGTAGGCATAGCTGGTCGCCACGACGGGTCGCGCATTGCGCAGGAGCCAGCTGTAGGCGGTGAACGCGACCAGCGAGCCGAACACCCACAAATATCCGAGCGCGAGCCACGAATCGGCACCCGCATCGGAGGGGATCCGCTCGCCTCGGATCGCGGCCACCACGAGCAGCGCGGCGCCACCGGTCAGCATCTGCATCGCCGGCAGCATGAAACTGTCCTTTGCAGCCTTGCCCGGAACGCGACGCGCGAGGATCGACCCGAGCGCCCAGCAGATCGGAGCGAGCACCAGCAGTGCGATGTGCTCGGGCTTGCCCGCCAGCGTCGGGCCGCCCATGAGCACGAGCACGCCGATGAACCCGACGACCAGTGCCACCCACTCGCGACGCGACGGTCGCTCTCCGGTGACCAGACCGAGCACCCCCACCCACAGCGGCATCGTCGCGCACACCACCGCCGCGCCACCGGAGGACACCGAGAGCTCGGCGATCGCCGTGAATCCGTTGCCGCCGAGGAACAGCAGCGCGCCGATCGGCGTGACGCGCAGCCACTCGCCGGCGGTCGGCCAGGTCGCACCGCGTCGCAGCCCGATCACGAGCATCACCGAGCCAGCAGCGAGGAACCGCAGGCTCGCCATCAGCAGCGGCGGCAGGTCGTGCACCGCGATCCGCATCGCGAGGTACGTCGACGACCAGATCACGTAGACGGCGGCCAGACTCGCGATCAGGCGCGGGTCGACACGCGGAGCCTCGGCAGGTGCAGATGTCTCGGCGATCATGCGCTTCATGGTGACGCGGTTCCGCGATCGGTACAGAGACACGAAACTCGATGCCCGACCAGCACAGATCTGCTGTACCGGTCGAGCGTCCTGTCACTGTGCTGGTCGATCTGGAATGCGAACAGTACACTCGCTCCATGGTGGCAACCGCAGGCTTCCTCTACGAGCACCTCGCCGACGAGCTGGGCCGGGCGATCGATCGAGGCGCACTGCGCGCTGGCGACCGGTTGCCGTCGGTGCGACGGCTCGCACAGGAACGCAGCGTGAGCGTCGCCACCGTGCTCGAGGCCTATCTGCGCCTCGAGAACGCCGGGATGATCGTGGTCCGTCCCAAGTCCGGTCACTTCGTGCGCCGCCGGGGCATGCTGACGGCCGAGCCGCGAACGCCGCGCGTGTGCACCACGCCGTCGCGCGTCACGGTCTCCGACGCTTACACCAAGATCCTGTCGGCGATGCGCGACCCGGAGCTGCTCGCGTTCGGCTGCGCCACCATCGATCCGTCGTATCTACCGATCGCCGCGCTGAACCGGATCATCACGCAAGTCACCCGCGAGATGACCACGGTCGGCGCCCGCTACGAGGGCGCGCCAGGCTTGCTCACGCTACGCCGGCAGATCGCGCGGCGCGCCGTCGATGTGGGAGTGGCGCTGTCGGAGCATGACCTGTGCACCACGATCGGCGCGACCGAAGGGCTCTCGCTCGCTCTGCGCGCCGTGGCCAGGCCCGGTGACGTGATCGCGGTGGAGTCACCGGCGTACTTCGGCGTGCTCCAGGCCATCGAGGGCCTCGGGATGCGCGCACTGGAGATCCCGGCGCATCCGCGGACGGGCTTCGATGTCACCGCCTTCGAGGAGCAGCTGCGCACGCAGCGCGTTCATGCCGTGATGCTCGCTCCGACGGTTTCGAACCCGACCGGATCGATCATGCCCGACGACGAGCGCGAGCGGCTGGTCAAGCTCACGCGCAAGCACGACATCCCGGTGATCGAGGACGATGTCTACGGCGAGCTCGTGTTCGATGGGTCGCGTCCGCGACCGCTGCGTGCGTTCGCAGGTCCGAGCGAGGACAGTCACGTACTGCTGGTCAGCTCGGTGTCGAAGACGCTCGCACCTGGCTATCGCGTGGGCTGGATCGCGGGAGGCCGGTGGCACGATCAGATCGTGCGCATCAAGTACTCGCAGTCGCTCGCGTGCCCGACGCTGCTCGGGATGGCGGTCGCCGAGTTCCTGGCCTCCGGTGGATACGACCGGCACCTCCGCCGGTTGCGCACCGCGGTCGCCGGTAACGTCGAGCGCTATCGCGAGGCGATCGCGACGCAGTTTCCGGACGGTACGCGAGTCTCGGCGCCACGCGGCGGCTTCGTGCTGTGGGTCGAGCTGCCTCCTGGCATCGATGCCCTCGCGCTGCACGAGCAGGCGCTGCGCCGGCGGATCGTGATCGCGCCGGGCCCGTTGTTCTCGGCGCGCCAGCGGTTCGCGAACTTCGTGCGGATCTCGGCGGGCACGCCGTGGTCGGATCGGGTGGCCGACGGCATTCGCACGCTGGCGCGCCTCGTCGGCCGTGGCGGCGCCGGCTCGTAGCAGCACGAGCTCCGAACCGTGGTGCGGTCAGCCCGCAGACGTTTCGGAAACGATATCGGTCAGCACATCGATCTGGACCGTCTTGTTCCCGGGTGGCTTCTTGCGCGGGCCGCCCCGCGCGAGCTGGGTGGCCTCGTTCGGGATCGACTTCTGAGCCGTGGGCTTCTTGTTGCGCGCCCGTGCTTCCCGGAGGCGTGTGCCGCAGCCACCGCAGAACGCGTCGGTCTGGGCGTTGATCGCCGCACAGGTGCCGCAACCGCCGGGTAGCCCGCCCCCGCAACCACCGCAGTACTTGCGCCAGGGGTCATTGTCGTGGCGACACGCAAGACAGCAGATCGTGGGGGCCATGCTTGCTGAATCGGCCGTCCTCGAGGCTAGGAAAGGGCTGATCCGGCCGCGTTGCGCACACTGTATGGCGCGGCCGTACCGGTCGTGTCGTTACATCGCGAGGCCGCCGTCGACGTCGATCGTGCGGCCGTTGAAGTACTCGCACTCGAGGACGAACTTCACGGCGAGCCAGATGTCCTCCGGCATGCCGATCCGGCCGACCGGGATGTTCGCGACCAGCGCATCGCGCGCCTTCTGGTTCATCCCCTGGGTCATCGGGGTCTCGATCATGCCCGGAGCGACCGCGCCGACGCGGATGCCGAACGCGCCGAACTCGCGCGACCAGGTCACCGTGTTCGCGGCGAGTGCAGCCTTCGCCGAGGCGTAGTTCGACTGGCCGCGGTTACCGTGGCGAGCGATCGACGACATGTTGACGATCACGCCGGGCTTCTGTTCGCTGGCGACCATCTTGGCGACCGTGTCGCGGACCATGAACGTGGCGCCGGTCAGGTTGACCGCGATCACCGCGTCCCACTTGTCCTTGGTCAGCTTCGTGACCTCGCCGGTGGTCTTGTCCTTCTTGACCAGCAGGCCGTCGCGGAGGATGCCGGCGTTGTTGATGAGGCCGTTGAGCCCGCCCATCGCGCCGTGCGCCCACTCGACGAACGCGCCGACCTCGGCCTCGTTCGAGACGTCGAGCTTCCTGGTATGGACACGCCCGGGCAGGCCCTTGCTCGCCTCGGCGAGCGACGCGAGGCCGTCCTCCATGACGTCGCCGGCGGCGACCTGCGCACCGGCCTCGGCGAGACGGCGAGCGAAGTGCGCGCCCATGCCCTGGGCTGCACCGGTGACGATGATCTTGAGAGCGGAGAGCTGCATGGCCGCCCTCATACCACAGGGTTGCGGCGCAGCATGGTGGCCGCGCCGCACGGGCTTGATCGCTACATCGAGCAGGTCAGAACGCAGGACGAGCTGCAGCTGCGTGTCGGTAACATCGGATCGGTGCACAGGCCCGCCGCCCCGTCGCAGGTCTCCGTCCCATTCACCGCGCCATCACCGCAGAATCCACCCGATGACACGACCGCGACGCACGACGCGTTGCAGGCCACGCAGCTCATCAGGTAGCCCGGACCACTGCCGCCCATCGTGCACTTCACCCCGTTGTTGTCGGCGGTGCCGTAGTCGCAGCTCTCGCCGGCCTCCAGGACGCCGTTACCGCAGACCGGCGCGGGCGGTGCGGAGCAGGTCTTCATCGGTGCCCCGGTGCAGCTCCCCGACGCACAGTCGCCGTTGTTCTGACAGTTCTTGCCGGCGGCACAGCGCTGGCACCCGTTCATGTTGCCACCGCAATCGGTGTCGGTCTCCATCTGATTGATGACGCCGTCGTGGCAGGTCGGCGGCACCGGCGTGGAGCAGCCCGATGCATCGATGTGGCACGTCGTGCAGACCACCGATCCCGTGGTGTGGCCGAAGTCAGCACACGTGGCGGTCGTGGATGTATCGCACTCCTCGTTAAAGGCGAGCTGGGTGATCGCGTCACCGCAGTACGCCACCGACAGCGGAGGCGTCGTCGACGGCGTCAGCAGCTTCGAGCAGTCCGCAGCGCAGCGCGTACACGTGGTGGACCCGTACGGGCACGGGGCCCCGTTGACCATCCCGCCCTGGTCGCACACCTCGGCGCCGGTCGTGATGCCGTCGCCGCAGTACGAGCCAGCCTGGGTGACCATGCCGTTGCACGTGCCATTGCACTTCGAGCAGGTACTCATGCCGTACGGGCACGGAGCATTCTGCGTGACGCCGTCGTCGCAGGTCTCGGGACCCGGGGTCGCGGTGTTGACGTACCCATCGCCACAGCGGCGCGGCGTGCAGTCCTTGTCGCAGGTGGGCGAATCCACGTTCGCGCCGTTGCCCGGGTCGCACTGCTCGCCAGCGAACGCGTTGGTGAATCCGTCGCCACACGACACCGCGGTGCAATCACCGTCGCAGGTGGCCGGAGTCGCGGGCGGCACGGTGGGCTCGCAGGTCTCTCCGGGGCCCGGCAGCTTGTCACCGCAGAACAGGATCGTCCGGCAGGTCGCGCCGCAGGTCGGCGTGTTGGGCGGCTCGCACTGCTCGGCACCGTTGGGGTTGCCCGGCTCGATCTCGCCATTGCCGCAAAACACCTCGAGGCAGCCGTTGCACGAGTGCCCGGCGGGCAGGACGTTGGTCGCATCCGAGGCGTCGCACTCCTCGCTCGATTGCTTGAAGCCGTCGCCGCACTTCTCGAAACGGCACAGGCTGTTGCAGCCGCCATTCGCACTCGGCGGATCGCACTGCTCGACCTGCGTTCCCAGCGGTTCGCCGACGCCGCTGGGGACGTGGGAGTGATTGGCGATGCCATCGCCGCACTTCGCGATCGTGCAGTCGCTGTTGCACGTGTTGCTGTCGCCGGCGGTATCGCATGCCTCGTGGTTGAGGTTGTTGTCGACGCCGTCGCCGCAGAACTCGATCAGGCAGTTCGCGTTGCAACCATCGCCTGACATCGGGGACGAGCCGACCGCGCTGACGTCGTTGTCGCACTGCTCGCCGGTATTGATGATGCCGTTACCGCAGCGCCGGATCTTGCAGCTGGCGGTGCAGGCGTAGACGGTCCCGCCGATCGTCACGGAGGCGCCGTCACACTCCTCGACACCGGCCTCGACGAAGTTGTCGCCGCATATCGCGGTCATGCAGTTCACGCACGAGTCGGTATTGAAGGTGTTCTGGTCGTCGCACTGCTCGCCCGGATCGAGGAGGCCGTTGCCACAACTCGCCAGCGTGCAGTTGTTGTTGCAGCCATCGGTGGCGACGGTGTTGCCGTCGTCGCAGGCCTCGAAGTGATTCGGGCCCAACGTGTCGCGGAAGCCGTCGGTGCAGATGTTGACCTTGCAGGCCGCGGTGCAGTCGCGGTTGTTCTGGTTGAGGTTGTTCCCCATCGAGTCCTTGCCCGAATCGCACTGCTCGCCAGCGGTGGCGTTGACCTTGGCGTCACCGCAGCTCCGGGTGGTGCAGTCCGCGTTACAGGTGGCGGTTTCGCCGCCGGTCCCGGCGCCGTTACCGTCGCACTGCTCGCCGTTGTTGCGGATGCCGTCACCACAGGCCTCGAAGCGGCAGCTCGCCGAGCAGCCATCGCCGCTGTTCGTGTTGCCGTCGTCGCATGCCTCGCCCGGATCGAGCGAGCCGTTGCCGCAGCCCTCGGAGCGACACGTGCTCGAGCATAGATCTCCATTGATCACGTTGCCGTCATCACACTGCTCGACGTTGGTGCGGATGAACGTGTCACCGCACACCGCGATCTTGCAGCCCGCGACGCAGGCGTCGGTGTTGATCGCGTTGCCGTCGTCGCACTGTTCCCCTGGGTCGAGGATGCCGTTGCCGCAGCCCTCGGGGCGGCACGTGCTCGAGCAGCCGTCACCGTTGTTCAGGTTGCCGTCGTCGCACTGTTCGACACCCGCGTGAACCTTGCCATCGCCGCAGACCGCGTTGTGGCACATCACGCACGCGTCGGTGTCGTTGGTGTTGCCGTCGTCGCACATCTCGCCGGTGTCGACCGTCGAGTTGCCGCAGCTGGCCAGCGCGCAGGCGTTCGAGCAGCCGTCGGTGTTGTTCTGGTTGCCGTCATCGCACTGCTCGATGCGGGGGGCCTGACCGTCGACCTTGCCGTCGCCGCAGATGTTGAGGAGGCATCCGCTCGTGCAGTTCTTGGTGTCGCCGTTGTTGCCGACGCCGTTGTCGCATTGCTCGCTGGAGGTCTGGTTGACCTTGCCGTCGCCGCAGATCCGGGTCGTACAGTCGATGTTGCACGCCGCGGTCTCGACCGGGGTTCCGGTGGTTCCCGCGTCGCACTGCTCGCCGTGCGAGGCGTCCACCACGCCGTCACCGCACTTGGCGGTCTTGCACGAGCTCAAGCAGGCATCGTTGTTGTTGGCGTTGCCGTCGTCGCACTGCTCGCCGGGATCGACGATGCCGTTGCCGCAGCCTTCGCCGGAACGGCAGTCCGAGTTGCAGCCATCGCCGCTGACCGTGTTGCCGTCATCGCAGACCTCGCCGGTCTGGATGTCCTTGATGCCGTTGCCGCACACCTCGGTGGACTTGCAGGCATCCGGGGACGTCATGTTGTTGACCATGATCGGTGTGCCGGAGCAGCCGTCGGCGTTGTTCGAGTTGCCGTCGTCGCAGGCCTCGCCCTGATCGACGATGCTGTTGCCGCAGACCTCCTTCGACTTGCAGTTCGGGCTGCAGCCATCGCCCGCCGTGGTGTTGCCGTCGTCGCAGACCTCGCCTGGATCGAGGACGTTGTTGCCGCAGGCTTCCTTGCGGCAGAACGGCGAGCAGCTGTCGCCTTCGAGGACGTTGCCATCGTCACAGTCCTCGCCGGGATCCTTGACGCCGTTACCACACGCCGTGGTCAGACAGATCGCCTGGACCGCGCCGCAGTAGGTGCCTTCGGGGCACAGGATGCCGGTGCCGGGACAGACCACGCTGTTGGGCGTATCGGGACATCCCGCGAGGACGGAGAGTCCGAGGGCGAGGAGACAGACGCGAAGTGAAGACATGCTGAGAGGCTCCTAGAACGAACCGGTGAGCATCGCGCCGGCGACGCCGGGAGCAACGACGGGGGTGATCGACACGCTGGCTTCCTTCTCGCGCAGTTCCTTCCGATACTCGTCGGCGGTGATCTGGTACGAGGCCTGGCGGTTGAGATAGAGCAGGATGACGCCGGTCGCCACCGCTGCACCCGCAACGCCATAACCAACGTAGCCGAGCGTCTTCTTGGTATCGCCGCTGTTCCGCATGTCGGCGACCGCCCCGGCATTCATGCATCCGCCGCTGCCCGCGTCGGTGTTGCACTTCGCGACCGCGGCGTCGTAATCCTTGTACGAGCTGCCCGCGGAGACCTCGAGCAGGGCGCCGGCCAATCCGAGCGCGACGCCGCCGCCGACCACGGCGAACGGCATCCACTTGTTGTCCCAGCGGCGCTTGTAGCGGGTGAGCTCCTCGGCCGTGTACAGCGTGAGCTCGAGTCGATAGGTCTCGCCGGGGCCGATGAACGGAGCATCGACCTGCGCGTTGTAGCCAGGCTTCTCGGCGACGAACGTGTGCTTGCCGATCTTCACGCGCCCGACGTAGTGACCGACCTTGCCCTGCGCATCGACGGTGAACACTTCCTTGCCGTCGACCGAGATCTTGGCACCCGGCTTCGAGCAGCTGATGTCCACCGTGGCGATCTGCTTCTCGACGAGGAGCATGTACTCCTTCGCGTGCTCGAACTTGTCCTTCTCGAGCGGGGCAGCGCCGAACTTGATCGCCTTGTGCAGGCTCTCGTAGACCTCGATCGGCTGATCGAGGTTGAGCAGCGCGAGCGCCAGGTTGTAGTAGATCGCCGGGTGCTCCCACCTGGACAGTGCCTCGCGATACAGCTTCACCGCCGCGAGGAACAGACCGTCGTTGAGCTGGACGTTGCCCTCCTGGAACTTCTTCAGCGCCCAGCGCTGGTTGTCCGGGGTCACACCCGCCGCCCACGGCCGCGAGTCGCCGCCCTTCTGCAGCGACTCGTCGGTCCCCGCCTTCTCGTCGGTCTTCGGCGTCTTCGCCGGGATGGGCGGCGCCGGGGTCTGTGCAGCTGCGATTTGGGAGCCCAGCGCGATGCTGAGCCCCACGACGATGGCCTTGATCATGTGGTGGTCGTCCCCGCGACGGTTACTTGAGCTCATCGATCGACTTGCTGCCGAGCTGGTTCTGGAGCCGATCCGCGCGCTCCTTGGCCTGCTCGTACAGCTGGTCGGCTTTTGCCTTCTGCGCCTGCGCTTCGGCACGCTGGGCCTGCGCCTCGGTGGCCGCGGCCTGTGCCTTCTTGGCGTTCTCCTCCGCGAGGCGCGCCGCGCTCTTCGCCTTGTCCTCGTTCGCGAGGCTGGCGTCGAGTGCGAGCTTCAGCTCGGCGTTGGTCTTCGCGAGGTCTTCCTGCGACTTGTCGAGCAGACCGGTGGTGGTACCGAGCTTGACCTCGGCCGTCTGCTTCGCGTTCTCGGCCGCGAGCCGCTCGGCCTCCTTGTTCTGAAGATCCGCCAGCGACTGCTCGGCGATCGACTTCTGGTTCTCGGCCTCGACCTTTGCGACCTCCGCCTTCTGCGCGTTCACCTTCGCCGCACTCTGCGACTTCTGGATGATCACGAGGGCGACCATCGCTGCGATCACGATCGCACCGAGGGCCACGAACCCGCCGATCACGAGGCTGCGCCGCCTGCGCTGCTGCGCCTGCTCGTGGTTGACGATCTGGTCGAGGAACGCGCGCTCCACGTCGGAGAGCGAGCCCTTGTAGCGCTTGCGGAACTTCTTCGCTTCCTCCGCGGTATCGCCGCGCCATAGCAGGCCGACGTCGCGGCCCTTGGCGTTCCACTGGCGCGCCGCGGTACGGAGCTGATCGATGAGCTCGGCATCATCCTGGTTCTCGTCGAGCCAGCGGCGGAGCGCGGGCCAGTTGCCGACCAGCGACTCATGCACGATCTCGACGGTGGAGCCCTTGCCGCCGTCGAGCGTCTGGACCACGAGCAAGCGCGCATCGACCATCTGGTTGACGAGTCGTTGCACCTCACCAACCTCGCGCGACAGCTCGCGCAGCTCGGCAAGCGGCACGATCGCGCGGGTGCGCTCCGGCGAGACCAGGCGCAGCATGATCGCGCGGATCAGTGGCAGCTTCTGCGCGCCGAGCTCCGTGATCACGCGATCGGCGTGACTGGCGAGTGCACCCGCCACGCCGCCCATCGCGGTGTACGCGTTGTGCGTGAGCAGCTTGCGCGCCTTGTCGCGCGCATCCCACAACCGGCTCGCCGCGAACTGCAACAGCGGCAGCGCCCCGGGCGTGGTCTCCAGGTGATCGAGCATGTCGTCCACGGTGGCGGGCAGCTCGAACGCGAAGCCTGCCATCTCGGCCGGATTGGTGATCGCCTCGGCGAGCCCATCGCGGCTCGGTGGTCCGAGGAAGAACAGGCCCTGCGTCAGATCGTTCAAGAACTGCGGCGCCTCGGCGAGGCGATCCAGGAAGTCCGAGCGGATCGAGAGCACGACGCGCAGCGGGCTGGTCGCATCGTCGGCCACAGCCGCGAGACACGCCATGAACGCGGCACGCTCGTCCTGTTCGGCGACCTGCGTGAACAGCTCCTCGAACTGATCGACGAACAGCAGCAGCCGCCGGTTATCGCGGCGCGCGCGGCCACGCAGCACGTGACCGAGGTGACCCGGCTCCTTGCGCAACGTCTCGACGAGCCGCTTGTGCTCGTCCATCTCGTCGGACAGGTTCGCGGCCGTCGCGACCATCGGCTGGATGACGCTCGCGAGCGCCTCGAGCGGCTTGCGGCCGGGACGGATGACGAGGGTCTCCCAGGTCTCGCCCGAGCGCTTCAGCGCGGGCACGAGACCGGCGCGAACGAATGACGACTTGCCGACGCCCGAGCTGCCGACGACGGCCATCAACGGCCGATCGCGGATCCGGGTGACCATCGCCGCGATCTCGCGGTTACGCCCGAAGAACTTGCCGGCGTCATTCTCCTGGAACGACGACAGACCGGCGTACGGGCTCTCGTCGATCTGCAACTCCTTCATCCGGCGACCCGGAAGGAACGGCTCGAGCGCCTTCAGCAGATCCTCGGCAGACTGCCAGCGCTGCTCCTTCAGCTTGAGCAGGCAGCGATCGATGATCTGGATCAGCTCGCGCGGCACATCCGGCGGCGCGGCCTCCTGCATCGACGGCATCGGCAGCTCGAGCATCGCAGTGACGACGAGCTGGTTGCCATCGAGCGGATGCAGCGGGTGGCGGCCGCAGATCATCCGGTGGAGCAGCACGCCCACGGCCCAAATGTCCGTCAGGTGATCGATCTCGATGCCGATGCCCCACTGCTCGGGGGACATGTACTTCAGCGTCCCCATGATCGTGCCGACCCGGGTCAAGCTGGTGTTCGTACCGGTCGCGAGCTCCAGCGGGCTCGGCATGCGGATCGCGCCGGAAGCCTTCGGACCATCGCCCTGTTGCGCCTGCTGGAGGACCTTCGCGATGCCGAAGTCGAGCACCTTGACGTTGCCCGACTCGGTGATGAAGATGTTGTCGGGCTTCAGGTCGCGGTGAACGATGCCGTGTTCGTGCGCGCACTGCAGCGCGCGGAGGATCGAGCACATCAGCTCGACGGCGCGCGCATACGGCAGCTTCTGTCCGTTCTGCGTGAGCTCGGTCAGCGGCTTGCCGTTCAAGAACTCGAGGACGATGTACGGCGCGCCGTTGTGCTCGCCGACCTCGTAGATCACGACGATGTTGTCGTGCTGGCAGCGCGCGGTGGTGCGCGCCTCGACGAGGAACCGCTGGGTCAGCTCTTCCGAGTTCGCCTGGAGGAACTTGATCGCGACGCGACGACCGAGCCGGAGGTCGCGGGCGAGGAACACGGTCCCCATGCCGCCCTCGCCGATCATCTTGATCATCTCGTACTGGTTGATCCGGACGCCCGGATGCGGCATCGCGGAGGTCGCGTGCACCGCGGTCGAGACACCGTCAAACGTGTCCCAGGCGCTCTTGGCGGTGCGCGGAAGCAGACCCGATTCCTCGGTGTTGTTGCCCTTGTTCTGGACCGTCTGCGCCGTGGGCGGGGCCACGACCATCTGCTTGCCGGGTGTTGGCGTGCCGCTCGGGATCGTGTGTGGAGGGACCGGCGACGGCCCTGCATGGCCGAGCACCATCGTCACGTCGCCGGAGTTCTGCGCCATCGGCTTGGAGACCGGCACGCCGGAGAGCGTCTTGGCGCGCGCCGGCACCGGTGCATCGCCGCTCGGTGCGAGCACGATCGTTGCCTCGTTCGGAGGCCGGATCGATCCACTGCCCTCGGCGGGACGGATCGTGACGCCCTGGCTGTGATCCTGCGTTGGACGCGGGTGTGTTCCGCTACCGTCCGACGGGGTGACTCCGTGCCGCGTGTTGTCTTCACTCATCGATTCGCTGTCCTCCAACGAAGCCCACCAACCTGCACCCATACGGATGCCGTTCCCCAAACGTTGCTCATCGTACCCGAGGGCGAGCATGAGATGCCTCACCCAAAAGCGAGTTTTGGAAACTCGCAGCCGATACAGCAGCTGGGCAGTCTCGGTCGGGCAGTTCGCCGATGGGGTAACTGTCCGGGCAACCGTTGGAGATCACAGGATCTCACGTCGGCGCTGATGTAGGAGCGCGCGCCGCTCGACGAAGCCGGTGGCCGTGCCCGCTCGCCGCGAACCTAGAACAGGAACAGCGGCTTGCCGCCAACGAACAGGACGCTGTCGCCCGCTGCCGACGACGACACGTCGATCTCCACCATCACGCCGCGCTGGATGCTCTCGTCATGCGGATGGACGTTGTCGACCTCGCCCTCGAGCACCGCGGTCACCTTGCCGACATTCGAGCAGGCGATCAGGCCCCAGGCACATCCGTAGAGCTTGGTGCCGATCTTCACGTTGCGGAGATTCTGGTAGGGCACGAACGCGAGCACGATCTTCTGGTTGATCGCCTTCAGGTACGGCGAGGCCTCGAGCCGCTTCACCACGGCATCCTGGTCGACCTTGCGGAGCTTCAGGCTCTCGATCCGCTGCGCGAGCGGAATCTTGCGACCGATCGCGTTCTCGCGGTCGAGCTTGGCGCGCTCGACGTCGTGGCGGAGCAGCCACTGATCGGTCGCGGTCGGCTTGTCGACCTGGGTCCCGACCTCGGCGATGAACTTGTCATCCGAGGCGACCTCGCGTTCGATCTGCGCGAGCGACGCATCGATCTCGACCCGCTCGGTATCGAGCTGGCTGGCGCGCAGCTTGGCATCCGCGAGCTGAGTCGACGCTTCGACCACCTTCTGGTGGGTCGGCGACAGCACCACCGGGCGAACCCAGGTGTGGTCGAAGAAGTAGAAGACGTTGACGACGAGGAAGCCGATCAGACCGACCAGGATCGCGGTCAGCGCGACGAGGCCCGCGACTTTGTAGATCCGAACGATCGATGGCTGGAGTGCCATCCAGAACCTGGGCCGTGAGCTAGGGCGAGCTTCCATGGGGCGTCCTTATCACTAAGCCGCGGGCATTTCTGCATGGGAATTCTGTCGCGCCAGCCGCCCCGTGGCGGTGATCGCATCTGGAATCACCATGGGCGCCGAGACCACCTCGACGGCGGACTCGGGGACGGTACTGGGCGCCGGCTCTTCCGCCGTTGCCTCGTGGTTGCGGGTCTCCCAGCTGGAGGTGTCGAGCGTGAACAGTGCCAGCGGCGTGAGCAGCGCGTACGTCACCGGCATCAGCAGCGAGAGCGGGATGAACGCGAGGGCGCCGACGCGCTCTTCCTTGGGCAGCTTGCGGGTCCGGAACCGGTAGAGCACGCCAAAGAACACGACCGCCTCGATGTGCAGCACCAGCGCTGGGAAGAACTTGAA
>JAYUVX010000092.1:0-6534 GCA_043753855.1 Myxococcales bacterium | reverse complement strand
GCGGAGGCGCGCTGGGAGCCTTCGAGCGGCGCGTGGAGCTATGGCGAGTTCGTCCTGCAGTCGCTCGCGTACAACGTGGGGAACTGACGATCGCTACGCCTCGCTTCGGGACCGCTCGTCGCTGGCTTCACGGCAGCGACTCAGCCCTACAACGTCGCGGCCGCGATCACGTCGGGCGGCGCCTGCACCAGCTCGATCAAGACGCCCTCCGCCGAGCGCGGATGGAGGAAGCACACGTCGTGGCCCGCGGCGCCCTTGCGGATGCCGCCGGGGGTGAACTGCAGGCCCTGAGCGGTCAGCCAGCTCACGGCGGCCGCAAGGTCATCGATCCAGAGGCCGACATGGTTCAGCCGCGGCTCGTGGACCTTCGGCTTGCCCTCGGGATCGATCGGCTGCATCAGATCGATCTCGACCGCACCGCTGCCCTGCCCGACCTTCAGGATGTCCTCGTCGACGTTCTCCCGCTCGCTGCGGTAGCTGCCGGTCGCCGGGATCCCGAGCAGGTCGACCCACAGTGCGCGCAGCGCCGCCTTGCTCGGACCGCCGATCGCGATCTGCTGGACGCCGAGCACGCGAAATGGCCGCTCGCTCACCGCAGGGCTCGTACGTCGGCGACCGTCTTCAGGCCGGGGCGCGGCGAGTTGACGAGGATCGCCATGTTGCCCGACGGATGCAGGTTATCGCGCATCAGCTGGTGGCAGTCGGCGGTCTCGTTGAACGCGAACACCCGCGACATGCACGGATCGACCTTGCCGGCGATCACCAGGTCGTTGATCCCCTTGCACTGCTCGTCATTCGCGAAGTGACTGCCCTGCAGCCGCTTTTGCCGCATCCAGTGATAGCGGAGATCGAGCGTCGCGTTGTAGCCAGTCGTGCCGGCGCAGATCACGACCATGCCGCCGGTCTCGACCATGAAGCACGAGGTGGGCAGCGTGGTCTCGCCGGGATGCTCGAACACGATCGTCGGATTCTTCTTCTCGCCGAGCGCTTCCCAGAACGCGGCGCCGAACGCGCGCGCTCCCTTGAGCCACAGGTTGTAGTCGATGTCGTCCGACCACCGCGGTAGCTTGCCCCAGTGATCGAACTTGCGGCGATCGATCACGCCGACCGCGCCGAGCTTCTTGCAGAACTCGTTCTTCGAGTCGCCCGACACGACCGCGACCGGGCGAGCACCCGCCGCGCGCGCGATCTGGATCGCCATCGAGCCGAGCCCGCCGGCGCCACCCCACACCAGGATCGGGTCATCCGCCTGCACCTGATTTCCGGCCCAGCCATGGAGCATCCGGTAGGCGGTGGCGCCGACCAGCATGTACGACGCGGCCGCCTCCCACGACAGGTGCGGCGGCTTGGGTAGACACTGGTGATCCTGCACCTTCGTGTACTGCGCGAAGCTGCCCCAGTTGGACTCGTAGCCCCAGATCTTCTGCGTCGGGCCGAGCATCGGATCCTTGCCGGCAAGCACGAACGGATCGGCGGGATCCCACATCCCGCAGTGAACGACGACCTCGTCGCCGACGGCGACGTTCTTGACGTCCTTGCCGGTCGCCCACACCACGCCGCTCGCGTCGGAGCCGCCGATGTGGAAGTCCTCCTTCTCGCCCTTCTTCATCCGGGTCTTGATGACATCGATCGGGATGCCCATCGCGGCCCACACGTTGTTGTAGTTGACGCCCGCGGCCATCACGTAGACCAGGACGTCGCGGGGACCGAGGTCGGGGATCGGAACCGCCTCCACCTTGAAGGCATCGCGCGGCTCGCCGAACCGCTCCGCGCGGATCAGCTGGGCCAGCATGCGCTGGGGAACGGCTCCGAGGTCGGGGACCTCGCCGAGCTCGAAGACATCGCGGGACGCGGGGGCTACGGCGTTCGACACGGTGCGTTATCGTACGCGATCTGACGCGATCTGGTGCACCCGAAGATGACCTCACCCTGATCTCGCCGCCGAACTGCCCTCAGCTCAGCGGGATCTCCGCGGTCAGTCGCGGTCGTCGGGCTCGATGAAGCTCCACTTCACCTCGGGCACGCGCTGCTCGAGCTTGACCTCGAATGCGTTGATCGCGGCGACCAGCTGCTTGGTCTCGAGGCCGTCGCGGAACTTGAGCTTCATCGCGACCACGATCTCGCCCGGTCCTTGCTGGATCGAGAGGAGCCGGATCAGCTTGTCGACGTCCGGATCCTCGTCGACCAGCTGCTGGGCGGCCGCGAGCACGAGCGGATCGGCGCCCTCCCCGACCAGCAGGCTCTTGACCTCCCGCGCGAGGAACGTGGCCACGCCGACCAGCACCACCGCGATCGAGATCGAGCCCACCGCATCCCACCGGCCGTCGTCGGTGAGCTTCGAGAGGATGATGAAGCCACCCGCGAGCAGGAGCCCGAGCACCGCGGCGCTGTTCTCGCCGAACACCACGATCAGATCGGAGTCCTTGGTCTCGCGCATGTAGCGGAAGAATCCGGTCTTGCCGCGTCGCTGGTTCATGACCTTGACGTTGCCGTAGGTCGACCAGCCTTCGAGCACGAGCGAGAGGCCGAGGATCACCAGCGCGATCGTGATGTCACCGACTCGCTCGGGATGGCGGAGCTTGTGGATGCCCTCGTACGCCGAGAACACGCCGCCGCCGAAGAACAGCAGCAGCGCCACGATGAACGACCAGAAGTACATCGTGCGGCCATAGCCAAGCGGGTGCTTCGCATCGGCGGGGCGCTTGCTCTGGCGGATGCCGAGCAGCAGCAGGAGCTGGTTCCCGCAGTCTGCGAACGAGTGCAAGGTCTCGGCCATCATCGCGCCCGAGCCCGTAAGGCCCGCCGCGATGCCCTTGGACGTCGCGATCACCGCGTTGACCGCGAGCGACTTGACGACTTCGCCGGTCGACCCCGACATCTCTACCTCGCACGCCCGGCGAACATCATTTGATCAGCCGCGACAGCGCCCTGAACGCATCGGTGCCGGCCTGCTGTAGCAGGTCGAACACCACGACCTCGGTGGACGTCACCTGCGCACCGGTCTCGCGCGCGAGCGACAGACCGATCTTCCAGTTCGCCTTGGTACGGCTGCACACCGCATCCGCGATCACGCGGACGGCGCACGCCGGCCCGACGAGGTCGCGGACGGTCTGATAGACGCAGACGTGGGTCTCCATGCCGCACACGAGCCACTGCTCGCGCTCCATCGTGGCACCCATCTTCACCGCGGGTGGCAGCGTGTGGAACACCGGCGCGGCCGCGGCCGAGAACTCGACCTTGTCGAACCGGTAGACCGCGGAGCCCGCGGCCTCGGCGGCGGACAGGGCCTCCGCGATCGGCGCCACCGTGGCCCCGAGCCCCTTGGGATACTGCTGGCTCACCACGATCGGCAGCGCGAACTGCGCCATCGCGGTGATCAGGATCTGGGTGTTCTTGATCGTCTGCGCTGCGATGTCGGCAGGCATCGCGGGGAGCAAGCGCTCCTGGATGTCGACGACGAGGAGCGCCACCCGGGCGGGGAGCAAGCGCTCGCGCCGACGGGTGTACTCGACCTCGAGCAGCTCGCTCACGACGACTTCGACTCCGCCTTCGCCAGGGTCGCGAGCGCGTCGATCAGCCGTTGCTTGCGTGACTGCTCCTCGACCAGCCGAGCGCGCTGCTCGTTGACCACGTCCTCGGGCGCACGCGCCAGGAAGTCCGCGTTGCCGAGCTTCTTCTCGAGGCCGCCGATCTCCTTGTCGGTCTTGCCGATGTCCTTCGCGATCCGCGCCTTCTCGGCGACCACGTCGATCTGCCCGAGCGGCATCACGATCTCGACCTCGGAGTTGATGACCTCCTTGCCGGCCACACCGGTCAGCGCGTCCGCACCCGACTCGGCCGCGATCAGCCCCTCGAACGATCCGGCGAACACGGCGCCGATCTGCGCCTTGACCCGCGCGGCGCGCTCGATCGCATCGCGGTAACGCTTCAGCACCTCGGCGCGCTCGCCGCTGACCCGGATGCCGACCGGAACCGTCTTCGCGGGCTCGATGCCGTAGGTCGCCTTCAGCATGCGGCAGCCGACCGCCACGTCCTGGATGAGCTTCATCTCCGCCTCGGCGCCCGCGTCGACGAACGACGCGTCGCTGCGCGGAAACACCGTGATCATCAACGAGCCGGGCAGCTGCGGCGGCTTCGGGAGCTTCTGCCAGATCTCCTCGGTGACGTACGGCGCGAACGGATGGAGCAGCCGCATCGTGGTCTCGAGTGCGGTCGCGAGCACGCCCTGCACGACGTGGCGCTTCGCCGCCTTCGCCTGGTCTTGCTCGAGCTCCTCGCTCTGATGCAGGTGCGGCTTCGCGAGCTCGATGTACCAGTCACACAGCTCGTGCCACACGAAGTGATAGATCGCGTTTGCCGCGTCGGAGAACCGGAACGCCTCGAGCGACGCATCGACCTCGCTCGTCACCGCCTGCAGCCGTGACAGGATCCAGCGCTCGGGCATCCCCAGCGACTCGCGGCCGGCCAGGCCCGAGGGGGACGAGTGCGGGCTGAGCGCGCGCGAGGAGGACGTCAGCTGTGCCTCGAACCGCTCCGGGTCGTAGCCATCGAGGTTCATCAGCGCGAACCGCGACGCGTTCCACAGCTTGTTGATGAAATTGCGATAGCCCTCGACGCGATCGATCGACAGCCGGATGTACCGGCCGCTGGTGTTGAGCGCCGCGAGCGCGAACCGCAGCGCATCGGCGCCCATCGACGGGATGCCCTTGACGAAGTTCTTCTTGATCGTCTTCACCGCCGCATCCGGCGCGTTCTCGGTATCCGCGCGCTTCAGCAGCGCCTCGAGCGAAGCGCCGTAGACGATGTCGAGCGGGTCGATGACGTTGCCCTTCATCTTCGACATCTTGTCGCCGTTCTCGTCGGTGACGATCGACGTCAGGTACACGGTCCGGAACGGGACCTTCCCCATGAAGTGCAGGCCGAACATCATCATCCGGGCGACCCAGAAGAAGATGATGTCGGGTCCGGTGACGAGCACGTTGTTCGGATAGAACGTCGACAGCGCGCGCGTCTTCTCCGGCCAGCCGAGCGTGGAGAACGGCCACAGCGCCGCCGAGAACCAGGTGTCGAGCACGTCCTCGTCCTGCTTGAGATCGGAGCCGCCGCACGCGGTGCACACGGTCGGTGCCGTGCGCGCGACCATCGTGGTGCCGCACGCGCAGTAGTACGCCGGGATCCGGTGGCCCCACCACAGCTGCCGCGAGATGCACCAGTCGCGGATGTTGGTCATCCAGTGCATGTACGTCTTGGTCCACAGCTCGGGGACGAACTTGACCTTGCCGGTCTCCGCCGCCGCCGCGGCCTTCTCGGCGAGCGGGCCGGCCTTGACCCACCACTGGTCCATCAGCATCGGCTCGATCACCGCGCCCGAGCGCTGGCTGCGGCCGCGCGGCACCTTGTGATCCTTGACCTCGCCGAGGTGTCCACCGGCCTCGAGGTCGGCGACCACGGCCTTGCGCGCCTCGTCGACGGTCATCCCCACATACTTCTCGGGCGCCGGCGCGCACATCCGGCCCTTCGCATCGATGACGGCGATGATCGGCAGGTTGTGGCGGGTGCCGATGTCGAAGTCATTCGGATCGTGCGCCGGCGTCACCTTGACCGCGCCCGAGCCGAACTCGGGATCCGGCCACGGATCGGCGACGATCGGGATCTGCCGCCCGGTCAGCGGCAGCGTGACCAGCTTGCCGACCATCGCGGTGTAGCGGGTGTCCGCCGGATTCACCGCGACCGCGGTATCGCCGAGCATCGTCTCGGGACGCGTGGTCGCGACGATGATCTCACCGGTGCCATCCGCAAACGGATACTTGATCTCCCAGAGGTGACCCTTCTCCTCGACGGTATCGACCTCGAGGTCCGAGACCACGGTCTCCGATGCGGGATCCCAGTTGATCATCCGCTTGGCGCGGTAGATCAGGCCCTCCTCGAACAGGCGAACGAAGGCCTCGCGGACCGCGGCGTTGCTGCCGGCGTCCATCGTGAAGCGCTCGCGCGCCCAGTCGAGCGAGAAGCCCATCAGGCGCTCCTGCTCCATGATCCGGTTGCCGGTGCGCTCCTTCCATGCCCAGGCGCGCGTCATGAAGGCGTCGCGGCCGAGATCGAACCGGGTCTTGCCGTCGCGACGACGCAGGTCCTTCTCGAGGAGGTGGTGCACCGCGATCGACGCGTGGTCGGTGCCGGGCATCCACATCGCGTTGAAGCCCTGCATCCGCTTCCAGCGGATCAGGATGTCCTGCAAGGTCGAGCCGAGCGCGTGGCCCATGTGCAGCGACCCGGTGACGTTGGGCGGCGGCAGCGTGATCGCGTACGGGACCGTCGGGCTGGTCTCGTCGGCGTGAAAGTAGCCGTTGGCGAGCCAGGTGCGCAGCCAGCGCGGCTCCACCTCGGTCGGGTCGTACTGCTTCGAGAGAGTCGACGACATGGCGGCGCAAGCTAGCATAGACATCGCTTCGCGAGGCTTGCGCAACGCCGCGTGAAGACACGCGGCGGCGCTCGAAGACTCGCGGACGATGTCGCGGGGGACGCTGCCGAGGG
>JAYUVX010000091.1:0-6545 GCA_043753855.1 Myxococcales bacterium | reverse complement strand
TCGATGGCGTCCACGCCCTCACCGGCGCCGAGCCCTCGAGGCTCGCGGAGACGGACGAGAAGTCGCCCGTGAAAGGCGAGCCGAAGAACGGCACGCCTTTTTCCCGTGGCAACCGTTGCCACGACCAGCGGGACTTGGGGGTACGCGACTACATCGAGCGGGATTCGCACCGACCGTAACCAGCGAAAAGGATTGCAGGTCCTCGAATTGCTGTTGGTTTTTGGTCGCTGGAATTCGGGTTCGAATCCCGTCGGGGTCGCCACGCAATCGGGACCAACTTGGTCCACCAAACTACCGAAGCTCGCGGATCCGGTGATCCGCCAGATCTGACGGTCGCTGTTCGGCGCGCGAGCTGGCGTGAACGTGAGGCCGTCGGGGAACAGGGTCAGGAACACTTCGCGGAGGTCGCGCTTGTCCGCGAGGGCGGTGCGGAGATCGTGGAGCTTGGCGCGTGCCGAGGCTTCAATCTTCTCGATCAGGAGCACGAGGTCGTCGGGCGTCCGCTTCGCCGCCAGGGTCTGGGCTTCGAGATGGGCGATCCGGATCGAACGCTTCTTCAGCTCGGAGACGAGCTCGGGGACGTCGTCTGTCATCGCGATCGCCTTGGCCAGCCGCTTCTGCTCAGTGCGCGCCGTGGCGAGCTCGGCCTCGATGGCAGCGACGTCGGCGTCGCGCTTCGGTAGCTGCGCAGCGATCTCGGATCGGATTTCGCCGAGCACGACGTGGAGGACGCCTTCGCTCAGCACGTGCTTCTGGAGGTGGTCGATCAACGCCTCTTCGACCTCGGCCATCGGTTGATGCACGGTGACGGGGCAGACGGCGCTTCCGCGCTCGTGATGCTTCGCGCAGCCGTAACACTTCACGCGTTCCGTGGCGCCACCGTATGCGCGCACGCGCGCTGCACCGACGGCGCCGCCGCACGAGCCGCACTTCGCGATGCCGCTGAGCGGATACTTCGCCGCGGGACGACCGGTGCGCGGTGACGGGCCACGCGTCGTGAAACGCTCTGCTACCGCGAACCACGTCGCGTCATCGACGATCCGCCACTCTGGCAGGTCGATCATGATGATGTCCTTGGGCTCGGCCTTCACGCGCATCGAGCCACCACCGTGGCGGACCTTCTTGATCCGACCGTGAATGTAGAGACCTCGGTAGCGCGGGTTCAGCAGGATGGTGCGGATCGCGGATGACGCCCACGAACCTGAACCGCGACGACCGGCGGAGGGCGACGGTACCCCTTCATGGTTGAGCTGATGCGCGATCGCCTTGAGTCCGCGGTTGGCGAGGTACTCGGTGAAGATGCGCTGGACGACCGGCGCCTGCTGCTCGTCGACCACCGCGACGGTGAAGCGACGACCCGAACCATCGTTCTTGCGCTCCAGCGTGTAGCCGTAGCAAGACCCGCCTGCGATCCGGCCCTGCCGCACACGCGAGCGCAGACCTTCGCGCGTGCGCGAGCGGATCGCCTCGAGCTCCATCTGGTGCCCGGTGCCCTGGATGAACGTCGTCGCCTGGTCGATCGCGTTCGCGAAGGCGACCTCCTGGCCGCTGGAGTAATAGAACAGCCGACAGCCGCGATCACGAACGAGGTCTCGGATCACAAGAGTCACCTCGATGGCGTCGCGACCGAGGCGCGACTGATCGCGGCAGATGATCACGTCGCCTCGCTTCGCCTCCGCGATCAATGCTCGAAGACCCGAGCGATTGAGGAAGTCGTCGCCCGAGCGACCATCGTCGACGTAGTCATTGCGCGGCTGCTCGGTGAGCTCCATGCGTGCGATCAGCTCGTCGCAGCCCCGGGTCTGAACGTCGAGGCTGAACTGCTGCTTGCCGTCGTCGTTCTTGGACCGGCGTCGATAGGTGCGGATCGTCAATGTGCCCTCGTGCTCGTACGTGAACGTCCAGAACCGGCCGAATCATCCGGCGGCGCGCTGTTGGTCGCAATCGGTCGGTTCGGTGATCGCGGTGGCAAACATCAGCTCGCGCCGGACCAACACCCGAGCGAGAGTCCGGGCCAGGGAACGTCCATCGCCGAGGGACCGGAGCTGCACAAGTGGACGCACGTTCGTGTTGGCTGGCGGTTGCATCAATGAATACCGGCGATGACTCGGCGTTCGCAGACGTCGCTCCAGTGAATAAGTGTAGATCTCCAGACAAGGCCGCGTGCGCCCTCCGCTTTCGCGCGGCGCTGCTGCGAGCCGGTCAATCGCGGGAAACCTCGCCACATCCCCTGAACATCGTGGGGTAGATGGGGTCGGTACTTGCCCTCGACTTTCCAGACATGCGGACCACGTGCTCCATGATCGTCGTCGGGTGTCGGCGTCAGAGGCCCCGAGAAAAAAGTCCGCGATTGGATTGTCCACTTCAGTCGAGTCGCGGGGACGAAGTCCGTATTGCTGGCCAGCGCCGCTACCGCGTGTCGTTCGGCTTCTTCTTCTTCTTGGAAGATCCCTTCTCGGTGCGCGCGACTCGCGGACGGCGCGCTGGTGCGGGGGGCGCCAGCGGTTTCGGCAGACCGAGGACGAGACGCACGAGGCCTCCGACCACCGTGATCAGGAAGTACGCGATCAACCGGTAGATGAGGATGCTGTCGGGACCGTGGACGATGCCGGCGCCGTGCTTCGCGATCACCTTGGCGGCAGCGACGAGCACGACGTTCCGGATCTGGGCAAGCCAGGACGGCCGCGCGGTGGCGCGCGATTGAGATCGTGGAGGCCGGTTCGAACGGCGCGAGCGGGGAGTGCGGGGACGGTCATCAGAGGGCGGTTTACACATGTCGAGAACTCACTTTCAGTGACGTGTTGGCCGGCTTCGGGCAGGGCTCCGCCCAGGCACCTTCGCGAGGGCGCTGCGCGAAACGATCCGCTCGTTCCACCGTTGTTCGGTTGAGAAGATCTACGCGGAGGTGGTCGTGGTCGTTATCGAGGTTGGGTCACGCGCGAGCGCAGCCCAGGAGTCAACGAGGTGGTGGGCGGGCGCGAAACGTTGGGTCATGTGGCCACGGTGGCTGATCTGCGATCGAGGTCTCGAAGGTTACAGACCTCGCGCCCGGCGGATGTTCCGCGTGCACGCGAGACCGCGGTTCTTGTTCTCGTCTGGTCACGCTCAGGAAACCCCGGTGCTCGGAGCTCGCTTTCGTTCGCCAGGAGTGACTGCAGGTTCGTGAACGCGATCGTCCCCCCGAATCCAGCAGGGGGGCTCGCGGGTGATCTAGCTTCTGGTCGTGCGGCATCCGTTCTCTGGAGAACCGCTGGGCCCGTCGCCGGGCTCCCCACTTTCGCGAACACTCCGTTGGTTGAAGTGGGACGCGGCGACAACGTCGGCTGGTCATGGAACGACCCTGCGCGTGTTTCGTCTGGTGGTCGATTTAGCCCTTCTCGGGGGCAGTGCTTCGTCGGAACCGATTCCGGCAGAGCCCGTCGTCGTCTTGCGGGGTGCATGACGACAGAACCAACTAGCGGGGGGCTCCGCTTTCACCCGCAGGCATTGGCAGCGCTGGCGGCGTGGCGGCGGGTCCGTCAGATCCAGCGGGGAGGGGGGGATCTGGTTCGGGTGATCTCCGCGGAGCTCGATCGTCATAGATCGAGGCTGCACCAGGTTGGCGTTCCGGGTCGATTTAGCCCGATCGTCCGAGCGCACCACACGTTGGTCACCGTCGACAATCGGTACAGATCGCGTGTTCGAGGCGTCCCTCTTCCTCATCGACCAGAGAACTCCGAAAGAGGGTCCACGGACTCCCAGGTCCGCGCCGGCGAGTTGATCGTGCTCCGACATGAACTCGAGCCTGGAGCACCAGGCCGTCCGGGGCGATTCCCGCGTTCCGCCACCACCTCGGGCCTCGGCTAAGGCGACACCGCGGCCGATTTCGCCCGTTCTTGGCAGCACCTCTCCCAAGGTCAGGGCGCCTGCGGGGCCGCCAACAACTACGGCCCGGGCACGCGTCTCCGGCCCGGGTGGGTCTTTGCCGGGGCTCTCAGGTCTGACCTCAGCGCTACGCCCAGCGTGCTATCCTGGACGATTGCTTCGAAACAGGATCGTCATGAACATCGAGATGAACTTCGTAGAGGACTTGCGCGCCATGTATGCGGCGCGCCTCCAGGCATTCGGCTACTCGCTCCCGGCAACGACGGGCGATCTTGACCAAGACACCCTCCGGATCTGTGTGGATCACTGGAACGCCGTCGCTCGTCGAATCGCGGCGCGACCGCGAACCGTGCACTGGTCGCGAGAGTTGACCGCGAACGAACCAAGTCTCCCCTCAGACATTCGCACGGGACTTGCGGCCACCGCGCAGGAGCTCCGCGACGGTACGGACGTCATGCCGCGGTTGAGCAAGAAGGTCCGCGACCGCAGCTACAACGACGCGATGCTGCATGACTGGGCCATCCATCACCTTCACCTAGGCGCTGCGGTCAGGCCGAACGGGCTGCAACAGCGGACGGGCGATGTGCTGTTCGTCATGGTTCGCGACGACGACGCCTATCTCGTCGACGTTCGTGATCACGATTCGTTTGCGGACGACCAGCTCGTCGAGATCATCCACAGCAACTGGCCGGAAACCATCCGGGGGTTCCGGCTCGTAGGAGTAGGGGGCATGGCGCTTACCCTGGAGCAGCGTCAGAACCTACGTAGCAAGAACGCGAACGCGGGGGTGCAGACCGCCGACGGGACTTTCTATGTCGCCATGGGTGGCGGGATGGTGGCTGCGGGCAACAACTTCCGCGCCATCCGCTGGGCTGACATGACCCTGGCAACCGCGAGGAGCCTTGAGGACAGCGTGCGCGGCCTGGATGCCCTGGCGCTGGCTGACGAGGTTGCGACCGCTACCGGTGCGCGCCCGTTGAAGCTCGAGCTAAGACTCGGCGAGATCGAGAGCGATCATGCGTTGCTCGTCGTCGCGAACGCCACGACCCTGGAGGGCAATCCATTCGTGATCCGGGTGAACTACAACTAGCAGCGGTCTCGAGTGCTTGGACTCGTACTCTTCCCCTTCTTTGAGACGAGCCTGAAATTGGGGCCTCGCCCAACGTCCGGGGAGCGCCGCCTGACGCATCACGTGGGATAAGGTCGAATGATCGAAGACCTCGTCGACGTGTTCGATCGCAGCTGGGAGTTCCTATCGCGGGAGGAGGGCGTCAATTTCGCACTCGCCTGCTTTCCGTTCCATGAACAGCTCCTTCGCGAGTCACGCACGGCATTGCTGCTCTCGGACTTTCGGCGCGAGGAGCGAGCATCTCGTCAGATGCTACTGGTCGCTGACGATGCAGCGCGAGCTTCGCTCTCCGCGATCATCGACGATCTCGAGCGCGACCATCCCGATGCGTTTCCGCCTGCGCCTGCGGACGATGACTACGATCGGTCGATCGACGCGACGCGACGTCGTCTGGTGCGGGCTCCGGTCGACCCAGACGACGACGCATGGGGAGTCGGGCGCGAGACCGATGACGACGGTCGGCTCGAACACGCACTTCGGATCGTGCAGGGTATCTGCCAGTCCGTGAATCGACAGGACCTCCAAGAGCGAACGGACCAGGTCGACCGCGAACTCGAGCACGCAAAGCGCGTTCGCCGAACGTATTTCCGCACCGGTGCGGGTGCGGCTCTGGAAAGACACGAACGCGACCTTGCCGATCTTCATCCGCCAGCGACCGACCGAGGTCTGAACGCATGGCTGGCCCGGCACTCGCGCCTGCAGAGAAGCATCGGTCACATCTACAAGGTGCTCTTCGGCAAGTGGACCGATATCGACGACGCCACGGAGAGGTCGATCGACTCGCACCTCGCTGTGATGCGCAAAGACGTCGAGCGCGTGTACGAGGAGGTTCGACGTCGCCTCGGTTCAGAGCGTTCCCTTCTCGCCGTCTTCGACCGCTATCGTCAGCGTTGTCAGTGGTACGACGCCGACCGCCTGCGGACGATTGCGCAGAGAGGTCGCGGTAAACCCGAAGATAGGCTGACGGAGACGCTGGTGACCTACTTGTTCGACCGCGGTCTCAACCCGCTCACTCGACCACTCGCGGGACAGCTTCAACCGGATCTCCTCGGGGTCGATGCGCGGTTTTCCTTCTATGTCGAGGCGAAGCAGTACGAGGCGGCGAACCGCACGTACCTCATTGATGGAATGCACCAAGTCTGGGACATGTTGGGCCAGCTCGCAGGCTCCGGCTTCGATGTTGCGGAGGCGTTCTATGTCATCTATCGCCGCAAGGGCCCGAGGTACGTCTTCCCCAACCGGGTTCAACATCAGGACCGCGTCGTGCACATCATGGTCATCGATCTCGCGGTATCGAAGGAGCGTGGCTCGAATGCACCACGTACTGACGTAATAGAGCTCGCGGATCTGCTTCCTCGAGCAGCACCCGTGACGGTGGCTCGGGCTAGGCCTCGGCGGCGACGTGATGGGGCGCGGCGGCGACGTGATGGGGCGCGGCGGCGACGACTAGCGTGGCACTAAGGCGCCGCGCGTAAATAAACGATCCAGAAGCACGTCAGTCGCTCACGCTCGGACGGATGCAATAGTTCCACTGCCCGCGAGCCCGGCCGGC
>JAYUVX010000090.1:0-52869 GCA_043753855.1 Myxococcales bacterium | reverse complement strand
GATCGAGGTGGCGAGGATCCAGCCCCCACTTCTGCGCATCGGCTGCGATCGTGGTCACCATCGGCTGGTTCTTGAACGAATCGCTCAGCGTCTGCCGGAGGATCTCGCCGTGGGCCTTGCGAGCGACCTTGTCGGCCTTGCCCGGCGAATCGTCCATCGAGGTGTTGATCGTGATGTAGAGGTCGGGATGATTCTCGACCGCGTGCGCCTGGCGACCGAAGCCGGCGCGACCACCGCTCTTGCGAGCCTGCGGCGAACCGGCAAGCGTTTCGGGACCTGCGGCCACGACCACCGGAAACGGATCCGGAAGCTTGTTCGCCTTTGCCACCGCGATCGCCGCGGCCTTCGCACGCGTGCGAACCGCGTCGTCCGGATCTTCCACCGCGCTCTTCAGCGCGGGCAGCGCCGCCTTGTGACCGAGTCGACCGAGTGCCGTGGCCGCGAGCGCGCGGACCTGTGCGTTCGGATCGTGGAGAGCGGTGACGAGCGGCTTGAGCGCGGTGCGATCATTGAGCCGTGCGAGCGAGACCACCGCGGAGATCCGCGCCTTGTCGCTCGAGCTCGACAGCATCTTCGTCAGCTCCTCGACGCCGTCGGCCGACGCCGGAGTACCGCGCAGCAACGCAGCGGCTACCAGCAGCAGCGCGACGCTCCGCGCGAATCGGTGCCCTCCAAGCATGATCGAGCGCGATTAGGAGCCAGGCCGGCGAACCAGTCAATGTTTTGTGACTGCGCAGTTTCGCGTCATCGAGAACGCGCGTGTATGGTGAACAGACGGTGGGAGTCTCCGACGCACAATTCCGACTTGGTGTCGGAGTTGCCGGCTTGGTGCTGGTCGCAGGCATCACTTCGCTGCGCTTTTGCGGGAGCGTGTCACTTCCCGAGAAGCCCGCACCTGTGGGCCCTGTCGGGACCTCACGCGACTTGCTCGTCAAGGGCACCGCCTCGCCCGCCGTGTATCAGGACTCCCTCTCGAAGGATGCAGCTGGGGCGGGCGTGCGCACACCATCGGTCGAAGAGATGGGCCGCAAGCTCGTCTATCGCGTCGATGAGGGCCGGCACATTCTGGAGGTGGGACAACCTGGGATCGAGATCGCCGGCTTGAAGCTGCGCGTGGATCGATCGGGCGAAGCGATGGTCCTTCAGATCGACAACACGACCACGTCCGATCTCGGCTACGCGGTGACCACGTCCCCGACGCCCAACATCAGCGGTTGCTCGAACGCGCGCGTGCTGCCGTTCAACGCGATGGTCCTGACCCGGGGCGGTAGCGAGACCCGCGTCGAGTGCATCTACCGCGACGGCATCTCGCTCGCCGTCACCCGCGTCGAGACGGTCGAGGTTTCGCCGCTATCCGCCTGGTATCTCAGCCTCGTTCCACCATCGCTGGTGGGCATCGATGACCGGGTCGCGCGTGGTCACAAAGCTCCGGAAACCGGAGCGAAGTGCAGCACCACGGTCTCCCAGGCGGTCCGCAGTGGCCTCGAATCGGGTGAAATCGGATGGCGAGATCTCATCGACTTCTACGCCCGCCATCGCTGCTCGATGTACCGGTTTCCCCTGTCGTATCGAGCGTTTACCAGAGCTGGTGAGCGCCAGCTCCCGGCGGTCACTCCAGGCATGTGACGGCTTTTCGCGACGTTAGACTTGCTATCCCCCCCCAGGTTTGTTTAGCTAGGCCTAGTTACGCGGAGTTACGGGTGACCAAGTCCGAGCTCATCGAGAAAATCTCAGAGACGTTGAAGCTGCCGGCCGGTAAGGCCGAGGCGATCGTCAACACCATCTTCGACTCGATGGTGAAGGCACTGGAACGCGGGGAAGGTATCGAGATCCGCGGCTTTGGTAGCTTCACCGTTCGCAAGTACAAGGCCTACGAGGGTCGCAACCCGCGGACTGGCGAAACGGTCCATGTCGCCGAGAAGCGGTTGCCTTTCTTCAAGGTCGGCAAAGACTTGCGCGAACGAGTCAACGCCGGACTCGGCACGCCGCTCCCTGCGGATCGTTCCGACGAGCCCGACGATACGGATCCGAACGAGCCCGAGTACGACGACGACGACTGAGCGCGAAAAGCTGCGTCTCCAGATATAGTTAGCTGATCGTCAGCTGATCGTCAGCTGATCGTCAGCTGATCTCGACCGAGCCCGCGTCACCGTCGACGGTCACGATCATCCCATCGGCCAGGAGCGACCACGCTTCATGGCAGCCAACGACGCATGGAATGCCGAGCTCTCGGGCGAGTGCGGCTCCATGATCGAGCAAGCCTCCGGTTTCGCTCACGAGTGCGGCGCATCCGATCACCGCGACGGCGAGCGCCGGTGTCACGGTGCGGGTGACGACGATGTCCGCTGATCCGACCATCACCGTCGAGGCCAGCGTGGCGAATCGCACGATGCGCCCGGTCACGCGAGGTCCAGTGCCGATCCCGTGGAGCGCACGAGCGACCGGTTCGACCAGGCCACCGACAGACCGCGGCATCGCCCACTGACCGGCGCGAATCGCGGCGTTACGTGCGGCTGACGCCCGGTGGCGAACGTCCTCCGTATCGAGCGCACGGTGCGCGAGATCGTCCAGCGGGATCCAGAACGCATCCTCGGGATCGATCCCGAGCTCGCTGGCGCGGGCGATCACTGCTCGCCTCATCAGCACTTGCGCGCGGGCGAACCACGCATCGTCCCGTTCCGCGAGATCGGCGACCGCAGCGGCAAGATCGTCGCCGCGGTCGTCGGGGATCGCCGAAGTTGCTGCGATCGTTCGCGCTCGAGCGATCGCCTCCTGCACGATGCCCGGGCGCTCGCCATAGGTCGGCACGGCAATGTCCCAGGCCGGTGACAGCACGCCGAGCCGGGCAACCGCCGTGGCCTCATCGAGCTCACCGCGTGCCGTCGCGAGCAGCGTGGCCTCGACCGATGATGGGCGGGATCCGGTGAGCGGCAGTCGGTTCGCGGAGGCACGCGTTGCGCGGATCAACGGCCCCAGCTCGGTCGCCCAGATCCGGTAGAACGCGAGGTACCGCGCGATCGCCTCGTCGAGTGGTGGCAGCTCGGCACCGAGCGCCACGGCGAGCCGGGCTTCGAGCGCAGCGACCCGGGAGCTCAGCTCGTCACGTGAGCTGGCCGGCATGGCCGCGGCTGGCTCGCCGCGCGGCGCGACGTAGAGATACCCCGCGCAGACGCGCAGCGAGTACGGCGCGATCGCCGCACGATCGACCTGCGCGACGAGGCCGGCCTGCGCGGGAGAGAGCGGATCGGGATTATGCGCGACGTCCCACGTCCAGTGCCGGCCATCCGCGACCAGCGGCGCGAGCACCGTGGGCGGTGCCAGTGCGCGCCGGTTGATCACGGGATGGACGATCGGTCGCGCCTGCACGATCCGCTCACCGACCAGCTCGACATCCGCGCCTTGCCGCGCGCCGATCGCGGCCTCCGCGCGCAGCGCGAGCACGACCGCTGGATCCAGCGACGATCGCGGCACCACGGTGAGGTTGCCCCCGCGCTGGATCATCACGTCGTCGGCCGCGGCCTTCCCCGGCGCGCGCGTGTACACGGTGATCGGCTCGCCGGGAACGAACTGCTGCACGATCACGCCGATCGAGATCGGGCCCGTGCGCCGTCGCGCGTACGCGGCCGCGAGCGGCGTCAGTGCGCTGGTCCATACCGCGCGGATCGCGTCCCAGACCTCGGCGGGTGGCACCGCGCGACGCGAGGAGAATACTCCGGCCGCGGCGCCGGCATCCCCATCCTCGATGGTCGCCGAGCTGCGCACGGCGAGCATGCCGAGCGCTCCGGCACGCTGCTCGACGTCGCGGATCAGCTCGTCCGGAAGCTGCGCCGTCGCGATCCGCGCCGCGGCCTGCGCGAGCCGGTGGCCGATCACCGTCTCGTCGCGCGAGTCGAGGTCGCCGGCGAGCTCGCGGAATGCGGTGTCCTCGAGCACGAAGCCCTCCGGCACCGGCAGTCCCGCGGCGATCAGCCTCGCGAGCCCGAGTGCCTTGCCCCCGCACGCGATCGTCGCCTCGGGCAGCGGATGGACCCACATGGACGGGTTGTACCGCGTGGCGTACGATTATTGCGTGCGGCTCGCAGTGCTGTTGATCGCGGGCGTCGCGCTGGTTGGGACGGCCGCGGCTGATGACAGCAAGCTCGGCAAGGAGGACGTCCCGCTCCAGCCGAAGGCGAACATCCGCGGCAAGAACAAGCTGTGTTGCGGCTATCCGCTCGTCGACGATCTGCAATGGGCGCTGCGGTTCTACTGGCTCGCGCTCGAATCCGACTACGACGATCCTCGGAGCGGGGCGGTGCCGAAGAGCGGGCGCGTCGCCACGGTTCCGCTCAACACCTGGGTCGAGCTCTACACGCCCGATGGCTACTTCATGACCCACGTGCCCGAGCGGTTCGCGTGGGCGCTGCGGCTCGAGGGTTCCGGCCTGATGCGCGATGGCCGCGTCATCAACTACACGGGCGCTTGCAAGTTCGGCTACGGAACCTGCTTCGAGCAGCTGGATGTCGACGAGCATCCGTTCGGTCGTGGTGCGGGGACGCGGCCGCTGATCCCGTTCAAGTCGGTGGCCGTCGATCCGCGGCTGATCCCGATCGGCGAGCCGATCTACATCCCCGAGTTCGACGGCCTCCAGCTCCCCGATGGATCGATCCACGACGGCTGCGTGCGTGCCGACGACACCGGCGGCGGCATCAAGAAGCGCAAGATGGACTTCTTCGTCGTGACCTACGGCAACTTCCGATTCCTGCTCGATCAGCTGCTCGGCGTCTCGTGGATCACGCCGCACATCGAAGCGCCGCGTTGCGAGTATCTGCGCGAGCATTAGCGGTGCTAGCGTGCCGCTCGTGCTCGATGGCCTGTTCCTGACGCCCGCCGTCACCGCGATCACCGAGGCGCTGGCATCGGCCAACGCCACCGGCACGCTCGTGGTCGTCGGCGACGCGAAGCTCGCCACCGCGCTGAAGCAGAGCTACGAGGTGATCGCCGTCGGGCTCTCATCACGCGCCGCGAAGAAGCTCGGCGCCACCCTCGCCGATACGTCGACGCTCGATGCCGGCTCGTGCTCCGCAGTGATCGCCGTGGACCTCGCCACCGCGGAGAGCGGCCAGGCCACGCTGCGTGAGTGGTCGCGGGTGGTGCGCGATGGCGGCGCGATCGTCCTCGTCGATCGCGGGCATCCCGTGCAGGCGAGCCGGCTCGCACTGTGCGCGGGGCTCTCGGAGATCGAGCAGCGCCACGCCGGCCGCTCCGTCGTCACCAGCGGGCTGGTCAGTCATCTCGAGGCGATGTGAAGCGAACGCTCGTGCTGCTCTCGATCGCGGCGTGTGGCCCCCGCGTCGACCCGCAAGGTCCTGGCGCGTTGCCCGAGATCGTCGAGGGGCCGGCCGCTCCGGAAGCTCCACCACCTGCGCGCTCGGCGCCGAAGCCCGCTCCGCCCGTCGCCCCGATTGTGGAGGTGCCCGCACCCGCACCCGCACCCGCACCCGCACCCGCACCCGCACCCTCCACACCTCCCGCGCCACCGCAGGCGAGCATCACGCTCTCGCCCGCGAAGGGCAGCAAGGTCGCGGGCACGATCCTGATCGTCCAGGGCGACGACGACACGCGGCTCACCGGCACGATCACCGGCCTCAAGAAGTCCACGACCTACTCGTTCGGCAAGGTCGACAAGTGCTTCGCGTACAAGCCCGACGAGGACTCGAAGCGCTCGGGCGGCGTCGGTTACTTCATCACGGTTACGTCCGATGCGAAGGGCGAGGCCGCGATCAGCGACGGCTCCGCGGTGACCCACCTCGATGGTCCGCAGTCGCTGGTCGGCGCGATCTTCGTCGTGGCGCCGTCACCCTCGGCCAACGCGCTCGCGTGCGGCCGCGTCGTCGCTCCGTAGGCGCTCGCGCCACGGCGGCGTCACCACGGTTTGCGTCAGCGCGTCGCCGCTCCGTACCCGCTTGGTACGGCGGCCGTGCGCGCTGGAACCCGAGAGAGTCGCCGCCAAGTTTTCAAGACCGCCAAGAAGAATTTCTGCTTGGAGGTCTTGGCGTCTTCGGCGCAGCTTCCGGATCATCCGGCGTGGCGGTCGCGACGCGCGAACCCGAGAGCGCCGAGCCGCGTCGGCGACCGCGAGCTGCCGGGCGCCGACGATGTTGCGCCTCGTCAGACCGGAGGGCGGTCCGCGCCGTCGTCCGCCTTGTCCTTCTTCGGCGGCCCGCGGAAGATCAGGTCCATCTGCGGGCCGTGCACGCCCTTGCTGTGATCGCCGCGATCGCCGGCCTTCACGCCCGGTGGCACGATCCACGGCAGGTCAGGATTGGGGAAGTTGCGTGCGGTCTCGTACATGTAGCGCGCCCACAGCGGCACCACGGTCATGTACGCCGCATCGCTCTTGCCGAGCGCGCGCTCCTTCTTGTCGTCGCCCATCCACACCAGCGTCGTGAACTTCGACGTGTAGCCGATGAACAGGGTGTCGTGCGTGCTGCTCGACGTACCGGTCTTGCCCGCGGCCTTGATCCCGGTGGCGCGCAACACGTTCGCGAAGCCGTAGATCACCTCGTGGGCGAGAAGCTTGGAGATCAAGTAGCCGGTGCGCGGCGAGATCGCCTGCGCCGCGGTAACTCCGCCGAGCGCCGCGAACCGATCGAAGCGGTCGGCGGTGGGGAGCTGCGGATCGTCGGCGAGCGTGTTGTCTTCGACAACATTGCCGTCGCGGTCGAGGATGCGGCGCACGTAGACCCAGCTCTTCTCCTTGCCTGACGGCCGCGGCCACCAGGCACCGTTACGGGCGAAGACGGTGAACGCTCGCGTCATCTCGTCGAGCTTGCTGCACGAGGCACCGAGCGCGAGCGCATCGTCCGCGAAGATCTTGGTGGAGAACCCGAGCCGGCGCGCCCAGCTCTCGACGTTCTTCGCGCCGAGCCGCTGGAACAGATCGACCGACGGAATGTTCTTCGAGAACACCAGCGCGTACTCGAGCGTCACGTCGCCATCCATCGTCTCGCCGAGGTTGGTCGGCGACCATTCCTCGCCTGTATCGGGATCGACGATCTTCACCGGCACGTCGTTGAGCACGGTGTCGAAGCCGTAGCCCTGATCGAGGCCGAGCGAGTAGTAGATCGGCTTGTACGTCGAGCCCGGCTGTCGGCACGCCTGGACGGCGCGGTTGAATACCGAACGGTCGTAGTCGTAGCCGCCGACCATCGCGACGACGTACGCGTTGTGGTGATCCGCGGTGAACAGCGTGGCCTGCGGATGCGGTACCTGCTCGAGCTTCACGACGTCCGCGTGCTTGTCGTCCCAGTCGTGCTGATCGTCGCTGCCGATCCACGCCGGATTCTTGGTGTCTGGCAGGTTCCAGTCGCGATAGCGGCCGAGGGTGCGCACCTCGCGAGTCACCCAGATCACGTAGCCCGGCTTCAGGGCGGCGCCCGCGCTATCGATCTGGATGTCGTTCTCGGCATTGCCCGATTGCCACTTCGACGCCCATCGCATGTTGCGCAGCGGCAGCGACAGCTTGCGATCCCCGACGAGGACGGTGGCTTCCTCGCCCTTCACGGTGTCCACGAGCCCCAGGTAGCGCTTGCCGGAAACCAGCGGTGCCGAGCCGTAGAGCTTGCGCTGGCGGTCGAGGAACATCTCGCGCGCGGCGCCATCGATCCGCCACTCGGGACCGCGCCAGCCCTGGCGCTTGTCCTGGTGTCGCGCGCCGAAATCGATGTTCGCGTACGCGGCGGATTCCCAGGTCGGCTCGGCGGCGGTCTCGATCCGCAGGCCGTTCGCGGCGATCGCGTCGGCGCCGTAGACATCGTTGACGTAGCGACGTACGTGCTCGGCGTAGTAGGGCATCCGGTCGGGGAACACGTCGCGATAGAGGTTCAGTTTGATCGGTTCCTGCTTCGCGGCGGCGACCTCCTCGGCGGTGGCGAGCCCGTAGCCGGCCATCTTGTCGAGGACGATGTTTCGACGTTCGATCGCGAGCTTCTGGCGGTGGATCGGCGAGTACAGCGTGGGCGCCTTCGCGAGCCCGGCGATCAGCGCAGCCTCGGCGAGCGTCAGCTGATCGAGATCCTTCTGGAAGTAGCGATGCGCCGCGGCTCCGACGCCCCACGCGCCAGCGCCGAGATAGATGTGGTTGAGATAGACCGAGAGGATCGCCTGCTTGGAGTAGCGGGCCTCGAGCCGGCGCGCGACGATCGCCTCCTTGCCCTTGCGAGACAGACTCTTCTCGCTGCCGAGGAACTGCTTGGCGACCTGCTGGGTGATCGTCGAGCCGCCTTGCGCGAAGTCACGCGCCGTGATGTTCGCCCACACCGCGCGTGCGATGCCCTTGAAGTAGAGGCCGCGGTGCGCGAAGAAGTCGTGGTCCTCGACGGCGAGGAACGCATCGATCAGGCGCTTGGGCATCCGCTCGTAGGGCACCAGCTCGCGCCACTCCTTGGCAAACTCGCCGAGTAGCGTGCCATCGGCCGCGTACATCCGCGTCACCGCCGGTGCGACCTTGGCATAGCGCCGCAGATCCGGGACCGGCGGCGCGTTCACCGAGAAGTAGCCATAGACGCAGAGCGCGCTGAACATCAACGACGCGACGATCACGAGTGCCGCGAAGCCGTAGAGCTTGCCGATCCAGTACAGGATCCCGCCATCAGCGCGATTCGCGACCGCAACGCGCGGACGATCGCCGGGTGGACTCACGGCAGGCTTCACGGTCACTGAGTTAGCCATGCCACCCGCCGATGCGGCAAGTGCTAGGCTACCCGCGAATGGCAGCACGCTGGCCCATCCTCGTCGGGGCAGTCGCGATCACCGGTGGAATCGCGTGGTTCGCGCTAGATCGCGGTGGGTCGTCCTCACCGAACGCTACGCACTCCGCTCCGGAGGATTCGAACCGCGTGGCCGTGGCGAACGGGCCGGGCACGAGCGCGACCGGCCGCACCGGCAAGATCGACCTCGTGCCGCTGCAGCGTCCGCAGGCCGCGGGCTCGGCCGAGCTGCCAGCACCCAACACGGCGTTCGAGAGTCAGGCGCGCGATGCAGCCTGGGCGAGCGAGACCGAAGGCGATATCCGCGCCCGGATCCGCCATCTGCGCGGCGGCACGCTCGATGCCGTCGAGTGCCGCCAGGATCAGTGCCTGCTGACCATGAGTGGCAGTGAGGAAGAGATGTCGCGTTCGATCGCCGAGCTCGAGACCCAGGCGGGTCTGCGCGACTACGCCGATCACATCCTGCTGACCGGCCCCGAGCAGCGGAACGGCAAGCTGTCGATCAAGGTCTACGCGAGCTTCGATCGCCGCGCGCGGAACTAGGCGGCAGCGGCCGCGAGATCGGCGATCGGGCTGTCACCAGCGAGGCCCTGCAGGCAGCGCACGAGGTGCGCGCGGATCTTGTGCTTCTTCGAGTAGACCGTCTTCAGGCTGATCTGCATCGCACAGGCAATCTCCTCGGCCTCCATGCCCTGCTTGTAATACAGCTCGACGAAGTGGCGATCCTTGTCGGTGAAGTCGGAGAGCAGCTCGTTGAGGTGGCCCCAGCGCTCCTTTTCGATCAACAGATCGAGCGGGGTGCGATCGCACTCCTCGTGCGGATCGAGCACGCCGTCGACCTTGTCGAGCAGCGGGCGACGGCCAGCGCCGCGAAGGAAGTCGTACGCGGCATTGACCGAGATCATGCCGATCCACGAGCCGAGCTTGGTGCCCCGCGCCGGGTTGTAGATGCGGAGCTTGTGCATGTCGTCGCGCACGAGCTGCATCATGACGTCGGCGTAGATCTCGTCGAGGTCGGCGCTGCCGAGCGACGGCGCGTACTTGAGGGTCACCTTGGTGATGCAGCGGTAGATCAGCGGGCGAAACCGGCGGACCAGCTCCGCCCAGCCACGGGCCTCACTACGGAGGACGAACCTCAGGAGCTCGCGATCGGTCCAGTCAGCAGCGGTCTTGGGAGTGCGAGCAGCGAGGAGTGCCATGGGCCGCACCACGAGCACTAACTGTGCCGCAGGTTAAGTCATTGAAGTTGTTGCGGGAAGGTTTCTGCACCACAGGTGCACTCCACCATTCACAGGTGAAAACCACCAGGGGTGGGAAGGAGCCGCTCCCGTTCTGCGTAGAGCCGGGGGACGGTTTCAACGTAGACAACGTGCGATCGGGAACCTGCGGAGATCACGAGGGGGGCGGGGGACGGTTTCAACTTGCACAACGTACGGCGTCACCGGGCGAGTGCTCGCCCGCCCTGTGTCCGGGTGTCGGCCACCCACGTCTCTCAGGTTGTCTACGTTGAAACCGTCCCCCAGACCCCGTGTGCAATCAAGCGCTTGCAGATCGCACGTTGTGTACGTTGAAACCGTCCCCAGCCCTCAGTCCCCAGCCCTCAGGCCTTCGCCACCGCCGCATCCCAGCGCCTCAGGTGCTCGTCGACCTTCGCGCGATCTGCCGTGGGCTTGAAGCGCTTCTGCTCGCGCCAGGTCTTGCGGACTTGATCCTGGTCCTGCCATACGCCGGTGCCAAGGCCCGCGAGGAACGCGGCGCCGAGGGCGGTGGTCTCGACGACGTCGGGGCGGGAGATCTCGACGCCGAGGACGTCGCTCTGGAACTGCATCAGCAGGTCGTTGGCGGACGCGCCGCCATCGACCTTCAGCGTGGTCAACGGCTGGCCCGAGTCGCGCTCCATCGCGCGCAGGATGTCGACGTTCTGCAGGGCGATGCCCTCGAGGGTGGCCCGGGCGATGTGCGCGCGCGTGCTGCCGCGGGTCAGGCCCGTGATCGACGCGCGTGCTTCGGGGCGCCAGTGCGGTGCGCCGAGGCCGGCGAAGGCGGGGACGACGATCACCCCGCCCGAGTCGGGAACCGAGCCGGCGAGCGCTTCGATCTCGGTGGCTGACGAGAAGAACTGCAGGCCATCACGCAGCCACTGCACGGCAGCGCCGGCGATGAACGCGGAGCCCTCGAGCGCGTAGCGCAGCTCGCCGGTGGACAGCTTCCACGCGACCGTGGTGAGCAGGCCGGAGCGCGAGGCCACCGGCGTATCACCGGTGTTCATCAGGATGAACGCACCGGTGCCGTAGGTGCACTTCGCATCGCCGGGGGTGAAGCAAGCCTGCCCGAACAGCGCGGACTGCTGATCTCCCGCGAGGCCCGCGATCGGGATGCCATCCGGCAAGCCGGCGACGCCCCTCGTGGTGCCGACGGTGCCGCTCGATGGGACCACCGTCGGGAGTAGCGCGCGCGGGACGCCGAGCAGATCGCAGAGCTCCTCGCTCCAGGCGAGCTCGTGGATGTCGAATAGCAGCGTGCGCGATGCGTTGGTCACGTCGGTGGCGTGAACCGCGCCGGCGGTGAGCCGGGAGAGCAGGTAGCAATCGATGGTGCCGAACGCGATGTCCCCGGCGCGAGCGCGCGCCGCGAGACCATCGACGTGATCGAGCATCCAGCGCAGCTTGGTGCCGGAGAAGTACGGATCGAGCGTGAGGCCGGTAAGCTGCTTGACCCGCGCTTCCTTGCCGTTCGCCCTGAGCTCGGCGCAGCGATCGGCGGTGCGGCGATCCTGCCAGACGATCGCGTTGTGTACCGCCTTGCCCGTGCTGCGATCCCATAGCACCGAGGTCTCGCGCTGATTGGTGATGCCGATGGCCGCGATCGAGGACGGATCGAGGCCCTTCATCGCCGCCTGCAGCGCGGATGTCACCGACATCCAGATGTCCTCGGGATCGTGCTCGACCCAGCCGGGCTTCGGATAGATCTGGCGGAACTCCTGGTAGCCACGACCGCGTAGCTGGAGCTTCTCGTCGAGCACGAGGACGGTGGAACCCGTGGTGCCCTGGTCGATCGCGATCACGTGGCGCATGGCTGGTCTCCGGACGTGCGAAGGAACTCGATGACCTCGGCGGCGACGATGTCGCGCTCGACGTCGACCGCGATCAGGTGATAGCTGCGCGGCAGGATCCGGACTCGCTTCGCATGCGTGCGCTCGGCGATCCGCTGCGCGCACGCAACCGGTGCGGTGTGATCCTGCGTGGCGTGCAGCACGAGCACGGGTTGTGTGATCGACGGCAGCGCCGCATCGGCGACCTTCATGAACGCCATCAGCTGGGCGAGCGCACGCGTCGGTACAGCGTCGTAACAGGGATTCTCTGCCTTGCTGCGCGGATCGCGAACATCGGAGCCGCCGAGCTTGGGCAGCGTGCGCAGGCGCTCGAGCACGCCACCGGGACGAGTCCAGTGCGCGACGCGTCCAGGCAGCCCTTCGAGCCACAGCGGTGCAGCGAGCGATGCCACGCAACACACATCGCGGCGATGACTCGCGACGTGGAGCGCGAGTAACCCGCCGAGGGATTGCCCGACCACCGCCACGCGCTGGCAGCGGATGCGCAGCGCATCGACCGCGCGCTCGACGGCCTCCGCCCAGTCTTCCCACCGGGTCTGGTCGAGCTCCGCGACCGACGTGCCGTGGCCCGGGAGCCGCGGTGCGCGCACGGTGTACCCGGCGCTCGCCAGCCGTTCACCAAGATAACGGACCTCGTAGGGCGTGCCGGTGAAGCCGTGGACGAGGACCACACCGGTCCTGTCGTCTCCGACGAGATCGAACGCTTCGCTCGACACGTGGTGCCCGACCACGACGCCGGCTTATCACACCGCCGCACACATTGACAGGTTGGAGGCCTTGCGGTCAGATCGACAAACCAACGCGATCCTGCCGAGTTGAAGCCTCAACCGCATGTCAGAGTGGAAGACTCGCATCACCAAGGTCCAGGTCGTAAAGCCGACCAAGGAAGCCGGCGAGGCGTGTCTCGTCCTGATCTATCCGCCGGGACCTGACATGGGGAAGCGGTTCCCGCTGTCTCGCAGCGAGATCGTCCTCGGCCGCGGCGCGGATTGCGACATCCAGGTCGATCGCGACAGCGTCTCGCGCCGTCATGCGCGCGTGTTCCGCACCGGCGAGAACTGGTCGGTGGAGGATCTCCAGTCGACCAACGGCAGCTACGTCAACGACGTGCCGGTCACCAAGAGCGTCCTGCGCGACGCGGACTTCGTGAAGATCGGCGCGGCGATCTTCAAGTTCCTATCGGGCTCCGGCATCGAGGCGAGCTACCACGAAGAGATCTACAAGATGACGATCATCGACGCGCTCACCGGCGCGCATAACAAGCGCTACTTCCTCGAGTTCCTCGAGCGAGAGATCGCACGGTGTGCACGGTACCGGCGTCCGCTGTCGCTCCTCATGTTCGACATCGATCACTTCAAGGCGATCAACGACAAGCACGGCCACCTCACCGGTGACTACGTGCTGCGCGAGCTCTCGAAGCGCCTGCTCGGCCGCGTGCGGCGTGAGGAGCTACTCGCTCGCTACGGCGGCGAGGAGTTCGCAGCCGTGCTGCCGGAGACCGATATCACCGGCGCCCGCACGTTCGCCGAGCAGGTCCGCCGGCTGGTCGCCGATACGCCGTTCGAGTACGAAGGCGACAGCTTCCCGGTCACGGTCTCGGTCGGGGTGACCACCGTCGAAGGCGAGGATGTCGACGTCAGCGCGTTCATCAAGATCGCCGACGACAACCTGTACAAGGCGAAGCGCGAGGGTCGGAATCGCGTCGTCGGCTGATCGCTTGGCCGTCGTCCGCTGATGTAACGCACACTTCTCGGGCGTCATCTCAGGCATGGCGCTTGCTGCGTCCCTTCCCATGTCCAGAGATACCATCGTGATTGCGGGAGCGACTGGCTTCGTCGGCCATGCCGTGGCGAACCAGCTCGCACACCGCACGGGTGCGCCGCTCGAGGTCGTGGGCCTCACCCGCGGCCGGCGCGATCCGACGGGCGCCTGGCATCGCCTCGTCACCTGCGACCTGTTCTCGCTCAAGGATGTCGAGACGGCGCTGACCGGCGCCCGTTACGCCGCGTACCTCGTGCACTCGATGCTGCCCTCGGCACGGCTGGTCCAGGGCAGCTTCGCGGATCTCGATCTCATCTGTGCGGATAACTTCGGGCGCGCCGCCGCGAAGGCCGGCGTCGAGCAGATCGTCTATCTCGGAGGCCTGATCCCCGAGGGCGAGCTGTCCCCGCACCTCGCGAGCCGGCTCGAGGTCGAGGCAGCGCTGGGAGCCCACGGAGTTCCGGTCACCACGCTGCGCGCCGGCCTCGTGATCGGTGCGGGCGGTTCCTCGTACGAGATCCTGGCGCGCCTGGTTCGCCGGCTTCCCGCGATGGTGTTGCCGTCATGGAGCGAGCGCCGCTGCCAGCCGATCGATCTCGTGACCTCCGCGGCGCTGATCGACTACGTGGTCGGACGCACGAGCACCTACGGCGAGACCTACGATGTCGGCGGACCCGAGGCGCTGCGCTACCGAGACATGATCCAGATCGTCGGTGAGGAGCTCGGCACGCCACGCCCGGCGTTCGGCGTACCGATGCTGACCCCGAAGCTGTCGCGGCTGTGGGTCTCGCTCGTGACCGGTGCACCGCGCGCGCTGGTCGCTCCGCTGATCGAGAGCCTGCGGCATGACATGGTGTGCCGCGATCGCCGCCTGCAAGACGCAGCGAAGCTTCCCGGGCTGTCGTTCCGCGCCGCGGTGGTGAGCTCGCTCGAGCCGAAGGTTTCCCCGGCCGAGCCGGTCGCGTATCGCAGGGCACCCCGTGCACCGGTGACCGGTGTCCGCTCGGTGCAACGCATCCCGTTGCCGCTCGGCCGCGATGCGGAGTGGGCGGCGCACGAGTACATGCACTGGCTGCCGCGAGGCGCCTGGCCGGTGCTTCGTGTCGAGGTCGATGCGGATCAGTGTTGCCGGTTCTTCCTCGTTGGAACCCGGCGCTCGCTGCTCGACTTGACGTTTGCCCGCGAGCGCAGTGCCAAGGATCGGCAGCTGTTCTACATCACCGGCGGCGCGCTGGTTCGCCCGAGCAAGCGAGGCCGGCTCGAGTTTCGGGTCGCTCCCGATGGCAAGCACCTGATCACCGCGATCCACGAGTTCGTGCCTCGCTTGCCGTGGACCGTGTATCGGCTCACCCAGGCGCTCGTCCATCGCTGGATCATGTGGCGGTTCGGCAGGCATCTCGCGCGCTGTGCGCCCGCCGAGACTGCCACCGCCGCCGCAGCCTAGGTCAGCTGGGACTCGGGCTGGTGGACGGCCGCCTCGCGCAGGGCGCGCTCGCGGATCCGCTTGTCGAGGAAGTAGTCCCGGCCGCGCCAGAACTCGGCGGCGACGCCGACCAGCGAGACCGCGGTGGCGCCATAGAGGAACAGATCCGCGTGGTCCTGCACGAGCAGCGCACCGGCGAGCAGCACGCACACGCCAAGCACGCGGCTGCCCCAGGCCAGCGCCTTGGTCGAGCGCTTGTGATGGGACATCAGGTTATCAAGGCCACCGACGGCGAGCTCGAGCGAAAGGATCGCGAAGATCGGCCACGCGGGCACCCAGGTCGGCACGACGACGAGATCCGCGAACAGCAGGCCGGGCATGGCGAGCGCGCCGAGCAAGCGCACGCCATCGGCGAGGGCGAAGTCACCGCGGCCGCGCAGCTGCTTCCAGCCGATCGCGATGTAGTCGAGGCCGCTCAGCCACGTGATGCCGACCACGGCGAGCAGGATCCAGCGCACCGTGAGCAGCGGACCGCCGTAGAGATAGATCGCGAGGATCGGAGCGACCGAGCCGCTCATCACGAGCGCGCCCTTCCAGAACTTCTTCTTCACGAGCCAGAAGTACGCCATCACGAGCAGCGGCGCGGCAGTCAGGATCGAGAGGAAGATGGTCAGGTTGCGCGGATTTCCCACGAGCGGGACGAGCAGCATCACGCCGATGCCCTGCATCTGGGTCCAGGTCTTCACCTTGGCCAGGTAGCTGGTCTTCAGCGTCAAATTGCGTTGCTCGTACGCCGAGCGCAGGGCGGTGATGAATAGCTCTCGGGTGAACATCAGCGCGCACGCCCACGCCGGCACCAGGTTGATGCTGTCATCAGCAAACGGCACGTAAGCGAACGCGATGAACACCTTGTCGGCGATCGGATCGAGCAGGCCGCCGAGCACGGTCGGTCCGTACTTGCGGGCGAGCATGCCGTCGACCCAGTCGGTGCAGCCGATCAGCGTGCCGGCGATCAGCGCGCTCCACAGCAGCGTGTTGTTGTGCTCCGCGTAGCCGCGATAGATCAGCCAGGCCAGGAGCGGCATGGGGACCAGACGCGCCAGGGTGACCTGGTTCGCGGTGATCCACGGGCGTCCCGGGCTCGACACGCCGGCACCCTATCACGTCACAAGACGATCACGACTCGCGCGGCCATCACCGCGGCGGTGCGTTCGCGCAGCAGCAACAGCTGGAAATCAGGCTGGATCGTCGCCCAGCCGACCTGGAGCTGATAGGTCGCTTCGAGGGCGGTCTGCGGGCCGGCGGGGGTTCGCGCGAACGCGAAGCCCAAGCTGGCGAAATCCCGCTCGCGGAGCGGGCCGGGGCCGATCCGGATCCCGGTGTCGATGTAGACGTCCACGGCCTGGTGGGGGCTGATCCCGACGCGCGAGAACGCGCCGACGTAGCGGTCGAGCTGGCCATCCACGATCGCGTAGCCGCCGTTGCGATGATCGGTGTGATGCCAGCCGCCGAGCTTCAGCGTGCCCTCGATCTCGACCTCGCCGATCACGAACGCGTCGTCCCCGAGCCGGGTCGGGATGCCGTGGGGGTTCTGCTGATCGCCGTCGTAGATCGCGCCACGCACCAGCGCGTGCAGCAGCTCCGCGCGCACGCTGACGCCGGGCGCGGCGACCGGATAGACCGGACCGGGAACGATCGAGGGTACCTGCGAGATGATCCCGAACGTCGCGTTGAGCAGCGCGGTGCCGTGCTTCGCGAGGATGAACTCCTGGTCAGCGGCGATCAGCCCGGCGCGGATCGTCAGGAACGTCACGGGCTGCTCGATCCACGCCTCGAACAGCCGCACACCCTCGGGCGCGACGTTGTTGCTGACGCCATAGACATCCATCAGCTGATCCGAGAGGCCGTGGCCGTGGATCGCGAGGCCGGTGATGTGCACCGCGCCGAGGTGCTCGGAGACCCGCTTCGTCAGATCCGCATCGAGCGCGAGCACGGCGAGGCCCGCGATCGAGGCCCTCGTGTCGAGATCTGCGGTGCTCGTGAATACCTCACCGGCATAGGTGAGCAGTGCCGTGAACCCGGCGTCGCGCAGCGCCTCGCGGCGGCCGCCCCACAGGCCAGTGAGTGCATCGCGGCGAAAGAACCCCGGGCGATTCGGGCTGCAGGCGCACGGATCGAGATCCGCGTGCGCGACAGCAGAGCTCGCGACCAGCACGAGCGCGACGGCAAGGCCTCTTCCCACCACCGCTCGAGCTTAACTCGAAGGCGGGGATCCGGTGACCACCGCGGTGCTGCCGCCGGTACGAGTGCTGAGCGCGCGCTCGAGCTTGGCGAACCGGTCGAGCATGTCCTCGTGGATCTTGTCGGTCTTCTCGTGAAGGTGCGCGACCTCCAGCTCGGCCTTGAGGTTGATTTCGTACTCGACGTCCGCCCGGATCCGGTCGCGTGCTCCCTGGCGGTTCGAGCTGAACAGCAGCAGCGTCGACAGCATGATCGCCTCGAGCGACACCGTCATGGTGAGCAGGTTGTACGGGAATGGATCGAAGGCGAACGGGGTGGAGTTGAAGCCGATCCACACCGCGAACAGGAACACGTGCACGACCAGGAACGTGATGCTGCCCGAGAAGTTCGCGACCCAGTCGGCGACTCGCAGGACGATGCCGCCGCGATCGATCTCGACCTCCTCGTTCACGTTCTTGGCCACGCGCGCGCGGAGCAGGGCGTTCGCGTTACGGGTCATCCCACCCACGGCGGCCAACATGTCGAGCGCGGCCTCGGGGCGCTTGCGGAACAACGTCAGCAGATCATCGCGATCGAGCATGCACATCTCGGTGCGCTCGGTGGCCTGCGCGCTCGCCGTGCGGGAGCCGCCGTCGAGCAGCGATAGCTCGCCGAAGTGATCATGTGCGCGCGCGGTGTTGAGCACGATCTTCTGGCCGGCGGTGTCCTTCACGAACAGCTCGACCGCGCCCGCGATCACCATGAACATCGAGTCGCCCGGCTCGCCGACCGCGAAGATCATCGTGCCGGCCTCCACCACCCGCAACGTGCAGGACTGTCCGAGCAGGTTGCGCTCGTCCTCGTCGAGCGTTGCGAACAGCTTGATGTGGTGTAGGAACGAGGGGTCGTCGAGCGCCATTGCCGTGAGCGTAACGAGGTCGTTCCGGCATCACATCCGGAATGTACCGGCGAAACGCCTGGGGCATTGGCGGCTAGATCATGCAAAATGCCTGGACGACTGTTCCTCGAGGCGCGCCCTGAGGGTCCGCGCGACCTCGCCCGGACCAAGAACAGCTCGCGCTCGAGCCGACCGGCGGTGGCGTGTGCGAGACCCATCCGCCGTGGTCGAGGAGCTACATGGATTCGCTCGCTGCCACCATCGGCGACCAGGATGCTCACCGCGAGGATGAGATCTCCCGGCGAAGCGTGGTGGCTCGTCGCGCGAGCTCGGGGATCGGGCACGACGGGACGTGGTGCTGCGAGCACTGGACCCTGCGGATCTCCGTCGACAATGGTTGGCGCGTTCGGGCATTTTGCCTCGCCTGCGCCCTGCTCCCGCTGAGAGGGACTCGTGCCATGCTGAGCGCGATGCAGTCGCCCGCCGAAACGCGCGCCGAGGATCTGACGACCGCACCCGGCCCGGGGTGGTCCGCCCTCGTCGTCGATGATGATCCGGGCGTCCGGCAGTCGGTACGGCTCTGCCTCGAAGCCGACGGTGCCCGCGTGCTCGGGGTCGGCTCCACGCGCGCGGCGCTCGAGGCCCTCGAGCGCGGCCGGTTCGACGTGATCCTCCTCGATCTCTGGCTTGGCCGGGACAGCGGGCTCGCCGCGATCCCGCAGCTGCTCGCCGCTCATCCCGGCGTCGGCATCGTGGTGATCACCGCGTACGCGACGTTCGAGACCGCCGTCGAGGCGATGCGGCTCGGTGCGATCGATTACGTGCCGAAGCCGTTCACCCCCGAGCAGGTACGCCACGCCACGCGCCGGGTGATCGCCACCGAGGCGCTGCGCCGCCGGGTGACGAGCCTGGAGGAGCGAGTCGAGGCCAGCGAGGGCGATGCGCTGTTCGAGACCCAGAGCCCGACCTACGCTGCGTTCCTCGCCACCGCGCGGCGAGCCGCCGGCGCCGAGTCGGTGATCCTGATGCGCGGCGAGAGTGGCACCGGCAAGAACGTGCTGGCCCGCTACATCGTCGCGCACGGCAAGCGCGCGGAGCGGCCGCTGGTCACCATGCACTGCCCGATGCTCGCCGGTGATCTGATGACCAGCGCGCTGTTCGGTCACCGCCGCGGCGCGTTCGCCGGCGCGGTCGACCACGCGATCGGCAAGGTCGAGGAGGCGGCCGGTGGCACGCTGTACCTCGACGAGGTCGGCGATCTCACACCCGACGCGCAGGCGCGACTCCTGCGGTTCTTGAACGATCGCACCTACGAGCGGCTGGGCGAGGCCACCGAGCGCCGCGCCGATGTTCGGTTGATCGCAGCCACCAATCGGTCCCTCGAGGATGAGGTCCGTGCGGGGACGTTTCGCGAGGACCTGTTCTTCCGGCTCAACGTGATCACGTTGACCTTGCCGCCGTTGCGCGAGCGGGTCGAGGACATCCTGCCGCTCGCGAAGCACTTTTTGAACCTGTGCCGCATGCAGCAGGCGCGGCCGAACCTCGAGCTGTCTCCCCGCGCATTGGCTGCGCTCCTGCGCGAGAGCTGGCCGGGCAATCTTCGCCAGCTGCGCAACGCGATCGAGCGCGCGGTCATCCTCGCGCCGGGCCCGCTGCTCGAGCCTGAGGATCTCGGGATCGATGCGCCGCCGGTCGAGGGAGCGCGCGGACGCGCACTGACGCCCGTGCTGCTAGGTGCGGATTGCACGATCGAGCAGCTCGAGATCGAGCACATCGCACGCGTGATCGCGCGCGCTCCATCGCTCGAGTCCGCAGCGCGGACCCTCGGTATCGATCCCACGACCCTGCAGCGCAAGCGCAAGCGTCACGGCCTGACCTGACGAGGATCGATGCCGGCGTCGCTGCGAGCACGGTTCGGCTGGGCAGGTCTGGTGATCCTGGTCGCCGTGGTGATCACCGGAGTCTGGAGCACGGTGCTGTTCATCCGGCTCGGCAACGTCGTCGATCGGACGCTGCAGGGACAGCAGGGGACCATCGATCTGACCGCGGTGATCTCGGAGGCGCTCGAGCGCGAAGACGATGCGCTGCTGCTCGGCATCGCCGGGGATGCCCTGCGCGCGCGCGAGGAGCTCGCGGTCCGGCGCAGTGCGTTCGATCGAGCGGCGGAGCGCTTGGCGGCGCTGGTGTCACCCGTCGAGCGCGAGATCGTGGCGGCGATCCGGGCGGAGGTCGCGGTCTACCGGCGTGAAGGCGACGTGCTGCTCGCAGAGGCCGGGTCGGCCGATGCTCGCGACCGTTACGCCCGTGACGTCAACCCGCTGTTACGCCGCGCGATCGCCGGCTGCGGAACCCTGCGCGAGCACAGCTTCGAGGCGCTGCGCGATGCAGGCATCACCGCGCGCGACGAGGCACGTCACGGCCGGTGGCTGGTCGCGCTGGTCGCGATCGGCGCGCTCGGCCTGACGCTGGTGGTCGCGCTCGCCCTCGCGCGCAGCGTGCTGCGGCCGATCCGCGATCTCACGGCGTCGGTCGAGGCGATGCGGCGCGGCGACTTCACCCAGCGCGTCGAGCCGCGCCGCGATGACGAGCTCGGCAACCTCGCTGGTGGGTTCAACCGAATGGCCGAGAGCCTGGTTGCCTGGGAATCGTCCAACCTCGCCGAGGTGCTGCGGGCGAAGGACACCCTCGAGGCCACGATCGCCGCGCTGCCAGATCCGGTGATCGTCGTCGATCCGGACGGTGCGGTGGTCTCACTCAACGCGCCGGCCCGCTCGGTGCTGGCGGCAGCCGGCGTGACCGAGCTGACGCGAGCGGACGCACTGCCTGCGTCGGCGGCCGGGCTGGTTCGCGCCGTGCTCGCCGGTGAAGCCGCGACGGCTCCGGTGGCGGCGCTCGTCGTCGACAAGGCCGGCGAGCGCCGGAGCTACCTGCCGCTCGCCGTGGCGATCCCCAAGTTCGCCGGCGGCCGCACCGGCGCGGTGGCGCTGCTGCACGATGTCACCGAGTTCGTGCGGATCGATACGTTGCGCTCCGAGCTGATCGCGGTCACGTCTCACGAGCTCAAGACCCCGCTGACCACGATGCGGATGAACCTGCTGCTGCTCGGCGAGGAGGTCGGCGGGCTGTCCCCGCGCCACCGTGAGATCCTCGGGATGGCCGTGGAGGGCTGCGAGGCCCTGGCGCAGACGATCGAGCGGCTCCTCGATCTGTCGCGGATCGAGGCCGGCAAGCTCCGGCTGGTGATGGAGCGGATCGATCTGCACCGGCTGGTCGACGAGGTGGTCGGCATGTTCGCGCCTCGATTCAGCGAGGCCGAGCTGGCGCTCGAGGTAATCCGAAGTCCGAACGGGGCGATCGTTCGTGGCGATCCGATGCGCCTGGCGATCGTGCTCAGCAACCTGCTGACCAACGCGATCAAGTACACGCCGGCCGGAGGTCACGTTACCGTCGAGATGTCGCGCATCACCGACGAGATCCAGGTCGCGGTCAGCGATACCGGCGCGGGGATCCCCGACGACCTGCGCGACCGGGTGTTCGAGAAGTTCTTCCGGGTCGAGCACGTGCGGCCCACGGAGCGGGCACCGAACGGTGCGGGCGTCGGGCTTTATATCTGCCGGCAGATCGTCGAGGCTCACGGAGGGCACATCGAGTGCGAGCCGGCGACGGTCGGATCGCGGCTCGCTTTCCGCCTGCGGGCGGACGTCGCACCCTCGTAAAAACGAGCGAGGATCTTTCCTCGCCATCTCTGATCGGGCACGGTGGCCGGAGATGCTGCCGCCCGACGAGAGTATCCCCGAGGCGATTCCGGATCGGCCCGCGGACGCCACCGGCGAGATCATGTCGCTCCCGCCGGAACAGGCGCATGCGATCGCAGCGGAGATCAAGGCGATCGCCGAGAGTCGCGGCGACGACTCCCAGGTGATCGAGTTGGTCGAGCCGTACGAGCCATCGCGGCGGTCCAAGCGGACCACGATGCTCCCGCCGATGCCGGCCGTTGCCGAGCAGCCCGCGCCGCCCGAGCCCTCCGACGAGGAGCTGACCTCCGAGGAGCTGCGCGATGCGTGGCCGCTGCTCGATCTCGACGAGCGCGCCGACGGCCTCCGCGTGCTCGCCCGCGAGGATGCCGAGGACTTCTTTATCGGCCTCAACGCTTCCGACCAGGCTGCCCTGCTGATCCACTTTCGGCCCGGCCAGCGCCGCCAGTGGATGCGGCTGCTCGAGCCCGATGACGTGGCCGACCTGATCCAGCAGGTCCCCGAGGGCAACCGCCCGATCTTGCTCGCGCTGCTCGATGCGCCGACTCGCAAGGAGGTCACCGCGCTGCTCGCCTATGCCGAGGACGAGGCCGGCGGTCTGATGTCCACGCGCTATGCGCGCCTGCGTCCCCACATGACCGCTGGCGAGGCGATCAGCTACCTGCAGCGCCAGGCGCGCGACAAGATCGAGACCATTTACTACGCGTACGTCCTCGATACCGACCTGCGCCTGCTCGGCGTGGTCTCGTTCCGCGATCTGTTCGCCGCCGAGCCCAAGAAGATCGTGGCCGAGCTGATGGAGATCGACGTCATCCGCGTCACCGACGAGATGGATCAGGAGGCCGTCTCGCGGATCTTCGCCGAACACGATCTGACCGTGGTCCCCGTCGTCGACAAGGACGGTCGGATGAAGGGCATCGTGACCGTCGATGACATCGTCGACGTCGTCCAGGAAGAGGCCACCGAGGACGCCCAGAAGTTCGGCGGCATGGAAGCCCTCGACGTCCCGTATCTCTCGTCGACCCGGCGCGACATGGTTCGCAAGCGCGGACGCTGGCTGACCATCCTGCTCCTCGGCGAGATGCTGACCGCGACCGCACTCGGCTTCTTCGAGGACGAGCTGATCCCCATGCTCGCCTTGTTCTTGCCGCTGATCATCTCGAGCGGCGGCAACTCGGGCTCGCAAGCCTCGACGCTGGTGATCCGCGCGATGGCGCTCGGCGAGGTCCGCGCGACGGACTGGTGGCTGGTGCTGCGTCGCGAGGTGACCATCGGTCTGGCACTCGGAGCGATCCTCGGCGGCTTCGCCTCCGTCCGTGTCCTGATCTGGGGGGCCGCCGGGACGTACGGAAATCACTATGTCCTGATCGGGCTCACGGTGGCTCTGAGCGTCACCGGTTGCGTCCTGTGGGGCACGCTGGCCGGGGCGATGCTCCCGTTCGTCTTGCGGCGCGCTGGAGCGGATCCCGCGAACGCCTCCGCGCCACTGGTCGCGACTCTCGTCGACGTCAGTGGCATCATCATCTACTTCACGATCGCGAAGATCCTGCTGACCGGCGTGCTGCTGTAACGCCTGGCCGCGGTCGCGGTGCCGACGAGAGGCATCAGGGCATCTAGTACAGGTCGCCGGTCGCCGGGATGGTCACGCAGCTCGCGCGCACGTGGAGATCGGGTGCGGGGATCTCGCCGCCGCGCTCGATCACGAGCTTCAGGTGCGGAGTGGTCTTGGTGTAAGCGCAGTGCTGCGCGTCCTCCTCGATCCGCCAGCACGGGGGCCGCGACCTGGTCTCATCGCAGGCCGGGATCACGCGCAGCTCCTCGTCGGGCTGGTTCGGACGGACTCGGGTCTCGACGACGCTACAGTCGTACTGGGTGCCGGACTGCTCGACGTCGGCATCTGCGAGCTGGAGCGCGAAGCAGGGCTCGACGATCTCTCGCTTGAGCAGCTCACCGATCTGCGTCATTGCCCTCGAGAGATCCTCGTTGCAGATCGTGCTGTGCGTGTTGCGACCCGCGAACTGGCCGAGGAAGTCGATCATCCGGATGCCGGGGTAGGCGTACTGCGTGCCGGTCGGCCCGCTGTAGCTGCAGGACTGCTTGATGATCGAGACCGTGCCCTTCTTCACGATCTCGAACGGACCAGCATCACCGACGATGCCCGCGACGATCACGTCCCGCGGATCGGTCTTCAGGCCCTTCAGGAAGTCGACGTAGCGATCGATCTGGGTGACCACCGTCGAGTCGTACCTGGGGTGGCAGTCCTTGCGCGGGCCGAGCTGGTCGAGATCGGTGCTTGGCGTGTCGCACTCGATGCCCTCATGCGTGCACTTGAAGTTGACGCGATCGCCGTACGCCGGGTCGCCCTGGTTGCCATCGAACAGCGTGCTCTTGACGAGCGAGCAGTCGTCCTCATCGGCCACGATGATCACGGCGAGATACGCGTTGGGGCGCAGGAAGTCCGCGTTCGCGGGGTTGTTGTCGAGCGCGCGCTTCACCGCCTCCAGGTGCTGCTCGATGCCGCAGCCGTTCGTGCCGACCTCGGCGATCTGCGAGAACGCTTCGGTCAGCGTGCCGGTGTAGTTGCGCTGCCGGCCACCGTGGCCGTCGTCGAGATCGGAGATGAAGGCCGCGCTACCGCCCGGGAGCCGCCGGAACTTGCCGCCTTCGCCATCGCCGACGCAGGTGCCCACGGTCATCCCGTGCGAGCCATCGATCGCGCTGGTGCCGAGGTTCGGGGTGGTGACGCCGATGTGGATGTTCGGGAGGCCACCGTCGAGACGCCCGCGATCGTACGATCCGGACATCCAGAGAGCAGCGGCACCAGCACGAGAGCGAGCTGGGCAACACGCATGAAGTACCTCCGATGTGCCTCGTTGGTGCACGAACGCGGAGGGATCCGTCACCGAAACGAAAACGACCGACGAGGTTTTTCTCGTCGGCCTGCCGTGGCGTTCGCCAGGATGATCTAGATCAGGTGGGCTGCGTGACGCAGTACGCGATCGTGTGCGTCTCGGGCGGCGGCGTCTGCGCATCCTCGGTCTTGAGGATGAAGTTCTGCGACATCGGGCACTTCATCGCGTCCTTGATGATGTGCCAGCACGGCTTGTTGGTGAGGCCGCCGTTGCACTCCGGCAGCACGTTCTCGGTCTGCGTCGGCTTGCCGTAGTTCGAGACGTACGACACCGAGCAGTCGTACTGGTCGCCCGCCTTGTTCGGGTCGACGTCGGCGAGCTTGCCCTCGATGCACGGATCGCCGAGGACGGTCTTCAGCAGGTTCGCGATCAGGACCAGACCATCGGCGAGGTTCTGCTGGCAGATCGTGGTGAACGTCGAGCGGTTCGGGAACTGATCGAGGAAGAACTTGAGGCGGGCCGGCGGATCCGCGACCTGGATGTCGTTCGGGCCGCCGGCGCCCTGGTAGCTACAGGAGTGTGCGAGCGCCTGGACCGCCGTGCCACCGGCGGGCGGGGACCGGAGCTCGGTCTGGAACGGCTCGGTCGTGCCCATGATGCCGGCGACGATGATCTTGCCCGGGTCGGTCTTCAGCTTCTTGAGGAAGTCGACGTAGACCGAGACCTTCTCGAGGTACTGCGAGCTGTCGTTCGGGTGGCACTGGCTCTTCGTGCCGACCTGGTTCATCTGATCGCTCGTGGCGCCGCCCTGGTCGCAGGTGACGCCGAACCGCGTGCAGCGGAACGACTGCTGCGGACCCTGCGCGGGATTCTCGGGCGCGAGCAGCGTCGAGTGCGACATCGTGCAGTCATCCTCATCGGCGATGATGATGATGGCGAGGTACGCGTCGGGACGCAGGAAGCCGGCGTTGGCCGGATTCTTGTCGAGCGCGCGCTTCATTCCTTCGAGGTGCTGCTCGAAGCCGCAACCGCCGGCGCCAACCTTGGCCATCTGGCCGAACACGGCATCGAGGTTGCCGGTGTAGTTCTTGGTACGGGTCCCATCGGGCTGCTTGATGTCCGAAATGAACTTGCCGGTCACGGGCGCTCCACCCGCTACCTGGAGATCGCCGTTCTTGCCGTTGCCGGAGCAACCGCCGTTGCCGATCTGACCGATCGCCGCGCCGGGGGCCGAGTCTTGCGTGCCCTTGCTGCCGACGTCGGAGGTCACGACACCGATGTGCACGTCGGGCAGACCGCCCTGGATCGTGTTGAGCACGTTGATGAAGTTGGGGAAGTTCGCCGCGAGGTTCGCCTGCTTGTCGGCCATCGACGGCGAATCATCGATGACGAACAGCAGGTCCACGTTGCGGTTGATGTTGACCGGGATGTCCTTGAACTCGACGCGACCCTGCTCGGGGTTCACCTCCGAGATCGTACGGTCTGGGCAACCGGCCAGGAGGCCGAAGGCGGCAATGCCGAGGATTGAAGCGAGCGTTACTGAGCGCATGGTGTTGCACCTTCCCAAAAGCGTTCGTGAGCATAGAGCAACTGCGTGGCCAAGTTGAGTCTCCAGCAGTTTCAGATGCTTACTTTTCAGCCGGGCCTGCCAGGCTGCCAACTTCGTTGGCGATCTGGATCGATCGTTGGCAGCGTAACCCCCAGGAATCTCGACGGCTCGGCAACAGTCGTGCGAGCAACCGGTCGAGGTCGGCTAGCAGGTCCACCTCCCGTGCGGACCGGCTCGTCGGGAACCTGCGTGGGCTCCGCGACGCGGGCGCCGAGCAGGAGCACGCTAGCGAGTGACGCATTGACCGATGACGTGGGTTCCTCGAGGCGCGTATTCTTCCCGACGAACGTCGAGGCCGAAGCGCGAGTAAGGCACGCAGTACCTCGGAGCCTCCACGATCTCCCAGCAGGGAAGCCGCTCGCCGCAGGCGGGTAGCACCTGTTCGTGGCGCTGCGTCACGTCGGAGACCTGGCAGTCGTACGGCGGGCCCACTGTGTCGATGCAGGGGGTGAGACCGTCGAACAGGTTGTTCAAGGTGTCGAGGCCGAAGAACGCCGTCTCGAGCTCACCCGTCTCGAGCGAGATCGACCGGCCAAGCTCGGCGAACTGCGCTGCCAGCGCGTCGACACGCGGGGCAGCATCACCGCGGATCACGCTGACCGCGAGTGCCTCGCGCGGAGCGCGGGCCCGGAGAAACGTGGCGGCCACGTCGGGGGAAGCCACCGATTCGTCGTCGCCGGCGACAATCAGGATCACCAGGAGTCGAGCGTCGGCGCGGCGAAACCCGCTGTTGTAGGGATTCCCAGCGAGGGCAAGCTCGATCGCATCGAACGGTCGCGCGCGTGGGCTCCCCGCATGACCGACGTCCGCGAGGGTCGAGATGGCGTCGCCGAGATCGCCGGCGAAGTTCGTCCGAGCTCCCCCGGAGGGGAGACGTCGCTGAACCAGATAGCCATCCGGGACACCGCTGGTGTGGATCAAGCGCCCGCCGTCGGAGAGATCAGCGCTGATCACCCCGACATGGAAGTCCAGGTCGTAGGGGGCGAGCACAGCAGCGCCGGCGGCGAGCCCGGACCGGATCGTCCGCTCGCGGGTCTCCATCGCCGGCGATCGATCGACGACGATCAAGATGTCCTGCTTGGCCGGCGTGTACTCCGGGCCATCGAAGATCACCACCCGCGCCTGATCCAGGTCCGGTGGCACGTAGACGTCGTTCGCGGGAACAGCGCACGCGGTCAGCACGAAGGGCACGATCGCGAGACGCATTCGCACGACCACGAGCAAGTCGCGCGCCGACCTGCGTGTCAGCGATCACGGGAGCTTGCCTGACGCACGCCGCCAACGGCGTTGGCGGGACGCCAACCGGAGTCCCCAGGCGAGCGTGCTAGCCTCTGATGGCGTGACGGCAGCGACTTCGGTTCAGCGCGTGCTGCTCCTCGGGCCCGACGACGAAGCCCGCCGAGCCCTGCACCTGATGCTCGATCGGGCCGGCAAGCAGGTCGATGCGATCTCCGAGCTCGAGGGCGTCGCGGGCTACCTCGAGACCCACGAGTGCGATGCCGTGATCGCGGCCGGTGAGCTCGCCGCGCAGCTGGTGGGGATTGCCAACGGCTCGACACCGCCGGTGATCGCCGTGCTGCGCGGGCGCGACGTGGCGGCGTCGAACGCGCTGCTCGCGGCCGGCGTGGATGATGTGATGGCCGAGCCGCTCGACGAGCTCGGCGTGTCGCTCGCGCTGCGGCACGTGGCGGGCGTGGTGCGCAGACCGGCGCCGGCGGTGGTGGGCTCGACGCTGATCGGCGATGGAGCGGGGATGCGCGAGCTGCGGCAGATGATCGAGCGGGTGGCGACTGCGAAGACCACGGTGCTGATCCTCGGCGAGAGCGGCACCGGCAAGGAGCTGGTGGCGCGCGCGATCCACGATGCGTCGCCGCGGCGCAGCCGGCGGTTCGTGGCGATCAACTGCGCCGCGATCCCGGCCGCGCTGCTCGAGAGCGAGCTGTTCGGGCACATGAAGGGCTCGTTCACCGATGCGTCGCGCGACAAGCCCGGGCTGTTCGAGGATGCCGATGGCGGCACGCTGTTCCTCGACGAGGTCGGCGAGCTGCCGATGCCCCTGCAGGCGAAGCTGCTGCGTGCGCTCCAGGAGGGCGAGATCCGGCGGATCGGTGGCTCCGCATCGATCAAGGTCGACGTCCGGTTGATCGCCGCGACTTTGCGCGACCTGATGGCCGACGTCGCGGCCGGTCGGTTCCGCGAGGATCTCTACTACCGGCTCAACGTGGTGCCGATCGAGCTGCCGCCGCTGCGCGATCGCACCGAGGACATTCCGCTGCTCGCGCGGTTCTTCGCCGAGCGCCATGCCATGCGGCATGGACGTCCCGGCGTCGAGCTCTCGGACGACGTGCTCGAGACCTTGCAGCAGCAGCCGTGGCCCGGAAATGTTCGCGAGCTCGAGAACGTGCTGGAGCGAGCACTCGTGCTCTCCGATGGGCCGGCGGTGGACCTGGCGTTCCTCGGTACGGTGATGAACGTACGTGCGGCGGCGGTGAGCACCGACACCGAGCTGTCGGAGCTATCGATCAAGAAGGCGACGCGGGAGCTCGAGGCGAGCTTGATCGCGCGCGCCCTCGGTGTAACCCAGGGAAACCGCACGAATGCCGCGAAGCTCCTCGAGATCAGCCACCGCGCGCTGCTCTACAAGATGAAGGAGTACGGAATCAGCTGACTTATCGAAGCGCAGACAGTTTTTGGAGATCCGACGAGAACGCCCTACCATTATTTGCGCAGGGGTTTCATGGCCAAACAGTGCATCGGTCTCGACATCGGATCCAGCAGCATCAAGGTGGTGCAGCTGCGCAAAAAGGGATCCGGCTATGCGCTGCAAGCGTTCGGCATGCAGCCGCTGGTGCCGCAGACGATCGTCGACGGGACGATCATGGATCAGGGCGCCGTCGCCGATGCCGTGCGCCAGCTGTGGGCACGGCTGAAGCTGAAGACCAAGGACGTCGCGATCGCGATCGCGGGTCACTCGGTGATCATCAAGAAGATCAGCGTGCCGCAGATGTCGAGCGAGCAGCTGCAGAACAACATCCGCGCCGAGGCGGAGCATCACATTCCGTTCGGCCGTGATGACGTCGAGCTCGACTATCACGTCACCAATCCGGCCAACTCGAGCGGCCAGACCGAGCTGCTGCTGGTCGCCGCGAAGAAGGAAGTGGTCGCCGACTACGTCCAGTGCGTGCGCGATGCATCGCTGATCCCGCAGATCGTCGATGTGGCCGCGTTCGCGAGCCAGAACGGGTTCGAGGCGAACTACACGCTCGATCCGCGCGAGACCGTGGTGCTGATCAACATCGGCGCCGCGATCTCCAACATCAACATCGTGCGCAGTGGTGTCTCGCTGTTCACCCGCGACGTGACGATCGGTGGCAACGCGTTCACCGAGGAGATCCAGAAGCAGCTCGGCATCGCCGCCGACGAGGCCGAGGCCTACAAGGTCGGCGGCAATCAGACCGACGACGGCGTCGTTCCTCAGGAAGTCATGAAGGTGATGGACGGCGTCTCCGAGGTGATGGCCGGTGAGTTCCAGCGGTCGCTGGACTTCTTCCTCGCCACCACCGCGGATGCCAACGTCACCCGGATCGTGCTCGCCGGTGGCAGCGCCAAGGTGGGCTCGCTGCACCGCGCGATCGAGCGTCGTTCGCGGTTGCCGCTCGAGGTGGCGGACGCGTGGAGAAGGGTCGAGATCGACGCCACGCTCGACCGCGTCTATCTCGCGGCACACTCACCAGAAGCATTGATCGGCGTCGGGCTCGCGATGCGCGCGGCAGGAGACAAGTAGCTCCATGATCAGGGTCAACCTACTCCCGCAACGCAAGGCCAAGGGTGGCTTTGCCCGCACGTCGAGCGCCGGAACGCCCTCGGGCAAGCAGGCGATCATCGGCGTCGTCGCCCTCGGCGTGGCGGCGGCCGGCGTGTTCTTGGTGCTGGACATGCCGAAGCGTCAGCGGCTCTCGGAGCTCAACGAGGCCAACCAGCAGCTCCAGCAGCAGATCAACGAGAAGAACAAGGCGCTCCAGGGCTACCCCGAGCTGAAGAAGGCGGAGGAAGAGGCCAAGCAGCGCGCCGAATCGATCAACCGGCTGCTCGCGACCAAGGTCGTCCCCGCGCACGTGCTGCACGAGCTCGGCAGGGTGCTCACGCACGAGGGCCCCACGATGACCGAGACCATGGCGAAGCTCGCCGGAAATACCGCCGATGGTGACCCGAACAAGCGATTCCTCGCGGACTGGGATCCCACCCACGTCTGGATGACGAGCTTTGTCGACACCAGCGGCAAGTTCGTCCTCGACGGCGGTGCGCAGTCCGAGTCGGACGTGACCCAGCTGTCGAAGCGGCTCGCTGCCTCTGTCTACTTCATGGACGTCACGCCCGCGGGCGGTGAGCGCCTCGAGGACAAGGAGAGCGGGCTCGCTTATTACAAGTTCACGATCACCGGAAGGGTGGCGTACTGATGGCGGCGGCGAGTGCAGGCGTGATGGCGGACTTCGCGCGACTTCCCCCCCAGCGCAAGGCCGCGGTGTTCGCCGTGATCGGCGTGTTGCTCGGTCTGTTGTACTGGCAGTTCATCTACAAGCCGCTGCAGCGGGATCTGGAGGACGCCGAAGCGGAGAACCAGGCGAAGGCCGCCGCCAACAAGCAGGCCGCGGACGACATTCCAAAATACGAAGAGCTCAAGACGCGGATGAAGGAGCTGACCCAGATCATCAGCGAGAACCAGAAGGCACTGCCGACCGAGGCCGAGGTTCCCGCGTTCTTCGAGACGCTCGAGAAAAAGGTCACGGAGTCGGGCGTCGAGATCAACAAGTGGAAGAAGCTTTCGGAGAGCCCGGTCGAGACGTTCGTGCGCGTCCCGGTCGAGGTCGAGGTCACGGGCACGTTCATGCAGATCAAGCGGTTCTTCGCATCGCTGATCCAGCGCGGTGTGCTGCAGGTGAGTGATGGGGCCGTCGAGGAGCGCGAGCGCATCATTTCGATCGAGAACCTCTCGCTGACCAACCCGGTCGTCCGGAACCGCGAGATCGTCATGAACGCGAGGTTTGTCGCCGTGACCTTCCGCCAGGAAGACAAGGTGCAGCCCCCACCGGGCACGGCACCGGCCCCCGGCGCCCCGGGCGCTGCGGCTCCCGCTGGGACCAACCTGTCGCCGCCGCTGCCGCCGTCGAATACGCCCGCCGGCGCGAAGGCCCGCACCGAGAAGGCGATCGACAAGGGACTCGATCGCAGCACCAAGGGCGTCACCGATGACAAACTGAAGGGAGGCATGTGATGCGAATGCGCTACCTGCTCCCACTCACGTTGCTGCTCGTTGCTCCCGCATGCGGTGGCGACGATGCCCCTCCTCCGCAGGCGCCGAAGTCGGGTGGCGCTGGGCCTGGCGGTGCGGCCCCGGCGCCGAAGAAGGACATCGTGCAGTTCGAATCGCGCGTTCGCGTCGAGGACCGCGTGGTCGACCCGGACGAGAAGAAGGGGATCCGCCACGCGTTCAAGGACCGCGACTTTGCGGTGGATCAGAACAACCGCGATCCGTTCCAGTCGTACGTGCTGAACCAGGGCATCGTCGGTCCAGCGGATACCAGCAAGCTCCCGCTCGATGTCACCAAGCGGTGCAGCGAGCAGAACATGGTGGCCACGAACTACAGCTACACCGATCTTCGCCTCGTCGGCATCGTCGCCCAGGGCACGCAGCGCAAGGTGCTGATGATGGACGCCGGCAACCTCGGCCACATCATCAAGCGTGGCGATTGCGTCGGTCGCGAGAAGGCCGTGGTGAAGGATATCGGTACCGGCTACATCACGTTCCAGGTCGTGCCCGACGAGACGGGCACGGCGAAGACCGCCGAGGAGCGCTCGATCCAGCTGTACCCGAGTCAGATGCCGCTCTCCTCCCAGCCATCGCTCGATAACGAAGCTGCCAGGACCTCGACGACCGACGTTGCACCGCCCCCGCCCGCGCCCGCGCCGGCGCCGGCCAGCCGTCTCGTCGCGCCTAAATGATCCAAAAATTTTGATCTGACCTCGGGTCGGGCGAGAATTTTTGGTAGCCACGCGGCTTCGCGCGGGGAGTGCGTCGAGACTCGACGCAAGGCCCTTCGTCTGCTCGCCGGTGCTCAGGAGTCTCATGTCGCTGACTCGCCCTAGGAACTGGATCGCCACCGTCGCCGTCGCTGTTGCTGCCCTCCTGGCGGCGCGGCCGGCTCTTGCCGATGGCAAGAACGAAATCCGCGCCGTCACGTACGACGACGACGCAGCCGGCACCACACGCGTGCACGTGCGAGGCGCTCAGACGCCGACTTTCACCGTGTACAAGCTCGAACGACCGAGCCGGGTGGTGATCGACGTGCCGCAAGCACGGCTCGCTGATGCGCTCCGAGGCCATGAGGGCACGAGCGTGTTCACGCCGAGTACCTGGGCGGTGTCGACGATCGCGGCGCAGCAGATCGATGATGGCGGTCAGATGGTCCGCGTCGTCGTGGCGCTCGCCCGTCCCGGTCGCTACGACGTGAAGACCGAAGGTAACGAGCTCGTGGTGATGGTGACCGCGCGCGATGTCGCACCGAAGACCGCGAGCCCCGAGGCGCTGGCGAAGGCGCAGCAGGAGAGCGAGCAAGCCAAGCTCGCGCAGGCCACCGCCGAGAAGGCGAGCATGGCAGCGCAGCTCGAGGCCGAGCGGATCCGCAAGACGGCGAGCGAGCAGCAGGCCCGCGCCGAAGCAGCACAGCGCGCGGCCGACGAGGCGAAGCGCACCGCGGCGCAGGCGAGCTCCACGGATGTGAACAAGGCGAAGTCGATGGCGGCGTCGGCACAGGCGGAGGCGACGAAGGCGCAGCAGATGGCGGCGTCGTTGCAAGCCGAGGCGAGCAAGGCGAAGCAGGACTCGGCAACGGCGCAGGCCGAGGTGGCGAAGGCGAAGCAGGACTCGGCAACGCGGCTCGCCGAGCTGATGAAGGCCAAGCAGGACGCGGCGGTGGCGCAAGCCGAGGTCGGCAAGGCCAAGCGCGAAGCAGCCGCGGCGCAGGCCGATGCGGATCGCGCGAAGCGGGACATGAGCACGGCGCAGGCCGACGTCGTACGCACCAAGGCCGAGGCCGATGCGATCAAGGTCGCGGCGGCCCAGGATATGGCTCGCACCAGGGCGGAGGCCGACAAGGTCAAGCGCGCCGCCGAGCGCGAGCTCGATGCCGCGACGCGCGCTCGCGCCGAGGCGGAGCAGGCGCGGCGGGATGCCGAGATCGCGCGCGGCAATGCAGCGAAGGCGGTCGACGCGGCGGCTCGCACCAAGGCGGAGACGGCGGCCGTGCGGCTCGAGGCCAATGCGGCGAAGGCCGATGCCGAGGCGGCGAAGGCCGATGCCGAGGCGGCGAAGGCCGAGGCCGAGCAGGCGCGCCGCGACGTGGCGCAGAAGCTCCTCGACGCCGAGCGTGCCCGCGGGATCGCGGCGAAGGCCGTCGACGAGGTGGCTCGCTCGAATGCGGATGCCCAGCGTGCGCGCAGCGAAGCCGAGGCGGCGAAGGCCGATGCGGCCCGCGCGCGTGCCGAGGCGAAGGCAGCGAAGGCCGATGCAGATGCGGCGAAGACCACGGCAGCTGCGGAGAAACGCGAGGCCGAGGCGGACAAGCAGGGCGCGATCAGCGCGCGCGCCGAGGCCGAGAAGCTCCTGAAGGATGCGAAGTCGCAGCTCTCGACGCTCGACAAGAAGGCGGTCGAGATCCAGGCGCGTGAGGACAAGGCGCGGGCGGCCCACGCCGCGGCGCAGGCTCGCGAGGAAGCAGCGCGCGAGATCGTCGCGAAGGCCGAACGCGAGCGCGAGTCGGCAGAGGCCGCGGCGCGCAATGCGACCCAGGCGCGCGATGCATCGTCGAACCAGGCGGCGTCGGAGCGCGCGAAGCTCGTCGCAGAGGCGAAGGCCGCCGAGGATCGGCTCGCCAAGGCGAAGCAGTCCGCGGATGCCGCCGAGGCGCGGCGCGTGGCGGCAGAGCTGGCGGCGAACACGGCACTCAAGGATCTCGATCAGACGCGCACCACGCTCGCCGGTGTCGAGCGGCAGCGCACCACGGCCGAGCGCGCGGCCAACGATGCGTCGCGCAAGCGCAGCGAGGCGGAGGCTGCCGCGTCGGATGCCTCGCGTCGGCGCACCGAGGCGGAGAGCGCCGCGGCGATGGCGAGCAAGCAGCGCAGCGAGGCGGAGAAGGCCGCGGCGACGGCGAGCAAGCAGCGCACCGAGGCGGAGCAGCAGCGGATGACGGCCGAGCAGCAGCGCAAGGCGGCCGAGGTCGCGGTGAAGGAGGCGGAGACCGCGAAGATCGCGGCGGAGAAGCAGCGTGCGATCGCCGAGGCGTCGGCGGCCAAGGCCGTTGCGGCGAAGCACGATGCCGAGGCCGGGCTCGACGAGCTGATGGCGCGCCGCGAGGCCGCGGAGAAGGCCGCCTCCGAGCTCGAGACTCGTAGCAAGGCAGAGGCGAAGGCGCAGGCGGAGGTCGCGGCGGCGAAGGCGCGCCAGGCCACCGAGGCCGAGCTCGCCGGAGCGCGGACGGCAGCGGTCAAGCTCGCCGACGAGCGCAAGCGTGCCGAGGCCGACCTCTCGGATCGTCGCAAGGCAGTCGCCGCGCAGCAGGCAGAATCGGATCGACTGAAGGCGCTCGCAGCTCGCGCGCGTGATGCGGCAGAGCGCGAGGAGAACCGCCGTGCCCAGCTCGCTTCGCAGCGGATGGTCGAGGAGCAGGAGCTCGCGGCGATCGAGGCGAAGAAGGCGGGTGCGCTCAAGCTCGCGGCCGCAGCGCCTGCTCCGATCGTCCAGCCGATGGCGCCGATTCCCGCGCCGGCACCGGCGAAGATCGTGAAGGCGGCGTTCGTGAAGGACATCGCCTTCAAGGGCGACGAGGCGGGTGGTCAGATCGACATCGCGATCACCGGTGATGGTCAGGTGACGCTCGGCGAGGTCACGAAGAGCCATGTCGAGCTGATCATCGATGGCGCGGCTCTCGCGCAGAAGCTCGAGCGCAAGCTCGATGTCACCCGGTTCGGTAGCCCGGTGCGCGCGGTGTCCTCGTTCCGAGATCGCACGACGCCGAACCGCGTGCGGGTCATCGCCGAGCTCGCGTCGCCGATGACGCCGACGTTCGATCGCGACGGCACGACGGTGCGCTGGAAGCTCACGGGGCAGCAGGTCGCCAGGCGCCCGACGCGCACGCAGAACGTTCCGTCGCCGATCGTCGGTGGCTTCGGAGCGGCTTCGACACCGATCTCGCAGCAGACCGTCTCCCAGCTGCCGCCGCAGGGTGCGCGAAACCGCAAGGTCTATCGCGGCGCCACGGTCGACTTCGACTTCAAGGACGCCCCGATCGCCGACCTGCTCCGCACGATCGCGGAGACCGGCAAGATCAGCATCGTAGTGCCCGACGGTATCGACGCGAAGGTCACGGTCCGTCTGAAGCGCGTGCCGTGGGACCAAGCGCTCGAGGTGATCCTCGCGTCTCACGGCCTGTGGTACCGACGCGACGGATCGATCCTCCGGATCGCCCCGCGCAAGGAGCTCGATGCCGAGGACGAGCAGGAGAACGCGCGCCGCGAGGCGATGATCAAGTCGGAGGCACCGCGCTCCGAGGTCGTACCGCTCAACTACGCGTCTGCCGCCGAGCTCAAGTCCAAGCTCGAGCCGATGCTGTCGCCGAAGGGCCGAATCGAGGTTGACGACCGCACCAACGCGCTGATCGTCGTCGATGTCGCCGGTAACCGCGGAGAGATCCAGCGGCTCGCGCTGCTGCTCGACACCCAGACCCCGCAGATCTCGATCGAGGCTCGCATCGTCGAGGCGCGGTCCACGTTCCTCCGCCAGCTCGGCATCCAGTGGGGCGGCAGCGCCAACGCGAGCGCGGCCGGTGGCAACTCGACCGGCCTCGTGTTCCCGTCGTCGGTGGGCATCGCAGGTGGCGCCGATGACAACCAGACCAACCGGACCGGTACCGCGACGCCTTCGGACTTCGCGATCAACCTTCCGGCGGCGGTCGGCTCCGGCGAGGGCGGTGCGATCGGCTTCGCTTTGGGCTCGGTTGGCGGCAACTTCAACCTCAACCTGCGGCTCTCCGCGCTCGAGGATAGCGGCTCGGTTCGTATCATCTCGGCACCGAAAGTGACCGTGTTGAACAACAAGGAAGCGAAGATCAGCCAGGGCGTGTCGATCCCGATCTCGGTCGTCTCGGCGGCGGGTACCACCACGCAGTTCGTCCAGGCCGACCTGGCGCTGACCGTCACGCCGTACGTCTCGCAGCGCGACTGCGCGATCGCGATGAAGCTCAACGTGACGAAGAACGAACCCGACTTCGTCAACGTCGGCGCTCGTGGCGACCCGACGATCCTTCGCAAGGAAGCCTCGACGCAGATGCTGGTCTCGGATGGCGAGACCTCGGTGCTCGGCGGTATCTACACTCGCAACACCGGCCTCGCGTACAAGAAAGTCCCGTTCTTCGGCGACCTTCCGGTGATCGGCTGGTTCTTCAAGAACCGCCGCGAGAACGATGATCGCACCGAGATCCTCGTATTCATCACGCCGAAGATCACGAACAAAGCCCTGCTACGCTGCCAGTAGTGTCGCTGTTCCTGATCGGCTTCATGGCCGCCGGCAAGACGACGGTGGGTCGGACGATCGCCGCAGCGACCGGGCGCCGGTTCGTCGATCTCGATGACGTGATCGCGGCGGCCGGCGAGCCGGTGGCCGCACTGGTCGCGCGCGACGAGCCCGAGTTCCGTCGCCGCGAGGCCGCCGCGCTCGCGCAGGTGATCGACGAGGCCGGCGATGGCCCGGTGATCGCCACCGGTGGCGGGGCCGCCGCGTTCGGCGACAACCTCGCGCGAATGCGTGCAGCGGGGCTGGTCGTGGCGCTGGGCGTCGAGGTCGACGAGGCCGCGCGACGAGCGGCAGGTGGGCCACCGCGTCCCTTGCTCGCGTCCGCCGCCGCGCTCGCGGCAGCGCGCGCACCGGTCTATCGGCGCGCTCACGCGGTGGTCGACACCACCGGCAAGACCATCGAGCAGGTCGTCGTTGAGGTCCGCGCCGTCGAGCGCAGCGCCTCCCGGCTTCCTGCCGGGACGCACGCCACGTTCCTCGCGCTCGGCGAGCGCAGCTATCCGGTCACCGTCGACGACGGCGCACCGTCGATCGAGCTTGTCCGCACGCTGCTCGGGCCGATCACGAAGCTCGCGGTGATCACCGACACCCACGTCGCGCAGCACTGGACGCTCGGTGCCGACGTGGTGATTGCGCTACCGCCGGGCGAGGCGAGCAAGTCGTACGCGGTGTACGAGCGCACGTGCAACGAGCTGATCGCGCGCGGGCTCGATCGTGGCTCGGCGATCGTGGCGCTCGGTGGCGGCGTGGTCGGCGATCTCGCGGGATTCGTCGCCGCGACGCTGTTCCGCGGCATCCCGGTAGTCCAGGTACCGACGACGATCGTCGCGATGACGGATGCGGCGATCGGCGGCAAGACCGCGGTCGACGTGCCCGCCGGCAAGAACCTCGTCGGTGCGTTCTGGCAGCCGCGCCTGGTCGCCTGTCACCTCGCGACCCTGGGCACGCTGCCGGCGCGCGAGCGTCGCGCGGGCTTCGGTGAGCTGTGGAAGTACGCGCTGCTCGATGGCCCGGAGCTGTGGCGCGGCGTCGAGGCGTGCGCGGCGTGGGCCGCAGGCCCGGATCACGTCGCTCCGCCGCCGCGGCTTCGCGAGGTGATCGATCGCTCGATCGCCTACAAGGCCGCGATCGTCGGCCGCGACGAGCGCGAGCTGACCGGGCACCGTGTGCTGCTCAACCTCGGCCACACGATCGGCCACGCCATCGAGTCCGCCTCCGACCAAGGCCTGCTTCACGGCGAGGCGGTGGGCCTCGGCCTGATCGCCGCGTGCCGGGTGTCGAGCGCGCTGGGCCTCACCACGAGTGCGCTGGAGGGCCGCGTGGTCGCCGCGCTGGCCTCGAGTGGCCTCCCCTCCGACCTCGACCCGTGGCTGCGTGACGATGTCCTCGCGCGCCTCCAGGTCGACAAGAAGCGGATCGGAGCCAACCTGCGATTTATCGGGATCCGCGAGGTGGGCGTGTGTGAGCCGTTCGAGATCGCCGTCACCGAGACACGAAGAATTTTGCGTCCGACAGCGTCGGCTTGATACGATTTTCCCCTCGGAGGAGCTCATGCACCACACGTTCATCACCGCCGTTCTCGCCCTGTCCCTCGGTGGCTGCACCGCAGGCAACGGCGACGAGGCCATTCTGATCATCAAGAACGTGGTGCCAGGGGCGGGTTGTACGTTCGCCTCGACCAGCGCCGAATCCGGGTTGTTTCACGGCACGATCAACGCGCTGTCGGATCGCAATTATCGGCTGCATCCGCAGATGCAGAGCCGGATCAGCACCGTCAAGGGTCACGACGACCAGCGCACGATCATCACCAAGGGCGCGCACGTCGACATCTCGTTCGTCGACACCGGCGAACAGGTGGGCAGCGATGCGCTGCTCCACTTCGATTCGCTGTTCAGCGCGCCGGTGCTCCCCAACGGCGGAATCACCGACGGTGCCTTCGACATCGTGCCGGCCGACCTGATCCGGGCGATCAGGGACGCCAAGGCGGGCGCCTCGTTCCGCACGGAGTTGATCGCGAAGGTCGTCGTGTTCGGCGACATGTCAGGAAGCGACGTGACGAGCCAGGACTACCAGTTCCCGGTCACCGTCTGCAGCGACTGCGTCGTCAACATCCTACCTGCAGCGTGCCCGGCCCGCACGGCGCTCGCCAACGCCGGGAACCCGTGCAACCCGTTTCAGGACGGCATGGTGGATTGCTGCAAGGACGCCACGGGAAAGCTGATGTGCCCGGCCCCCGTCGTTGTTATGCCGTAGAAAGCCGCCGGCGGGGTGGCGCGGGTCTGCATCGCTCCAGTAACATTGCTTCCAAGGTGGCCCTTGTTCGCTGAAACGCTGAAGAAGGTCGTCGACAACGTCGACGGTGGAATTGCTGCGGTGATCATGGGCCTCGATGGGATTCCCGTCGAGACCTACGTCCGCCTGCAGGATCGCGTTGACGTCAACACCGTGGCGATGGAGTTCAGCTTCATCCTCACGCAGGTGCGCAAGGCCGGTGACCAGCTCGCCGTCGGCAGCCTCGAGGAGATGGTCGTCAAGGCACAGCGGCTGTTGCTGATCTGCCGGATGATCTCGCCGCAGTACTTCATCGCGGTCGCGATCGCGCCCGAGGGCAACTTCGGCAAGGCGCGCTACCTGTGCCGGCTCGCGACGCCGTCGCTCCTCGCCGCGCTCTAGGCGCGTGGCGCGCGATCCGAGCATCCGGATCCAGGTCCTTCACGGGCCGAATCTGAACCTTCTGGGAACGCGCGATCCGGCGCTCTACGGTACGACCACGCTCGCCGAGATCGATCGCGAGCTCACCCGGCGTGCCAAGGCGCGTGGAGCGGTGCTGCGCTGCGCCCAGAGCAACCTGGAGGGCGAGCTGGTGGACCTGATCCAGGGGGCCAGGGGATGGGCCAGTGCGCTCGTGATCAACCCTGGCGGGTACACGCACACCTCGGTCGCGATCCGCGATGCACTCGATGCGGTGGCGCTGCCCGCCGTCGAGGTGCACCTGTCGAACCTGCACGCGCGCGAGCCATTTCGGCAGGTCTCGCTGACCGCCGCCAAGTGTATCGGCCAGATCTGCGGCTTCGGCGCACAAAGCTACTACCTGGGACTGGACGCGGCCCTCTCGCATGTGGAAGCTACGCCTCGCAATGGCAAAAAAAGCCAAGGGCGACGCTGATCAAGACGGTGGTGGCAAGCCGATCGTCGAGATCGCGCGTGGCCTGGCCGAGATTCTCACCGAGCACCACCTGAGCGAGCTGATCGTAGAATCGGAGGGCACCACGGTGACCCTGCGTCGCGAGAGCAACGTCCAGCACTACGCGGCACCGGTGCCGATGCAGGCGTCCGCGCAATACGCCCCGCACCAGATGGCCGCGACGATCGCCGCTGGAGCTGCGAGCACGCCCGCCGCGGCACCGCCAGTCGATGACAAGTCGCACGTGGTGACGTCGCCGTTCGTGGGCACGTTCTATCGCAAGCCGAACCCGGACTCGCCGAACTACGTCAGCCTCAACGACAAGGTCGACAAGGGCGCCGTGCTCTGCATTGTCGAGGCAATGAAGCTCATGAACGAGATCGAGTCCGATGCCGCGGGCATCGTCGTCGCGATCCTCGTCGAGGATGGCGCCTCGGTCGAGTACGGACAGCCGCTGTTCAAGATCGCGTAGGTCCCAGTCATGTTTCGCAAGGTCCTCGTCGCCAATCGCGGAGAGATCGCACTGCGCGTGATCCGCGCGTGCAAGGAGCTCGGGCTCGAGTCGGTGGCCGTGTACTCCACGGCCGATGCCGATGCGCTCCACGTGAAGTTCGCGGATCAGGCGGTCTGTATCGGACCGCCCCCCTCGGCGAAGAGCTATCTCAACGTCCCGCAGATCATCTCGGCCGCCGAGGTCACCGGCGCCGATGCGATCCATCCCGGCTATGGCTTCCTTTCGGAGAACGCCGACTTCGCCGAGGTCTGCCGGAAGTGCAAACTGACCTGGATCGGCCCGTCGCCCGATGCGATGCGGTTGATGGGCGACAAGATCAGCGCACGCGCGGCGATGGCGAAGGCCGGCGTGCCGATGCTGCCGGGCACGAGCGGGATCCACGACGAGATCCAGCTGCTCGAGGCTGCGCAGCGGATCGGCTTCCCCGTGATCCTCAAGGCGAGCGCCGGCGGTGGCGGTCGCGGCATGAAGATCGTCCACGAGAAGGAGAAGCTCCTCGAGGCGTGGTCGATGGGGCGGAACGAGGCGCAGCAGGCGTTCGGCAACCCCGAGATGTTCATGGAGCGGTACTGCCAGAGGCCGCGCCACATCGAGATCCAGGTGATCGGCGACAAGCACGGTCACTACACGCACCTCAACGAGCGCGAGTGCTCGATCCAGCGCCGCCACCAGAAGGTGATCGAGGAGGCGCCGAGCGCTGTGCTCCCCGAGGAGACGCGCAAGAAGATGTGCGAAGCGTCGGTGAAGGCGATCGCGGCGATCGGCTACACCAACGTCGGCACGATGGAGTACCTGCTCGACACCGACGGCAGCTTCTACTTCATGGAGATGAACACGCGGCTGCAGGTCGAGCACCCGGTGACCGAGCTGGTCACGGGCCTCGATCTGGTCCGCGAGCAGATCAAGATCGCCGCGGGCGAGCCGCTCTCGTTCGATCACACCGAGGATCGCAAGCCGCGCGGGCACGCGATCGAGCTCCGCGTCAACGCCGAGGATCCGGTCTCGTTCGCGCCGTGGCCTGGCAAGATCACGGCATTACACATGCCCGGCGGACTGGGTGTGCGCGTAGACACCCACGTGTATGCAGGCTACGTGGTGCCGCCGAACTACGACTCGCTGCTCGCCAAGGTGATCGTTCACGACGTCGATCGGATGGCTGCGATCCGTCGCGCCCGACGCTGTCTCGACGAGATGGTCATCGAAGGGCCGCGAACCAACATCCCGTTCTTGCGGCGGATCATCAACAACCCAGATTTTATCCGAGGCGATTTCGATACCGGCTTCGTCGCACGCTTGCTCGCGGAGCGTTCGTCGGCTGCCTGACGTTGGTTACGGCGTACCCGTGCGCAACCTCCACGACCGGGCAGTGATTACATGTGCGCGCAGCTTGCGCAAGGTCCGGGAAATGCTCGTGGTTTTCCTTGACCCGCTAGCGCGCCACGCCGTACCCTTTTCCAATGAGCGGGGCATATTTTCGTGTGCCTGTGCACGTGATGAGACGCACCAGGAGCTCCTAGCTACCCGTGGCCTTCAACAAAGAAAAGGTCATGGATGCGGCCCGCAAGTTTGTCGATAAGGGACAGATCGACAAGGCGGTGAAGGAGTACCTGCGGATCGTCGGCGAAGATCCGAAGGACGTCCGCGTCTGGCTGAAGATCGGCGACCTCTACGCCAAGAAGGGCGAGAAGCAGAACGCCACGGAGACCTATCTCAAGGTCGCAAGCTTCTATCACGAGCAAGGTTTCTTCCTGAAGGCCGTCGCGGTCTACAAGCAGATCCTCAAGCTCGACCCGCGGCTCGTCGACGTGATCCTGAAGCTCGCCGAGCTCTATCGGCAGCTCGGCCTGATGTCCGATGCGATGCAGCACTTCGAGTCGGTCGCCGCGCACTTCCATCGCGAAGGCAACACGAAGGAAGCACTCGCCACCGTCAAGAAGCTCGTCGATCTCGATCCCGAGAACATCGCCACGCGCATCAAGCTCGCCGAGCTGTACTCGAAGGAAGGCCTCGTCGAGGAAGCCGCGAGCGAGTTCTCCGTCGCCTGCGAACAGCTGCGCCGGCAAGGACGTCAAGATGACTTCCTCAAGGTCGCCGAGCGCCTGCTCTGGCACAAGCCCGACAATCACGCGCTGAATCGCGAGCTCGCCGGTCTCTACCTGCGCCGCAACGATCCGCGCCGCGCGCTGCAGAAGCTCCAGGCGTGCTTCAAGGCGGACCCGCGCGACGTCGAGACGCTCGGCTTGCTGGCACAGGCGTTCCAGGCGCTCGACCAGAAGGCGAAGACCGTGAGCGTGCTGAAGGAGCTCGCGCGGGTTCACATCGAGAACAAGCAGCGCGAGAAGGCGACCGAGGTGTTCCGCAAGATCCTCGAGTTCGTCCCGAGCGATCCGGACGCGAAGGACTTCCTCGCCACCGAGAAGGCACCGCCCGCCGCAGGCCCGCCGCCTCCGTCGCGTCCTGCGGTGCCGCCGTCGCGCGCGGTCACGCCGCTTCCGCAGGAGATCCGCGCGGCCACCGCTGGCGCGAAGTTCAACCTCACCGGGGACATCCCAGCGTTCCATGCGCCGCCAGCGGCGAACATGACGGGCTCGATGCCACTGGTCGACGAGCAGAGCCTCTCGGGCGTGGACTTCGCGCTGCCCGAGTACGACGACGCGGACTTCTCCGCCGACATGGAGCCCGCGCCCGATCCGCGCTCGATGTCCGCCGCTGGCGAGCAGCACGCCGAGGAGATCTCGAAGATCCTCGCGGAGACCGATGTCTACGTGAAGTACGGCCTGCACCAGAAGGCCGTGGATCACCTGCGCCGCGTGTTCACGCTCGATCCGGAGAACGTCGAGGCGCACGAGCGACTGAAGGACATCTTCGTATCGCAGGGCCGCGAGCACGAGGCCGAGGTCGAGCTACTGAAGCTCGCCGAGGTGATCGCACCCAGCGATCCGGATCGCGCCGAGGCGTACCTGCACGAGCTGCTGGCGATGAACGGCACGCACACCGGTGCCTTCGATCTCGCGCGTCGGTTCCGGCTGCGTGTCGCGCGCCTCAGCTCGGTGTCCGCGGAGGTCGAGTACGTGGGCGGCGGCGGTGTCGCGGCACTCGATCCCGATCTGGAAGAGCTCGCGCTCGACGATAGTCCGCGCAGCGGCGGTAGTCGCTCGATGGGCATCGCCCGTCCACGCGATCCGGTCGACGAGTTCGATCCGAGCGAGCTGGTCGGTGGCCGCGTCGCGCACGGGAGCCCCGCACCCGGTCGCCCGCCGCAGCGCCCGCAGGGCTTCGACGAAAACTTCGATTACGACCCGGCGCAGTCGACGCGCCAGATCTCGCCCGAGCACGCCGAGGCGCTCGCGAACATGCCGAGCGACGAGCTCGATGATCCAGTGGAGGTCGATAGCCCTTCGCAGTGGAATCAGCCGCCGGACGCGTACAGAAATCAGGCTGTCTACAACGCCGTGGACGCGCAGCTCGACGACGATGCGCTCAGCGAGGACATCGACTCCGAGGTCGCGGCCGAGCTCGCAGGCAGCGATCTATCGTTCGATCCCGACGACGCACGCGCGTTCGATGCGGCCGTCCCAAAAGACGGGACGGCACCGAATGGCTACCCCAACGGGTTCGACGACACCGAGCTGCCATCGCGGCCGAGTGAGAACGGGGGCGAGCACACGTCGCACGACTACGATCCCTCGCTCTCGGTCTCCGGCAGCTACGACCCGTACGGCACCGAGGCCGTGCACACGCCGCCGTACGATCCCACGCAGGCGCATGTCGTCGATACCAGTCAGTCCGAGCTCGCCGACGATCCGCTGGCCGAGCAGCCGCTCGCGGAGAGCCTGGTCGAGGACGATCTCGACGAGGCGGACTTCTACACGGGGCAGGGCATGTACCAGGAGGCGCTCGACGTCCTTCACGTGCTCTACCAGCGTCACCCGACTCACCGGCTGATCCTCGCGAAGCTCCGCGAGGTCGAGGCACTCGCGCACGGGGAGGAGGCCATCGAGGTCCCGCACGAGTCGATCGAGCAGGAGCTGCCGTCGCTCTCCACCGATGCAATCGATCTCGACGAGATCGAGGAGGTCGCAGCTGACGAGCTCGAGGATGTGGACTCGGTGTCCAACGTGCCTGTTCCGAAGAGCAAGCGCGTTCCCACCGTCATGCTCGAGAACCCCGTCGACGAGTCCGACGCCGAGACGCACTACGATCTCGGCCTCGCCTACAAGGAGATGGGGCTGATGGAGGAGGCCATCAAGGCCTTCGAGAAGGCGCTGCGCGTACCGGGCCGCGAGGTCAACTGCCGCGTGATGATCGGCATGTGCCTCCGCGATCAGGGCAATCCGTCCGAGGGGATCAACCAGTTCAAGGCCGGCCTCCACGCGGAGCCGACCGAGCGCGAGCGGCAGAGCATCTACTACGAGATCGGCCAGACCTACGAGGCGATCGGCGACGTCGGCGAGGCGCTCTACTACTTCGAGATGGTCGCCAAGCGTGACCCCGGCTTCGCCGATGCGGTCAGTCGCGTGCACAGGCTGCGCTCGCAGGGCACGCGGCCGCAGCACGCCGACGAAGACATTTGAATCTCGTTGATCTGGGCGCGGATGACTCCCGGCTCGCGGCGTTTCATGCCGGCAGCTACTGGGACGCGTTTGCCGCGCAGCACGAGCCGCTCGAGGTCTGGCGCGGGGCCTTGCGCGGAGAGCTGCCATACGAGCTCACGGTGCGCGTGGCCGTTACCGATGACAGGATCCTCGACGGCATCGCGTTCGAGCGCTATCCGCGTAGTGGCTGCGGTCTCGTCCCCCGACCGGATCCGGCTGTACGAGCTCGGCGACGGTACGCGCTGACGCCGGGGAGCGCCTCCAGGCTCGTGGCGCGCGATCATGGAGAGGTGACCGGTCGAACCGGGGGGCTGCATACGCCCGTGTGCAGCGCGGGGTGGTAATCCTGGTTCATGACCACGCGCACCGAGTCCGACAGCATGGGCAATGTCGAGGTCGATGAAGCGCGACTGTGGGGCGCGCAGACGCAGCGCTCGCTCGAGAACTTCCGGATCGGCAGCGAGCGCATGCCGCGCGAGGTGATCGCCGCGCTCGCCACGATCAAGAAGGCCTCGGCGAGGGTCAATGCCGCGCTCGGTCTGTTGCCGATCGAGATCGCCACCTTGATCGCCGACGCTGCCGACGAAGTGATCCGCGGCGATCATGACGCCGAGTTTCCGCTCGTCGTGTGGCAGACCGGCAGCGGCACGCAGACCAACATGAACGTCAACGAGGTGATCGCCAACCTCGCGAACGAGCGCGCGGGAGCGGGCAGAGGCAAGAAGGCACCCGTGCATCCGAACGATCACGTCAACCTGTCCCAGAGCAGCAACGACGTGTTCCCGACGGCGATGCACGTGGCACTCGCCGCGCGGGTCGATTCTCACCTGCTGCCGAAGCTGATGCAGCTGCGCGAGACGCTCGATGCCAAGGCCGTCGCGTTCGCTGACATCGTGAAGATCGGGCGCACCCACCTGCAGGACGCCACGCCCTTGACGCTCGGCCAGGAGATCAGCGGGTGGGTCGCGCAGCTCGATCACGGGGTCACGGCGATCCGCGCGACGCTGCCCGCGATCCACGAGCTCGCGCTCGGCGGCACCGCCGTGGGCACCGGGCTCAACACGCATCCGAACTACGCCGTGGCTGTCGCACACGAGCTCGCGCGGCTGACCAGCCGGCCGTTCGTCACGGCGGGTAACAAGTTCGCCGCGCTCGCATCCCACGATGCGGTGGTCTGCTGTCACGGGGCGATCAAGACGCTGGCGACCAGCCTGATCAAGATCGCGAACGACGTGCGCTGGCTCGCGAGCGGACCGCGTAGTGGCCTCGGCGAGCTCACGATCCCGGAGAACGAGCCCGGCAGCTCGATCATGCCTGGCAAGGTCAACCCGACCCAGTGTGAGGCGATGACGATGGTGTGCTGTCAGGTGATGGGCAACGACGTCGCGATCTCGATCGGCGGAGCGATGGGTAACTTCGAGCTCAACGTGTTCAAGCCGCTGCTCGTCCACGCCGCGCTGCAATCGGTCCGGTTGATCGGCGATGCGTGTGCCTCGTTCGACGAGCACTGCGCGCGCGGCATCGAGCCGGTCCGCGCGGAAATTGATCGCAAGCTGCACGGCAGCCTCATGCTGGTGACCGCGCTCGCGCCTCACATCGGCTACGACAAGGCCGCCAGGGTGGCGAAGCATGCGCACCACCAGGGCTCCACGCTGCGCGAGGCGGCGATCGCGCTCGGGTTCGTCACCGGCGAGCAGTTCGACGCCTGGGTCAGGCCCGCGGACATGGTGGGCCCCCGCTGAGCTCTGCTAGGTTGCGCGCGTGAAGATCCTCGCGATCCTCGTCCTGTTCACCGCGTGCAGGAAGTCGGACCCGGCACCGAAGGTCGTCGACAAGGGCTCGAGCACGCGCGACGAGGTCAAGCCGATCACCGGGTTCGACAAGTTCGTGGTGATCCGCGATGGCAAGCCGGTGAAGATGACCCGCGCGTTCATCAAACGCGTGTCGCCGGATCAATGGCGGCTGTTCGTGGGCGATCTCGAGGGCTCCTGCGAGGAACTGCTCGGCGGCGTGACCAACTCGCAGCAGGGCGCGACCCACTTCGTGACCACGCTGCGCCGGCAGCTCGCCCCCGATGGAACGCACACGATCAAGCTCACCGACCTGTGGACCGCGGGCCATCCGACAAAGGCCACCTACAGCACGGCCCGGATCACCGAGCCCACCGACAAGGGTGTGAACGTCGAGATCGAGCTCCAGAAGATCACCGATGACGATGCGGGCAAGCTCCTGACGGCGGAGGGCTCGCTGGTCGCACTCGGCTGCGGTGATCAGCCGCCCGATGGCGCCGGGGTACCGAAAGACGTGCACGTGTCCGCGGCGACCGTGACGGTGGCGGGCAAGAAGCTCGAGATCAAGAGCGCCACGCTCGACGGCGACGACGTGACGCTCTCGACCGGCCCGAAGGATTGTTCGCCGGTCACACCGTGGTCACAGGTGGTGGTGCAGCGCCACACCGGGACGTGGACGTGGACGTTGTCGGGCACCTGGTTCGAGAAACCCGTGCAAGGTACCAGCGAGGCTGCGAAGGATCTGAAGCTGACCACCGGCGCGCAGGGCAGTGGCAAGGATGGCCCGACGATGGCGATCACGCTCGCGGGCTCCGGCACGATCAGCACATACCCGATCAGCCTCGAGGGCACGCTCGAAGCGATCGACTGCCCGAGATCGAAATAGTCAGCGATCGCCGCCGACGCGCATCGCCAGGTTCATGGCCGTGACGCGGTGGATGATCATCGTGAGCTTCACCGGGCGGAAGCCATCGAACGTCACCTCGAGCCGATCGAGGCCATCGAAGTGGAGGCGGTCCGCCGTGAGCAGCACCGGGCCGAGGCGCAGATCCTTGATCGTGGTGTCGATCGACCCGATCGCGCCGGTCAGCTGGCCGGGGCCGACATCTTTGATGTCGCCGGTGACCTCGAGATCGACCATGCCCGGCTGATCGTCGCCGCCGAACATGATGAGGCCATTGCCGATCTCGAGGGAGCGCGGGGCGAGCAAGCCGATCGCGATGTCGATGCCCTCGATCGAGAGCGCCTGCAGCGTCTTGCGTTTCTTGTCGTCGGGCTTCGCGGTGTCGTCCGCGCGGCCGGCCTTGGTGCGGAAGTCTACGAGCGAGCGCACCGGCACCTTGCCGAACTTCGCCATCGTGGCGGCCTCGTCGTCGAGCTGCCACGAGATCAGATCGCGATGCGACCCGAAGATCGGCACCTTCCACGACAGCACGAGGCGATCGCCCTCGGCGTCGATGTCGATGAACTTGCCCTCGAGCCAGTCGAGGCTCTCCTCGAGGGCGCGAAAGTCGAGCTGGCCCTCCTGGATCGGGAGCTTGAGCGCCTGATCGAGCGTGCGCTTGCCGAGCACCGGCAGATCGAGCACGACCTTCACGGTCAGGTTGATCTGGCCGCTCAGCGAGTCGAGGAACGTCAGCCGATCCTGGCGCAGCCGGGGCCCTGCGTCGGTGGCGGGCGGGCGCTTCTCTCCGCTGCGGCCGAACGGACCGGTGATCGCGAGCTTCATCTCCGAGAACGAGACGTGCGGTGCCACCAGCTCGACGCCGGATTGTGCGCGCGTGAGCATGATCCCGCGCGGCATCTCCACGCGTTCGGCCTCGATGTCGAATCGACCGGAGTCATCGCGGATCCAGGCCGAACCGAACGAGGCGCCATCGGCGGTCCAGCGCAGCGTGTCGAGGCGGCCTTCGAGCCCCTCGAACAGTGCGTCCTGCACGCCATAGGCAACGCTGCCCGAGCGCCCTTCGATGTTGTGCGTCTCGGTGCGCGGGAACACCAGCCGGCGGCCGTCGTCATCTCCGACGAACGCGAACCGCTGGACGGAAAGATCGGTCTCGACACGATTGGGCATCGACGGGCCGATGGTAATCGCGAACCCTAGTCAAAGACGACTGTCTTGCCCGCATACAGCAGGATCGTGGCCTGTTCGTTGCTCGGACCCTGATCGAGCTCCGCGGTCACGTAGTGGCTGGTGGCGCCGATCAGCTTGACGCCCTTCTCGTAGGCCTGCTTGTACGGGTTGGCGCCGACGAACGCAGGGAGAACGAGTGATGAATGTTGATGATCCTTGACGGATACCTCGCGACGAGCTCCGCCGACAGGATCTGCATGTAGCGCGCGAGCACGAGGAGATCGATGCGCTCGCGCTCGATCAGCTCGACCACCGCAGCTTCCTGCGCCGGGCGGGTATCGGAAGAACATCCCGGCGACCGGATCGGAGTGCTGGTCCGAATCGAGGATGTTGGCGCCGTGTCCGTAGAGCACCTGGGCGAGCGATGCGACCAGACCTTTTCGATCCTGGCAGGCAACCAGCAGGGTCGCGACATCCACTGTCATGCCACTGCCATGGTAACACCCGGGTCAATGACCAAGATCAAGCTGGGTGTAGTGTTGGCGGCGCTGGCGGCCGGAACGATGACGAGCATGGCGCAGCCGGCAAAGCCGGTCGCTGCTGCGACGCCGAACTTCGTGGAGCTCGCGGACCGCATCGTCGGCAAGACCGCGAACGTCAAGGAGGGGGAGATCGTCGAGGTCGCCGGCGGGCCTGCGGACATGGTGTTCCTCGAGGAGCTCGCGGTGGCCGTGCGCAAGCGCGGTGCGTTTCCGATCCTGACCGTGTGGTCGGAGTCCGCCGCGAAGAAGGAGCTCGCGGGCGTCGACGAGAAGTACGACGGCAAGACCGACGCCGGCGCGCTCGCTCTCGCGAAGGTCGTCAACGTGATCATCGCGCTGCCCGCCGTGCGCGACGAGAGCATCTACGAGAAGCTGACGCCGGCGCGCCGCACCGCGCGGACCAAGGCCAACCAGATCATCGGAGAGACGCTGCGCAAGCGGAACGTCCGCCAGATCGAGCTGTCGAATGGGATGGCACCATCGCCGTCGCGCGCGAAGGCACTCGGCCTCTCCGAGGCGGAGCTCACCACGGTGTTCTGGGCCGGCCTCGGCGCCGACTACTCGGCGGTAGAGACCACGGCCAAGACGATGCAGGACAAGCTCGCCAAGGGCGGCGAGCTCCACATCACGATGGCGAACGGCACCGACTTCAAGGTCAAGATCAAGGGCCGCAAGGTGCTGGTCAGCGATGGCGTGATCTCGGATGCCGACGCGAAGGCCGGCGGTCCCGGCGTGCAGGCGTGGCTCCCGGCGGGCGAGGTCTACATGACCGTGGTCCCCGGCACCGCCGAGGGCAAGATCGTCGATGACCGCATGGTCTCGATGGACAAGGAGATCCTCGGCGTCACCGCCGAGTTCAAGGCCGGCAAGCTGACCACGATCACCGCGAAGTCGGGCTGGGATGCCGTGAAGCCGTTCTACGACGCGGCGGGCGCGATGAAGAACGAAGTCGGCATCGTCGACTTCGGGATCAACCCGGCGGTCAAGGCGGGCGGGAAGTTCGAGAACTTCGTCAGCGCGGGCATGGTCACGATCGTCACCGGAAACAACTTGTGGGCGGGCGGCACCAACAAGGAACCGTTCAGCCTCGCGTTCCAGTTCGGCGGCTCGACGGTGACGCTCGATGGCAAGCCGTTCATCGACGTCGGCTCGATCAAGTAATCGTCATCCGGCCGGTGTGCGCGAGGTCGCCCGTCACAGGACCTCGGACGCCCCCGATCCGGGCCCTCGCGGTAGGGCATCGTGGTATGGCTTGCCCGATGCGCATCCTCCTCGCCGCTGTTGTCCTCGCGACCGCCGCCTGCGGTAGCAGTTCGCTCCACACCCTGAACCTCGCGTGGAAGGACGCCGACACCACGGTCAAGCCCGCGAGCTCGGTCGGCCAGGCGCTCGCCACCGTGCCGATCGGTTTCGGCGTGCGTGACGTCCGACCGGATCCCACGATGGTCGGCACCGACGAGGACAGCGGAACGGTCGTGCGAACGCGCGATAACGTCGCGCAGTACTGCAGCAACCGGCTCGGGTTGATGCTGCGCAATGCGGGCGCACGGCTCAACGAGCAGCCCGCGGCGATGATCGAGGTGGACCTCCTCGAGTTCCGCGTCGACGAGGGCGGGATGTTCAGGGGCCTCGCGCGGCTCCGGGTGACGGTGCGCCACGGCGCCACCCCGGAGTGGTCCAGGACCTACGTGGGCACCAGCAAGCGCTGGGGCCGCTCGCACAATCCGGAGAACTACAACGAGGCGCTCTCGAATTCGCTCTCCGAGGCGGTCGAGAACCTGCTGAAGGATGACGCTCTGGCCGCCGCGCTGATGACGCCTGCACCGGCACCTGCACCGGCTCCTGCAGCGGCACCGGCTCCGCAGGGGACCTGAGATCGATGTCCGCGTTCGCTCCAGACGTCCTGGTCGTCGGCGCCGGGCCGGCGGGCTCGGTCGTCGCCGCGCTCCTCGCGCAACGTGGCTACGAGGTGCTGGTCCTCGAGAAGCAGCAGTTTCCGCGGTTCTCGATCGGCGAGAGCCTACTCGCGTACAGCACGCAGCTGCTGCAGGAAGCCAACCTGCTCGACGCGGTGGTCGCCGGCGGCTTCCAGTTCAAGAATGGAGCGACCTTCGTCTGGAGTGAGCAGTACGAGGAGTTCAACTTCGCGAACAAGTTCACGCCGGGTGCGCCGTTCACGTTCCAGGTCGTGCGCTCCGAGTTCGATCAGCTGCTCGCGAAGGAGGCCGCGAAGCTCGGTGCGACCGTTCGCCACGGCGTGGAGATCACGGCGGTCACCGCCGGTGAGCAGCCCACGGTCACCGTGCGCAGCGAGGCCGGCGCCGTGGAGACCTACACGCCGAAGTTCGTGCTCGATGCGAGTGGTTTCGGTCGCACGCTCGCGCGGTTGCTCGATCTCGAGAAGCCATCCGAGTTTCCCGTGCGCGCGGCGCGGTTCTGCCACGTGCAGGACAACATCGTCGCGGGTGGGTTCGATCGCCAGAAGATCCGGATCGGCATCCACCCCACCAAGCGCGACGTGTGGTCGTGGCTGATCCCGTTTCCGAATGGCACCAGCTCGCTCGGCGTGGTGGGCACCCGCGAGCACCTCGCGCAGTACACCGGGACTGACGAGGAGAAGTACTGGGCGACGATCTCCGACGAGCCCAAGTTGCGCTCGCTGCTGCGCGACGCCAAGACGGTCCGCCCGGTCGGTGAGATCATCGGCTACGCCGCGAACGTCAAGACCTTGCACGGCCCCGGCTTCGCGCTGCTCGGCAATGCCGCGGAGTTCCTCGATCCGGTGTTCTCGTCGGGCGTGACCATCGCGCTGCACTCCGCGAAGCTCGCGGCCGGCCTGCTCGATCGCCAGTTCCGCGGCGAGGCGGTGAACTGGGAGACCGGGTTCGCCGAGCCGCTGATGTTCGGGATCGAGACGTTCCGCACGTTCGTCAACGGCTGGTACGACCTGACCTTGCAGGACGTGATCTTCTATCCGAACAAGGAGCCGCAGATTCATCGGATGATCTGCTCGGTGCTCGCGGGCTACGCCTGGGATCCCGCGAACCCGTACAACGGCCCGCAGTCGTCGCGTCGTCTCCGCGCACTGGCGGCGATGTGTCGCGAAGGCGGGACCGCAGGACTGTCGTGAGCAGCGGCCACGCCATCACCGGCGCGGCGGTTG
>JAYUVX010000089.1:0-2100 GCA_043753855.1 Myxococcales bacterium | reverse complement strand
CCGCGTACTCGTCGACGATCGCCCGCGCGTCATCTGGCTCCGCGACGACCCGGCACTCGAGCTGGGAGCCGCAGCGGAGCGACTCGCTGACGGCGCGCAGCTCGCCGCACCGACGCGCGCGGACGCGATCGCCCGAGCACGTGACTACATCAAGCAGCTGTATCGCTCGATGTACGATCAAGGCGCGATCGCCGCCAACGACTGGGCATCGCTGCGCGCGGCCGCCGGCACCCACCTGGAGCTGCCGCGCGACCTGCGGCCGAAGAACGCCTACAACTTGATCGGGCTGCTCGACACGGCGATCCGCTGGCTGGGGGCCGAACCGCCCGACGTGCGCGTCTCCGAGGCCCTGCGATCGACCCTGCTCGCGATCAAGCGAGGCGAGCTGCCAATGCCGGAGGTCATGGCTCGCGCGCGCGAGCTCACCCCGAAGCTCTAGGCCGCTCGCGCCACCAGTCCCCTGCCTCGCCACCCAGATGCCACCGCGGCCGCCGTCCTGCGTGCGGCGCGCGACGAGGCGGCGCGCCGCTGGATCGGTGGTACCCCGGGGCCGTGGGGCGATCTCGCACCTGTTCCACCGGAGGCGCGGTTCGATGAATGATCCCTGGTCGGTCCTCAGCAGGCATCAGCAGGCAGTGGCGAGGCCGTTTCTCGCGGCGCGCGCGGCGGAGCGCAAACACCTCGTCGTCTACCTCTCGGGAGCGCACGCCTACGGGTTTCCGTCGCCCGACAGCGACCTCGATCTCAGGTGCGTGCACATCGCACCGACGTCCTCTCTGGTCGGCCTCGATCCCACCGAGGATCCCGGCGAGCGAATCGAGGTCATCGATGGCGTCGAGCTCGACTACGGCAGCAACGAGCTCGGTCCCGTGCTGCGCGGTGCGATCAAGGGCAACGGCAATTACCTCGAGCGCTTCCTCGGCGAGCTGCGGCTGTTCGACGAGAAACCACCGCAAAGCGCGCGCTCTATGTGCTCCGCACCGCTGCCACCGGCATCCACCTGCTCGCGCGCGGCGAGCTCGTGATCGATCTCGAGCGGCTCCGCGACCACGTTCCCAGCGAGGTCGACGAGCTCCTTGCGATCAAGCGCATCGGCGAGCGCTCGCAGCTCGAGGCACAGCACGCCGCCGCGTGGCGCGGCCGGCTGGCCGACGTGATCGACACCATCGACAACGCCTGGCGCACCGCGGTGGTCCCGCCGGACCCCCCGGTCATTGCGGTGCAAGCCGTGAATGCGTGGCTCCGCGACATCCGCAAGCGCCACTGGTGAGGACCGGGGACGGTTTCAACTTGCGCTACTTGCTGCACCTGTCCGCGACGCGGACGTCTGAGCGGCGAGCGACTACTCCACCCCTCGGGCCAACCGAGTGTCTCGAGACGATCGCGAGCAATTGTGACGCCGCCGTGGTGCTCGTCATGGAGCCGATCGTGAGTGCCGGATGCATGGACATGCCCGGATGTGGAGCACGCGTCAAACGGCTGGTATCGCACCGGTCGTGCCGTGACGCGCGGGACGTAGCGATCAGCCTATCCTTCTAGTCTACCGAGCCGAAGCGGCGAAGCGGCAGCCAGATGCCGGTGACCTTGCCCTTGACGTTGCGGACCGGGACAGCGCCCCAGTAGCGCGAGTCGTTCGAGTTCGAACGGTTGTCGCCCATCACGAAGATGTGCTCGGCCGGCACGACGAAGTGGCGCTGCGGCGCGCAGGGTGCGCTCGCCGGGGTTTCGACGATCTTGCCGGGTGCCTGTGCCGGGACCGTTGTGCTCTCGAGGTCCTGCTCGTTCGAGCAATTGCGCAGCACGGTATCGAGCGGGAAGTCCCTCATGTCGGGCGCTTCGCTGCGGCTCGGGCGCTCGCTGTCGTGAAACACGTCGAAGGTGTGGTCGCCGATCGTCTCGCGATAGCGGCTGCACTCGCGAATGTGCCACTCACCATTGTACGCGTCGTAGTCCTGGTACGTCTCGGCAGCCTTGACGAGCTCGCTCGGCATGGGGCTGCCGTTCACGTACACAACGTTGCAGCGAACCTCGACGGTGTCGCCGCCGAGCGCGATCACGCGCTTGACGTAGTCGCGCGGCTGGCACGGCTGCTCGAACACG
>JAYUVX010000088.1:0-6561 GCA_043753855.1 Myxococcales bacterium | reverse complement strand
CCGGCGAGGATCGCGGCGACCTCCTCGCTCGCGGACGCGCGCTGGAACGGACGTCGACCGGCGACGAGCTCGTAGAGGATCACGCCGACCGCCCAGAGGTCGCTCGCCGGCGTCACCTCACAGCCTTCGATCTGCTCGGGTGCCATGTACGGCGCCGAGCCGGCGACGGCTCCCTCCTCGGTGTAGCGGGTGTCGCCGACCCCGAGCGCGAGGCCGAGGTCGATCAGCACGAGGTGGCCGTCGTCGCCGCACATCACGTTCTCGGGCTTGAGATCGCGATGCACGAGCCCGGCGGCGTGGACCGCGGCGGTCGCATCCGCGAGCGCTCCCGCGACCAGCGTGGCCGCGGCCGGGCTCGGGCGCCAGTCGGCCATCAGCTCGCGCAGCGTCCGGCCGACCACGAGCGGCGTCACGAGGTAGGGTCCGAGCTCGGCGTCCTCGCCGTGCGCGAGCAGCGGCAGGACGCGGGGATGGTGGATGCTCGCGAGCGCGGTGACCTCACGCCGCAGCCGGTCCCGCGCTCGAGGATCGTCGAGTGCGGCGGCGGGCGCGAGCAGCTTGACCGCGACCGCCTCACCGGCTGGCGAGCGGGCGCGGTAGACTCGCGCGGAACCGCCAACGCCGAGCCGTTGCTCGACCACATATCCATCGATGGACCAGGCCGAGCTCGAACTCCGCGTCACGTTGCCGGACCGTACATCGATCCGCGCGCGCTTGATCCGTGACCTGACGAGCATCGGGGCGAGCGAGGCCAGCGACGTCTGCGTTCCTGGGCTGCCTGACGAATGGGCGGTGATCGATCGCCGCGCGGGGCTGGTGCTGGTACGACGCGCCGATCTCGCGCGTTTTGGGCTCGTGATCGGGGTGGCGCAGCGGGTCGACGGAGTCGAGGTCGTGATCGCGCCGGCGCGAGCCGGACCGTCGGCACCGAAGCGGTCCTCGCTCGCCGAGCTCGTCACGGTCCTGGCGGGCGTCGACTCGCCCGAGGACGCGATGCGCGCCCTACTCGACTGGACCGTGGCGTGGTCCGAGGCCGACGGCGGCGCGATCGTGGCGCGTGAAGCGGGCGGCTACCAGGTGATCGCCACCCGCGGTGCGGCGGGGAATCCGCTCGCGGATCCCGCGGCGCTGCTATCGGACACGCTGGTGCGCGACGTGCTCGACTCGGCGCGACCGATCCAGCTAGACGACGGTGCCGTCGGGACGCGATACGCCCACGTCCACTCGGTGGCCAACCTGCGCCTGCGATCGCTCGCCTGCGTTCCGATGCCGCTCGGGCACGAGGTGGTCGGGGCGCTGCTCGTCGGTCGCGAGGATGTTCGGTCGCCGCTCCCGGCAGCCCTGGTCGCCGAGCTGACGGTGATCGCGGCCATGGCGAGCCCGCTGGTCGTGCAGCTGCGCCGTCGCGCCCGGGCAGTGCCGGCCGACACGTTGCTCGGCGACAGTCCGGCGATGCGGGTGGTGCGGCGTGCGATCGAGAAGCTCGCGCCGTACGATCTTTCGGTGCTCGTCACCGGGCCGAGCGGCACCGGGAAGGAGCTGGTCGCGCGCGCGCTCCACGCGGGTAGCCCGCGCGCCGTCGGTCCGCTCGTGGCGGTGAGTTGCGCGGCGGTCCCGCCGTCGCTGCTCGAGGCCGAGCTGTTCGGCTACAAGAAGGGCGCGTTCACCGGGGCGACCGCGGATCGCATCGGCAAGCTCGAGGCGGCGCACGGCGGGACGCTGTTCCTCGACGAGATCGGCGATTGCCCGTTGCCGATGCAGGCGGCCCTCCTGCGCGCCCTGCAAGAGCGAGAGATCACCCGGATCGGCGATACCGCGGTTCGCCACGTCGACTTCCGCCTGGTCAGCGCGACGCACAAGGACCTCGCCGCGGAGGTCGGCGCAGGGCGGTTTCGCGAGGACCTGGTGTTCCGGCTGCGCGAGGTCGCGATCGAGCTGCCGCCGCTCGCCGCTCGGGACGGTGACGTCGTCCTGCTCGCGCGGCTGTTCTTGCGCCAGGCCGAACACGAGCTGCGCCTGCCCCCGCGCCAGCTGACCTCCGATGCGCGGGCGGCGCTCGTCGCGCACGACTGGCCCGGCAACGTCCGCGAGCTTCGAGCGACGATGCGACGCGCGGCGGTGATGGCCGACGGCGAGGACATCGGCGTCCCCGAGCTCGGCCTCGGGGGGGCGGGCGGAGCCATCCCCATCGTGCCCATGCCCCGGCCGACCGCGGGGATGCTCGCGCCGGCCACCGAGAAGGGCTCACCGGCCACCGAGGATACCCGCCCGCTCGCCGATGCGCGCGACGCGTTCGTGACCCGTTACGTCGAGGCCGCCCTGTCCCGTGCCGGCGGAGATCGACTCGCGGCCGCCGCCCAGCTCGGCATCAGCGTGCGTTCCCTCTATCGCTACCTCGGCGAGGATCGCTGACCATTTGCATGGTCCGGCTGCGCAGCGACGCAAACAGCGTTGCGCAGGTAGACTTGTGACCTCGCGGTCGGACCTTCGCTCGCAACTCCACCCGGCCCGGCTCGGTCAATCCTGTCACGCGGCGTGACAGGACTGGCACAACACTCGGGATTTCGAGCCTCGCCGGCCGGCGCGGTTGCTGCACATGCCCGGCGCCATGACCCAATACGCTCTCACCTCACGCTCGCGCGGCTTCGGCTTGCGTGGCTCGCTCGGTCCCCTCCTGTTCGTCACGCTGCTGGCGTCCGGCGCCTGCAAGAAGACCGAGGCCATCGGCGGTGCTGCCAAGACGGCCGACGAGCCAGCAGCACGCGGGGCGGCACCCGCAGCCACGGCAGCCACGCCGGCAGCGCCGGCCACCACGCCGGCCACCACGCCGGCGGGTGGCGCGTCGACGATCGAGTACCACAACGAGGATCCGGGGTTCGCGCTCCAGGTGCCAGCCGGCTTCGTCGCCAACCAGCCGACCCAGACCGGGCCCGGCAACACCTCGCTCCGGCTCGCCAGGGACGGCGAGCACAGCGGAATCGGGACGTTCGTCTCGGTGACCTGGTGGAAGAAGGACGAGCACACCTTCAAGCAGCTGCGATCCCAGATCGCGGACCGGGCCCGTCCCGGCAAGCTGGAGGACCACGAGATCGCGGGCGGCAAGGGCAAGTTCTACTATGCGACCGAGACCTCGAAGCGAATGATCGAGGGCGAGCTCAAGGACGCCAAGCAATACATCGGTGCCGCGGTCGTGGAGGGCAAGGACTTCGTGCTCACCTGCACGGTCGAGTCGTTCGAGGAGCCGCCGCGCCCCGGGTTCATCCGGGCATGCGAGACCCTCGCGTTGCGCGAGTAGGCACGCCGCTAGAGCCGTTTCACCTCATCTCGTGCTCGCATTCGACGTTCACGACAGCGACGTGTTCCGCTACACGCTGGCGAAGAACGGTAGAGTCTTTGACGAGTTCGTCTCGAATCCCGCTGGGTATAACGGCGGACACTCGCGTCCCGAGGGCGCGCAGTCGCGACGATCCTGCCGTTGTGCGTGATCGGTACCCGAGCCGAAACGCTGGAGTGCGTGCCCGGCCGGAGAAGCTACCAGGTGGAGAGCCGGGCGATCATCGCGGACCCGGTCCGCCATAGCTCGAGTGCCTCGGCGAGCAGCGACGGCTCGAGCAAGACGCCCTGCTCGCGCTGGCTCCTGACCTCGCGGCGCTGCCGAGTCGGGCGCTCCACGATCACGGCGCGCTGTACCCGTGCGGACCCGTGGTGCAGCAGGTGGACTGGGACCGCGTCCTCGAGAACGGAACGGCCACCCGGTCGATCTGTGGCTCGGCACCGAGACGCGCGCTCGGGACACGTCTCGTACGAAGTCACCGATGCGGCTATTCAACGCGACACCTGCAAATGTTCGCCGCGGGGGGCGATGCCGCTCTTCGCCATCGCTCGCGTTCGATGCAATGGACCGTAAGGGAAGCGAAGCTGCGGCATTTTGTTGCCCGTCCACCCACGGTTGTCCTCCCACCCCCGGAGATGTCCATGCGCAGTCGTTCGGCAACGTTCTCGTTTGCTTTCGTACTTGGTTTGCTTCCTCCGCGTGCACGCAGCTCGATGACGAAGCCGGAGGCGAACCGATGTCACAGGTCGAGAGTGCGCTCACGCCGCAAGCGATCAGCAATCGCAGCGGAACACGCCTGAAGGCGCGGTTCGTGCGCGGCGCCGACGGTACGCGCGAATTCCGGGGCTGGTTCGATACTCAGCTCGGCCTCGCTTGTTCGTTCCAGGACTATCACCAGGTCGACGCCAACGTGGCGGAGATCTGCATGCCCAACTACCCGGTAGTTGCGTTCATCTTGCAGCCGGTGTTCCGAGACGCGGAGTGCACCGCGGAGATCTCGGTGGTGCAGAGTGCCCCTCCGCGCGGGTTCCTCCATCCATCGCGGATCGTGGACTTCACGCCCACCACACTTGTGCTGGACCCGAGCTCCACCGTCTTCGTGAAGAACCAGGACACGTGTGTCGCTTGGATCGTCTCTCACCTGGCGATCGTGTTCGACCCGTCTCAGCTCGCTCAGTTCTTGAGCACCGCCACGGTCTACGACGTCCACGCAGTTCCCACGTCTGCGTTCGTGTCGGCCACCCTTGATCCGTGAGCAAGCACGCTCAGCTCCTACAAGAACGGCTGCACCCTGACCCAGGCGTTCGCAAGCTGCCGGCCACAGCGCCGCTGTATCCGATGTCCGGAACTGCCGAGCTCTGCTTCAGCCGAGCCCACTCGTTGGGCCGCACCGTTCGACGCGGCGATGCCAGCAGGCCATGCGCCGTTCGTGTGCACTGCCGCGCAGTGTCGGCTACGTGCTCAGACACCATGATCTCCGCCGATCCAGCTTGTGCGTGATGTGCCATTGCGCGCGCCGTCTGCGGTGACCATCTATCAACGACCGCGCCTGCTTGCACGCAGATCACGTCGACACCACTTCGCTCGTTCCACTCCGCCCATCCACCTGGTACGTGCCTGGGCACCGGCCATCGAGTAGTGCGCGCCCTCGTCGCTACCAACGCGTGTACAGGGTGGCGCCGACCTCCTGCGTAATCGCGGTGTCGTGACGATGGATGTAGGATGAGCACACGCGGATCGCTTCGGCACCGGCGTCCGCATCGGCCATTGACCGTCCGCATCGACATCGACATCGACATCGGGGTCAGTGATCGGCATCGGTCGACGGCGTCGGCGGCATCGATGGCATCGACGGCATCGGCGGTCGGCAGCGGCAGCGCAGCGCCAGCGCAGATCCGGTGACGGTCGACCTCGGGTTTCGGGTCGAGGAACTGGCGACCATCAATGCCGAATTCAAGTTGCCAAGTTGTGTGCGGCGTGGCCGCCCGGCGCCGAGGAGCTGCCGGGTGGAGAGCCGGTCAGTCATCGCGCCGAGCCGGTCCGCGAGCTCGAGGCCGGACGTCCGCCCCAGGTTGCGCACGTTGAAACCGTCCCCAATGCCCTGAGCAATTCCGCGGGGTTTCGGATCGCAAGTTGCGCAAGTTGAAACCGTCCCCCAGCTACTTCAGCTTCGCCTTGAGCTCGAGGAGCTCGGCGTTCTCGGGCTCGGTCCGCAGCGCGAGCTGCAGCGCAGCCTTCGCCTCGGCCTTCTTGCCGATCGCCAGCAGCGCGCGCGCGCGGCCGAGCTGCACGACCGCTGGTCGGCGCGGTGCCGGGGTCATCACCAGCATGGTGTCGTACGCGAACAGCGAGCGCACGCCGTCGCCGAGCTCGAGGCTGGACTTGCCGAGGCCGATCAGGACCTCGGGATCGCTGGGTGAGATGTACGTGGCCATGTCGGCGTAGGTCTTCACCTTGGCCCAGTTACCGAGCTTGGTGTACTCGGCGATCAGCTCCTTGAGCGGGGCGAGCTCCATCTGCTCGAGGAAGGCGTAGTACTCGAGCTCGGCGAGGCTCCTCGGCATCTGGTTCTGCTTCTTGTAGAGGGTCGCGAGCTCCTGGTACGGGTAGCTGCGCTCGGGGTCGAGCTTCTTCGCCGCGCACAGCTGCTTCTCGACCTCGGTGGTGTCCTTGTCCTGCTGCGCGATCTGCGCGAGCCGGGTGCGCAGGTCGTAGTTGTCGTGGCCATCGGCGATCAGGCCGACGAACATCGCCTTGGCCTTCACGTCGTCGTTCTTATGCAGCGCGACCTCCGCGAGGATGTAGCGGGCGTAGGGCTGCTTGGGATCGAGCACCAGCGCGGCCTGCGCCTGGGTGGCCGCCTTGTCGGCATCGCCGGCGTCGTAGTAGCCGAGCGCGACCACGGCACGCGCCTTGGCATCGCGCGGTGCGGCGTCGGCGGCGATCTCGAGCTTGGTGACGTCGTCCAGGCCGCGGGTCGGCAACTTGAAGGTGCCGGCGTAGGGCTTGAGCCGGATGTCGAGGTACGCGCGGAAGTCGGTGTCGAGCTGCGCGATCGACTTGCCGGTGATCGTCTGCAGGACCTCCGGAGACTCCTTGCCCTTCGCGTAGAGCTTGAGGGCGTCGACGATCTTCGGGAACCCGTAGTTTTGCACCAGGAACTCGATGGTGACCGCGGACTGGTAGTACGCGACGACGACGGCGTTGGTATCGGGTTGCATGAACTC